>JAHIPL010000330.1 GCA_018894615.1 Acidobacteriota bacterium | reverse complement strand
GCAGAGGAGGACGTCCGTTCGAGAGGCGCCGGGGGTTTGGCAGCCTGGGGGTTGTCCCCCCCGGTCTGGATGAAGGCCTCCTGGTACAGAAAACGGGGTTATCAAAAAGTGGACAAACAGGGCATGTCCGTCCTCCTTTGGAAGCCGTTCGGAGATAACGTTCCGCCTCCCCGATGGGTTAAACCGAAGAAAAAACCGGAAAAAGAAGCGGGAAAGGTCGTCGTCACGGCTTTTATCAACGGCTGGTGCCCTGCTCAGAGCATCTCTGTTGAAAGGGCCAAGCGGGCGGCTGCTGAATTTGGTGATGAAGTGGAATTCCGGGAAATCAATACCTTCGACCGCGATGTTTTTCTCGAATGGGGAATTCAGGATGGCCTCTATCTTGATGAAAAAAATATTCTCCGAGGCCCGCCCCTGAAATATGAAAAAATAAAAAAGAAGATCGTAAACAAAGCAAAAAAAATCAAGCGGCCATAAGCATAACCGGAAGAGTGAGTGGCGGTTGGGGGGCCCGGCAAAGGGACGTTTCAGGCCGGCGGGAAGATTATCGTGACGGTGGTTCCAATCCCGGGCCGGCTGTTGATCTGAATGTCGGCGCCGTGGCTGTCGGCGATCCACTTGACGATGGAGAGGCCAAGTCCGGTGCCGCCCGTTTCCTTGGATCGTGAGGGATCGACCACGTAGAAGCGGTCGAATATTTTGGGATGCGCCTCTTCCGGAATTCCGATGCCGGTGTCGCTGATGACCAGACGGGCTGTCCCCTCGGTTCCTTCCACGGTAACCGTCACTCGACCTCCCGCCGGCGTATAGCGGATGGCGTTATCGAGAAGATTGGCGATCATTCTTTCCAGAAGTTCGGGGCTGCCTTTGACACGGGCCGGGCGGATGCCTTCCGTCCTTATTTCCAGATTCTTTTCCTCCGCTGTTCGGACCCGGCTGCCGGCAACTCCGGCCGTGACCTCATCCAGGAGCACGGTCTGGTTGAGTGTGCACCTGTCCAGCCCCTCTGTTCTCGAAAGAAAGAGAAGGTTGTCGATGATTTTTTCCATCCGCTGAGATTCTTCGAGCACGCTGTCCAGCGTCCCGACGTACTCCTCCCGGGTTCTTTCCTTGCGCAGAAGGACCTCGACCTCCCCCCGGATGATGGTCAGGGGAGTGCGCAGTTCATGGGAGACATCACCGGAAAACTGGCGGATTTTTTTAACGGCCCGCTCCAGCCGGATGATCATGTCATTGAATGTTTCGACAAGTTCGCCGATCTCATCACCCCTGTTTTTCGCCTCGATGCGGTGCGACAGGTTTTCGGCGGAGATCTTCCTCGCCGTCCTCACCACGTTTTTGACAGGCCGAAGAGCCCGGTTGATGATGATCCCGCCTCCGACCGAAGCAAGGAGCAGAAAGAGCCCCCCGGCCAGGATCATCAGGGCCAGCATCCGGTTCAGGTCGCCGTAGGTGTCCTGAAGCGAAATCCCCACCTGCAGGATGTTGGGCCCGCGAACAGGGAAAAGAAGGGTTCGAACAGGGAATGAACCAAGAGCCCTGTCTTCCAGCGTGCGGTAAACCATGTCATCGATGTTGGCCCGGTCAGCCTTGTAGTAGCAATCGATCCCGGCCAAAAAGGCGCCCTCCGGGATTTTATCGGACCGCGTGACGGCCTGAATGCGCTTTTCGTCCTTCTCCTGCAGTTCCACATATTGAATAAAGGGAGCGGTTTTTGAGTAGCGTGCCTCTGATTGGTCAATGGCCTCTTTCCAGCCCACTCCCCGCTTTTCACGCCAGATTTCGTTTGTTTCATCGGCTATTTCAAGCAGGATTTTATCGGTCTCATTAAAAAGGCGGTCCTTGAACCCCTGATAAAGGAACAGCCCCGCCAGAAAGAGGGTGATGCTCAGAAAAAGGATGTACCAGCGGGTCAGCTTGAAGGTCAGGCTCTGAAAATGTATTTTTCTCATTTTCTGTTCGCATCGATGGTGAAGCCGATGCCCCGAACGGTTTTGAAAAGCCTGGGATTGAATCCCTTGTCGATTTTTTTACGCAGGCGGTTCAGATAGACGTTGACGATATTGCTCGTGCCCTCGTAGTCCCTGTCCCAGACATGGTCGAGAATCTGGGTCTGTGTTACGATACGCCCCTGATTTCGCATCAGGTACTCGAGAAGGGCGTATTCCCTGCCCGTGAGCTCGATGGAGCGGCCGCCGCGTGAGACGGTCCGTCCGGTCGGATCGAGCTGCAAATCCGCGGCTTTGAGAACACCGGTTTTATAATCCTTATCTCTGCGCATAAGGGCCCTGATCCGTGCCAGAAGCTCCTCGAAGGAAAAGGGTTTGGTGAGGTAATCGTCCGCTCCTTCACCCAGGCCGGACACCTTGTCTTCCAGCGAGTCTTTGGCGGTCAGCATGAGAATGGGGGTTAGGACCTTCTTTTCCCGGAGCTCCCGGCAGATCTCGAATCCGTCCTTTCCGGGAAGCATGATGTCCAGGATGATGGCGTCATAGCTTTCAACCTGGGCCCGGTGAACGGCCTCTTCACCGTCGCGGCAGAGGTCCACGGCGTACTGCTCTTCCCGCAGCCCCCGCTGCAGAAATCCGCCGACTTTTCTGTCATCCTCGACAATCAGAATACGCATGGTCCTATTATAATCGTCTCCTCGGATAAAAAAAATGTCCTGTCCGTTTCATGGTTATCGATAGTAGCGCCGGATTTGGCCGAATCGCGGGTTGACCACGTTGCTGAACACGGAACCGAAGGTGTAGCGAAGCCCGATCGAGAAGGAATAATCATAATTGGTGGCCAGTTCCTTTCGGGAAAGAAGAACCTCGTCCAGAGACGCTTCTCCTTTGGGCAGGGCCATCTGGTCCCGGATCATTTCATACCGGCCCCTCACCTCGAAGGACAATCCCTTGAAAAGCCGGACGTCGATGGATCCGCTGAGCTCCGCACGGTTTTTGCTGAAATCGTGAAAAAAATGAGAGCCCTCGAGCGAAGTCGAGATGCTGCCCCAGGGCTCCCTTATTTCCAGAGTGATGGTCAAGGATTCATTGAGTAAAGATTCTTTCATTTTTTCGAAGAGAGTTTCCTCGAAATAGTTGAACAAATTCCAGCCGATTCGGTAACGAGCCAGAAGCTGGCGCCGGGTGGATTCGCTGTAGGGGAAAAAATTGTATTCCACAGCCGGGGCGATATTCAAATGCAGTTCCATGTTGCCGTAGGTCGATGTTTCCGCTTCCACCCAGCCTCCGATAGACCAATGCTCACCGAGGCTCTTGACGACCATTCCCGTGAAGTCTTTTTCATCCTGTGTGCTGATGATGGTTTCGTCTTCATAGTCATAGGTTTCCCTGTCGAATTCACCCGACAGTCCCAGCCTGATTTTGATGTCCGGAGTTATCTTGTTGGCTGAAATGTTGAGATCGAGGTTGCTCGACCTCTGGCTGGATTCCCCTCTGAACCGGCCGTCCGCGCTGAGGCTGAACACCCAAAAATTCCAAGGATCCTCAACGGAAGTGGATTTGAATCGTCTTTTGAAATCAACTTCCAAAAACTGACAGAGGGGCGTTTCAAGCATATAAGGGGTGAGGCCGCGTTTAAGTACGGCGAGCTGGCCGCTGCGGACTTCGTCCCGGGTGTCGGACGGGCCGGTCGGGTGAACCATAGTGAACGTCATGTTTTTGAATTTGCCGAGTCCGATGAAGGAAAATGTGTATTCCTGGCCGCCGCTTCCGGTGCGCTGTTCCGTGATCAGGACATGCACATCGGCGTCCGCCCTGTCGCGGACAAAATTGACATAGGTCAGATAGTCCCGGAAATAATCCCGGTCACAAAAATGACAGTCGATGAACACTCGGGGGGCCTGCTCCTTCAGGGCTTCAAATTCTTCGTCGGTTTCCTGGGCTGCCGTGAGAGGAGCGCAGATTGAAATAAGGACAATAAGAACAATAAGAGCGAGAAATGCGGTGTGTCGTTTCCGAATCATAAATACCTCCCGGGTAGTTTCATTTATTAATTCATCGGTAAAATTCCAAACCTCATTGTAGATGATTGAGATTACATACAGATGAAAGGAAAATTAAAAAAAATTAATTTTAAGAAAGACGGCATTGCTGAAATTATTCATGTATTTCCATTGCAATCAAAGACTTGAAGGCCTTGCCGGCCATTTGAGTGAAAAATGCTGAATTTGATGTGGTTTTAGGGTGAAAAACGGCTGTTTCCCTCTGTTAAACGGTATATAAAACATTTTTAAAATATTTGCTTGACGAATTGAAATAACATGTGGTAAAATATTTCTATCATCATTTGATTCTCCTTCCTCTCCAGCAAAATCAAACAGGCTTCAAAAAAGTTTTATATTTCCTGAATATCATTTTCAAAATATTGTGATCCGGAAGGTGTTTTTTAGATTTCGCCATCCATATTGACCACAGTGAATTTGATGTGGTATGTTGCCCCTGACCCGACACCTTCAAGGGACCGTTGGGATGAAACATAATGGACGGCAGCAATAATAATCAAAATCCTTCTTCTCATGTCGCTGCGGGTGTTCTAAAAACGGACCTTAAAACTTATTGGATGGAATGGGTTTTTTTAGTGATCATTCTTCTGGCCGGGCCCCTGTTCGTTTTTCCGCGTGCTCAATTTCTTTGGCTGACGGCGATCGTCCCCGTCCTGTTTGTCTTCACGGCTGTCTTAAAAAAGCGGATTCTTCCGCGGACACCGTTGGACTGGGCTCTCCTGGTGCTTCTTCTGGAAGTTCTGGCGACCTGCCTTCTCGTTCCTGACCTGATGTTCAGCCTGGCGAAAATCACGGGTGTGCTTTATGGGATTCTGCTGTTTTACGCCCTGGTGGCCGTCGTCACCCGCCCGGCCGTCTGGAAATGGTTGGCCGCCGCTCTGCTGGCAGGGAGCGGGGCGTTCACCCTCTTTTGCCTGGCCGGCCTCAAATGGGACTACGACAGCCTGATATTTTCCCTTGCCCGGTTTTTTGGAATCCCCCTCGATAAAACCGTATTCACCCGGAAAGTGATTCCGGCCCTGGAATCGATTTTTCCCCGCCTCAAATTCACCATTCCCGGCGCCGATGAAGGCTTCCAGGGGAATGTGGTCGGCGGTTTCATCATCCTGATCCTGCCGCTCTGCCTGGCCTTGATTCTGCCTTATCTCCTGCGAAAAAGAATGGGGGAGCGCATCTTTCACCGCCGCCGTCCGCTGTGGCTCTTGCTGCCGGTCCTTTTCGTGCTGTCTGTTGTCCTTTTTCTGACCCTGTCCTTTTCCTGCTGGGTCGCCCTCGCCGCCGGAATCTGGCTCTATTTTTTTTCACGAAGAATAAAAATCTGGAGTGTAGCCCTTCTTGTCGTCCTCCTTTTTTTTGTCGTCGTCATCAATCCGTCAGGGTTTGAGGGATTTTCAAAGGCTGTCAGTCAGGACATCGATCCTGAAAAAGTCGAATATCGGCTGAAGTGGTGGGGGATTGCCGCTGAGACCATCTACAAACATCCCACCTTCGGTATCGGCATGAACCGTATTCGGCTTCATCCCGACGTCGGTTACGAGCGATCCCATGTTCACAACCATTTTCTGCAGACGGCGGCCGAGATGGGGCTTCCGGCGCTGCTGGCCTATCTTTTCCTTGTGGGCGGAGCGCTGGGAATGTGCCTTCGCGTCGCCCGGTCTCCTGTTGAATCATGGATGAAACCGGCTGCACTTGGCCTGGGATGCGGGCAGCTGGCCCATTTTTTGTACGGATTTGTCGATTCCATCCCTCTCGGTTCCAAGGTGGGTATTTTCTTCTGGCTCTCCCTGGCCGCCGTAACCTCCCTTTATCTCATCAACCGGAAGCCGCTTGATTGTTTTTGTAAAGCGGATCATCTTCGAGGTTTTTGAGCTGCAGTTCTTCAAGGCGATCCTCGGGAATAAGGGGGATTTCCGTAAGCAGTTCCGGATTTTCGATAAACTTTCGAAAATCCTGTAGTACCTCACCCAGGCTGAAACCTTCCGATATGCGCTCGTCGATCGTGAATCCAAAATCGATGACGTCCTCGACCTTGATTTCATGCGTTTTTTCGTCCACAACGGGTGCTTTGTGTATCCTGTTGATCGTTATAAAAAGAGAGGCCGTTCCGTACATGTAGCTGTGATGAAGGACGCCCCCCTTGATTCGGACGCTCCCAAGATTGGCGATGACGGCCGAGGTGTAGAGGGGATCCGTCCGCACCATGCCCTTCGGCATCGACCCGAAAAATTCCAGGATTTCGATCATTTTTGTTGCGAACATCAACAAAAACCGGGGGAGTTTTCCAAAGAAGTCGATTTGCCCCTGCGCTTCGGAACCGTCTTCACTTCGGGCCTCGTCCACAAAGGAGTGGATTTTTTTTCTGACAGTGTCCAGCGTCTCAAAGGGAGAGAATTGAACCTTCGTCAAGGTTTCCTCGGATTTGTATTTCAGCTCCTTTTTAATCACGAAGGAGAGTAAAATCTCGTTTCTCTGCCAGTATTTTCGACCCGCGATAAACCGGTTGAGTTCCGGATGGAGGGCGATCGATCGTACGAGCGCGCACAAGAAGACATGGAATATTTTGAGCCGTTCCTTATCACCGAGGTTTTGATTGAATCGTTCTATAAACTCGAGCGTTCTGGTAATCTCATACTGCAGCGTGAGATAAACCTCTGAATCACAGCGGCGTTTCATGACATGAGGCTCAATGCGTTTCAGAGGATCCAACTTTAATTGTGTCCCGTCGATTCGTCCCATTGGGCGATCCTTTCGTTTAGGCGCTGATCTTTTATGGCAACCATGCCAGTGCTTATGCAAATAGGATAAAATTTCGAAGGAGAAAGGTCAAACTGTTATCAACCTGTTATCTTTCCGTCCCCATCCTTTCCATAGCGAATATGGCATTCTACGGTGAAAATTTTTCGCTACAGCACAGAATTCGGCAGGGGAACGACAGGATCGTTTACTCTATTCAGGATGATGAACTAACCATCCACTCTTCACCTCTGGGCAGCAGGATCGACAGGTTCGAGAAAAGGAAAACGAAAAAAGTCGGCGTCTCTCGTATAGATTCGCTTAAGGCCGTGTTCTTTCATCAGAATCGCGGTTTGCGCGTCGAACATTAAATTCCCGCTCAGAAAGGGCAGGCTTTTTAAAACTTCAGCGGCCACAGTGCCGTGCCGTTCTCCAGGTAAAAGAACATCCAGCGAAGGTGAGGCAAGGAGTGTATCGACAAATGTCCATGCTTTGCCGACAGACCACGGTTTTCGGAAAACTTTGGGATGAGTGACAACACGCAAAAATTCATACAGGATTCCCCAGGTCGTATACCACGGCGATGCCTGTTTTCGCCATTCTTCGATCAGTTCAAGACAGCGGGTGTGAAAAGGGGAGTCCTCATCGGCTGCATAAACCAGAATGTTGGTGTCGACGACAAACACTACCGCCCCTCCATGGCCTGGTAGAGGGCATCCCGGTCGGCGATATCCACCAGGGGACCGCCGCTTTTGAATTTGGGGAGGGACGGCATTTTTTGATGAATCTTATCGGATTGCAGAAGGAGCCGCAGGGCGGACTCCACCAGTTCGGACATGGTGCAGCCCCGCCGGACGGCTTCTTCCTTCAGCCGCATCATGACGGATTCTTCGATTTTCAATGTTGTTTTGATCCTCATGCATATAACCATACACGATGTATGGCTATATGTCTAGATATGATTCTAAGGTTTTAAATGGGATCATTATAATAGACGACGCGAAGCCCGTTTATTCTCAATCAATTTCTACTATCGCCTGATGCCTGTAATGCAATAATTCCGCGCCCCCGCCGTTATTTATTCTTCGCGATTTATTATTTTTGATATTTTAAGTGTCCAGGCATATTCACACGGCGGATTTTTTTGAGCCGAATTTGGAACGTCAACGATAAAACCGTTTCCGACCCTATCCCATGCGAGTATCCCTTCGACTCCCAGCATCGAGATTGTGGCGTCATCTGCAGGGAAAATCGAGGACAGCCGAATCTTTGAAGGAGGTGATTATTCGTCCTCACGGCCCAGATAAACGGCATAAACTGTTCCGTCCTTTTGTTTTGTCAAACAGACCCTGTCTTCTTTGTAAGGCGAAACGGGGCGCGAATGATAAATGGCTTCGCCGTTTACGTCCATCCATTTGCCCATTTCCTCCAAACGCACATAAGCTTCATCATACCAGGTGCCTTCCGGGCTCGGCCCGATGTTCAATAATAAATTGCCGCCCTTGGATACGATATCAACCAACATATGGATCAGTTCCCGGCTGGATTTAAATTCAGGATTAAAGCTGTACGACCACCCGCCTCCCATAATGATACAGGACTCCCAGGGATAGGGCAGCATTTTTTCAGGAACGTGATTTTCAGGGGTCAGGTAATTTTGATGAGGACCTTCCACCGCCCGGTCAACGACGATCAATCCGGGCTGTTTTGCCCTTGCCTTTTTGACGATTTCACCCATTCGGATATCCTGGCTTTGTAGGTTCACCTGTTTGAAATCCTTTTTTGTCCTGTAATTCAACAAATCCTTTTCCGTATAAGGTTGAACCCATCCTCCATCCAGCCATAAAATGTCCACTTTCCCGTAATCGGTCATCAATTCCAGAATTTGATTGTGGGTGAATTCAACAAATTTTTGCCAGCGGTCAGGATATGTCCCGATCTGATAATTCACGTTTCTGTCAGGAGTGGCAAAGTACGGCCACCAGTAAAATTCACTGTTCCAATCGGGTTTTGAGAAGTAGGCTCCCGTCCATAATCCCTCTTTTCTGAAAGCATCGAATATTTCTTTTGTTACATTTGACCGCGGATTTGAATGAAACGGGCAGGCCTCGTCCGTAATCTTGTAATCCGTGTATTTTGAGTCGAACATACAAAAACCGTCATGATGTTTTGTCGTAAAAACGACGTATTTCATCCCTCCGGCTTTGGCGGCAGCTGCCCATTTATCGGGATTAAATTTCATCGGATTAAATGTTGTTTTCAGGTTTTTGTAGTCGATTTTGTACAAATCATAGTTTTCAAACCGGCCTTTTGTTCTTCTGGTCCAACCCTCATCTTCGGAACATAGTGACCACGATTCCACGATGCCCCACTGGCTGTAAGGTCCCCAATGCATGAGAAGGCCGAATTTCAAATCCCGCCACTGTTCGATTTTTTTTGAAACAACCGGATCGTTTTCAGGATAATATTTCTCAGAAAGAGGATGCGCGTACGGATTGGTGAGTATTCCCGCCAGTACGATGAAGAAAAACATGTGTTTGACCATATGGTGCTCTCCTAATTGCTGTTAAATCTTATGTGAAATCCGAGCTCTCTCTTATCTATCATAACAAACACACTTTTAAAGAAAAAGAGGTCAATAGACAATCTTTTTTATCTGAATATCGGAGTATTTTCTTCCTGCAGATTCTCCCAACCGCCATTGTTGCCTGAGGTCTGTTGTGCTATAATTTTGCACCTCCGGCCGGAGTGGCGAAATTGGCAGACGCGCTGGACTCAAAATCCAGTTCACCTCACCGTGAGTGTGGGTTCGACTCCCACCTCCGGCACCATCAATCACCCCTGTAAAAGTCAGGAAATAAAGAAAATATGGCGTGATGCGGCCACGTGTTCATAACTTTTCCCTTTAAGTGATTTTAAGCCCATTTCAGCCGTTTAAGCAATAAATTGTCACAGAATTGTCAAATTTGAAGTGAGGAAAATGACAGGGCGGAGGCTGCTGGTCTATTCCGTTCCGTCGGCCGTTGAAATAGGCGTCTTCTCACCAGGTGTTGATGAATTTGATCAGTGGGATTGGTCGGCGGCGAGGAATCCTATTTCTTATTGGGTGGGATTTTTTTTTGTAGGGACAACACCTATCATTTCGAGATATTTTTCTCTAGCCTGGATTATTCACGGACCGATATGCGAGGCGCGGCGGGTGAAGCTGTATGAATATAATATACCGCGAACCTGACGGAACAAAGCAGATCGGGTCGCCCGGAGGGTAAAAAAGGCCGATGTGGTGAGAAAATTTTATTTTTAGCAATATCAGGTTAACTTCCTGTTATTGTTTGAGTAAATATAACATCGGCATTTTTTATGAATAGGTCAGGCTAGCAAAGGTTTATACTTGGTCAACATATTAAAGCCAAAATAAGAAAGCAAAATTTAATAGCATAGGTTCTGCCCTCCGTTTAACAGAGGACTACTCCAGAAGAGAGATGTGATCATGGCCACAATCAGTGAAACTGTATGTAGATTTTTCAT
>JAHIPL010000329.1 GCA_018894615.1 Acidobacteriota bacterium | reverse complement strand
GGGATGCCCGGTGTTGTGAATTTTTTCGGCAAGCGCCGTGTGAACGAGGGCCGCCTCCCGCGTTTCCCCCTCGATTGCCGTAGAGAGAATGAAGGCATTGTAACCCAGCTCTCGGGCTTTGGCCTCGGCGGCGGCGGCGGCCTGAACATTGGAGGCGATGATCCGGGTTCGGGTCCTTTCAAAAACGGGATCACCGGGCCCGGGATTCTCCATCAAAAATCCGGCCGCACCCAAGCGGATTCGATAGAGGACAGATTCCGGCACATGCGGCTGCAGGCCGTATTTGTTCAAGACCGTCAGGCAGTCGCTGAAGGTGCTGCGATCCGGCACCGTCGCTCCGGAGGCGATGACGTCCAGGTCGTCTCCGACGACATCGGAGATGATCAGGCTGACAAGGGTTGAAGGAAAAACGAGGCGGGCCAGCTGACCCCCTTTAATCGCGGAAATGTGCTTTCGCAGCGTGTTGATTTCGTGAATGGACGCTCCCGCCCGAAGCAGAACATCCGTCGTTTTTATCTTGTCGTCAAGGGAGATACCGTCGGCGGGAACAGGCAGAAGGGCCGATCCTCCCCCGGAAACGAGAAAAAACACGAGGTCTTTTTCCCCTGTCCCCTCCAGAAGCCGCATGATGTCTTTTCCGGCCCGGAGCCCGCTTATGTCGGGCAGAGGGTGTCCCGCTTCAAGGACCCGGATTTTTTTGAGAGGAAGACCGTGTCCGTATTTGGTGCTGATCAGACCTGATTTGATTCTGTCTCCCAGAATCTCCTCCAGCGCCAGGGCCATGGCCGCAGAGGCTTTCCCCGTGCCGACGACATGGATATTTGTCCCGTACCGAAGGGGGAATTCCAAGTCATCGACAAAGATCCGGCTGTCTTCCAGCCTGACATGCTGCCGGATCGTCCGGTCCGGCTGAACGGCCTTGACTCCGGCCAGAAAAATGTCGAGAGCATCCTGTTTCAGTCCGGATCGAGTGTGTTTCATGCTGTCATTATTTGACGATCGGTTTCAGGTGCTCGATAAAATAATCGATGCGGTCCAGGCTGTACTGATTGAAGCGGATGCCGTGCTGCTGCTCGGGGTAGAGCATGAAGTCGAACCGTTTGCCCGCCTGAAGGAGGGCGTAAATCAACTGGATGGAATTCCCGGGATGGACGTTGTCGTCGACGGCGCCGTGGTGGATAAAGAGCTTGCCCTCGAGGTCTTTGGCGTAGGTCATGCAGGAGCTTTTTCTGTAGCCTTCCGGATTGTCCTGGGGGAGACGCATGTAGCGCTCGGTGTAGATGGAGTCGTAATTTCTCCAGTCCGTGACAGGTGCGCCGGAGACGCCGACATGAAAAACATCGGGGGCCTTCAGAAGGGCGATGCAGGTCAGGTAGCCGCCGTAGGAATGGCCGTAGATCCCGACCCGGCTGCCGTCGATATAGGGCCGCTGTGCCAGATGCTTGACGCCGGCGACATGATCCTCGAGCTCGATCTCCCCCATGTTGAGATACATCAGGTTCTGAAAGGCTTTGCCCCGGCCGGAGACGCCGCGGTGGTCGACGTTGGCCACGATGAATCCCAGCTGAGCCAGGGCCTGGTTCCCGCTGTTCATGCCGTAGCGGTTGGCCGCCTGTTTGGAGCCGGGGCCCCCGTAGACGGAGAGGATGAGGGGAGATGTCTCATTTTTATCGAAATGGGCCGGGAAGTAGACATGACCGTCCAGGTCGTATCCGCCGTCTGCGGATTTGAAGGTGAAGTGCTCCGGTTGGATGAGCTTCAGGTCCTCGAATTTTGAGGTGATGACGGATTCCCCCAGGGTTCTGATGGGTGTCCCGTCGGTCTTGTGCAGGGTCATCCGGGGTGGCGTGTCAAAGGAACTGAAACTGTCCGTGTATAGGGTGAAGTCGGGGGACAAGCTGAGGGAATGGGAGCCGGGCTCCTTCGTCAGCCGGGTGAATGTCGTCTCGTCCAGACCGACGCGGTAGCCGTGGCGTTCCAGGCCGTGGTTTTCCTGGCCGGTGAAATAGACCCAGCCGTTCGGCTCGTCCACCCCGGAAATACTCCCGATGGCGAGGCCGGCTTTTGTCAGCTGGCGGATGAGCGTCCCGGATATGTCGTACAGATAGATTTCCTTCCAGCCGCTTCTCTCCGAGGTCCAGAGGAATCGGATTCCGTCTGCAAGGAATATGACGGAATCGGGTTCGAGATAGCAGGGGTCCTTATCGGTCAGGATGAGGCGGGTTTCTCCGGTCTCCGGATCGGCCGCGAAGAGCTCGACCGTGTTCTGCCAGCGGTTGAGGCGCATGTAGGTGAACTCTTTCCCGTCCGCCGTCCACTGTCCGTTATACAGGTAGACGTTGGTTTCCATTCCGGTCTGGAGGCGGGTGATGTTTTTTGTTTTGATGTCCACCACGAACAGACGAACGATGGGATTGTTGGCGCCGGCCTTGGGATAGCTCTGAAGTTCCAACTCCGGCTTGGGATCGATATCGTGGACGATGGGGTACTTGGAGACGGGGCTTTCGTCGAACTGCATGTAGGCGATTTTGGTTGAATCGGGTGACCACCAGAACGCCGTGTACTGGTTGAGCTCCTCGGGATAGACCCAGTCGGGGAAGGCGTTTCGGAGGTCCTTGTGACCGTCGGTCGTAAAGGCCTTCTCGCCGCCCTCGACGTCCGCCACGTAGAGGTTGTAGTCCCGGGTGTAGGCGATCCACCGGAGGTCGGGGGAGTGGACCTCGGTGTAGGTCCTGCCCCGTACTCCGCTGATGGAAGGGGGAGGGATGTAGGCGGTCATCTCCCCGGATTCAAGATCGTAAAGGTAATTTTTTGGGCCGGCGGAGAACTTGATGACCTGACCGTCTTTCAGGAATTCGAAACGTTGGAAGGGAAGCTTGTTCACTGCCTTTTTGGTTTGGGCGTTGATGGCGGCGATGATTTTGGCGTCATCGAAGAGAGGGCTCTTCTCACCCGATTGAATATCGTATTTGAGGAAGGTCCCTTTTTCCGGTTGGTAATAGGCTTTGCCGTCCGGTGTCCAGGCGATGCGGCGCTCGCCTTCATATCCGATGAGGCTGCGGTCCGTGCGCAGGATGTCGTACAGGGCTCTGCCGCGGGGCGGTTCTTCCGCACGGACGGCAAATGCCGTGGCGACAAAAAGGAATAGAAGGAAAAAAACAATAAAGCGGTTGTGTTTTGACATTAGTCCCTCTCGGGCGTTACGTGATTTCGGTCATTACCATATGGAATACGAACCTTGTTTGCAACCATTTTTGACGATAAAAAGATTCAGCTCTGTTTTTTCTCGATTTTAGCCCAGGTGTCCCGAAGGGTGACGGTGCGGTTGAAGATCGGTTTGTCCGGCGTCGAGTCTTTGTCGGCGCAGAAGTAGCCGTGGCGCAGGAATTGAAAGCGGTCGAACGGATGTGCCTTTTCCAGTTCCGGCTCCAGAAGGCAGCCTGTGAGCACTTCGAGGGAATCCGGATTGAGGGATTCGAGAAAATCCTCCCCCTCCTCCAGGTCTAGGGGGTCCTCTCTGGTGAACAGGTGATCGTAGAGACGGATCTCGGCCGGTACGGCGTGGGCCGCGGACACCCAGTGCAGCGTTCCCTTGACTCTCCGTCCGTCCTTCGTCCAGCCGCCCCGGGATTCGGGATCATGGGTGCAGCGCAGCTCCGTGATCTCTCCTGTTTCCGTATCTCTGACGATGTTGGTGCAGGTGATGTAGTAGGCGTGTTTGAGGCGGACCTCACTGCCCGGAGAAAGGCGGAAATATTTTTTCGGGGGGTCCTCCATGAAGTCTGTTCGCTCGATGAAGATCTCCCGGGTGAAGGGAATCCGTCTCGATCCGGCGGATGGATCTTCCGGATTGTTTTCCGCCTCCAGCCATTCGATCTTATCCTCCGGAAAGTCGGTGATTTTCACTCGAAGCGGACGCAGGACGGCCATAACGCGGGGGGATGTCTGATTGAGGTCTTCCCGCAGGCAGTGCTCGAGAAGCGCGATGTCGACCAAACTCTCCCGTTTGGCCAGGCCGATCCTGTCGCAGAAATCCCGGATGGCTTCCGGCGAGTAACCCCGCCTCCGCAGCCCGGAGATGGCGGGCATGCGCGGGTCGTCCCAGCCGTCCACGACACCCTTTTCCACGAGTGAGAGCAGCTTGCGCTTGCTCATGACGGTGTAGGAGAGATTGAGGCGGGCGAACTCGATCTGGCGGGACCTGAAGATGTCCAATTCCTCGAGAAACCAATCGTAGAGGGGGCGGTGATCCTCGAACTCCAGGGTGCAGAGGGAGTGGGTGATACCCTCCAGGGAATCGGAGACGGGATGGGCGTAATCGTACATGGGATAAATGCACCATGTGTCTTCCGTCCGGTGGTGAGTGGCGCGCATGATGCGGTAGATCACGGGATCACGCATATTGAGGTTGCCGGAGGCCATGTCGATTTTGGCCCTGAGAGTCCTCGATCCGTCCTGATACTCTCCGGCCCTCATCCGGCGGAACAGGTCGAGATTTTCTTCCGGTGAGCGGTCCCGGTAGGGGCTGTTCCGTCCTGATTCGGTCAGCGTGCCGCGGTAGGAACGGATCTCTTCCGGACTCAAGTCACAGACATAGGCTTTTCCCTTTTGAATGAGCTGCTCGGCGAAATCGTTGAGGCGTTCGTAATAGTCGGAGGCGAAGTACTCCCGGTCCTTCCAGTCAAAACCCAGCCAGCGCACATTGTCCTTGATGGCGTCCACATATTCCTGCTCTTCCTTGGTGGGGTTGGTGTCGTCGTAGCGCAGGTTGCAAAGGCCGCCGTATTCCTGAGCGACTCCGAAATTGAGGCAGATGGATTTGGCGTGGCCGATGTGAAGGTAGCCGTTGGGTTCGGGGGGGAATCGGGTGTGGATTTTCCTGTGCTTTCCCGTATTCAAATCCTCTTCGATGATGGTCCGAATGAAATCCAGTGTTTTTGTTTTTTCTGCTGCTGCCGATTTTTCGTCCGCCATGGGTGTTTGACCTCGTTTTCTCACTATACGGATTTCCGCCGAATAATCAACCGCTTGTTCTTTCTCCCTCCGGCACATC
>JAHIPL010000054.1 GCA_018894615.1 Acidobacteriota bacterium | reverse complement strand
TCCGGTCGCATAATCCTCGGCAAAATAGGCGTCCTTCGCGGTGTTGAACTGTCCGGTCAACGCCTCCATTTCCTGCTGATCGACCTGAGGCAGGGGCTGAGGAAAACCGGTGTGAACATAGAACGCCAGGAAAAAACAGAGGAACACGGTATGGTTGGTGGACGGATCGACGGGAAGCCTCTTCAGCCTGGACCGGTTGAGCGGGACCGTTGTCCGCACCCTCCCTTTTGTCCTCGCCGGAGTCACGGGGCTGGCCTACGACGGAAGAGATCTGTGGGTTTGCAGCCGGACCCAGGTGGACATTGTTAAGATCAACCTGCTGAACGGGCAAATCCAGAAGCGCCTCAACCTCCAGCGGGGTTCCTTCACCGCTCTGGCCTACGGATTGGATCACCTCTGGGCGGCCGATGCGCAGACCAACAAAATTCTGATGCTCGATCCGGAGACAGGCGAGATCAAATCATCCTTCTCCAATCCGGGCATCCAGGTCAACGGGCTCACTTTTGACGGCTCATCCTTCTGGGCATCCGATGCGTCCACCCTCTCCATCTACCAGGTTACACCGGACGGGGCTGTCATTCGCTCCTTCCTCTCTCCCGGTCAATCCCCCCGGGGGCTGGCCTATGACGGTTTTTATCTCTGGAATGCCGACGGCAGCCGCAAACTGTTCCAGATGAAGGTGGGCGGTTGAAACATCGTCACGGACTCCTGGCCGCCCTTCTTCTTCTGCCCGTTCTGGCGGCCGGCACATCCGACGAGAAACCGCTTCTCGAACTGGAGGGGGAATACCTCGTGTACAGCTATGACTTCAATCAGCTCTACGGGGAACGGGTTCGATTCGATCTCGGGGACCTGTCGGTCACGGCGGGTGTGATTCGCATCGATTTCACATCACGCACCTTTCATGCAGGCGGGGGGCTTCTTCTTCAATCAGGGGAGGGGACGCGGGCGGCCGACGAGCTTTTCTTCCGGCCGCAGGAGGGAACCGGACTTCTCATCACCTACGGAGAATCCATTCGCTTCGAATCCATCGGAGATGGGCAGATCGAGTCCTTTCTGGCCCTCAGAAAAAACACCGCTTCCATCAGCCTCACCAAGATGACGGGCTCCCTGTTCTATTTCACCGGCCGGAAAATGGAGATCGCCTCCGACTACGACGTGTTCGGACGCAACGTCACTCTCTACATCGAGGGGCTGGAATCATTCGGCCTGAAAAAGTTCAAGCTTTCGGAAGGGATCAAACAGGTTCGCAGCGGTTTCGCTCTGGACCGTCTGTGGTATTCCAAATCACAGGGCCTTCAGGCAAGAGCCAGCTATATTTATCAGAAGGAAAACAAAATCAGCAGCATCTCCAGCCTGGATTACGAGGAACACTCCATTCTCAAGGGATATGAGGGCCTTCCCCGGCAGGTCGATCTTCGAACGGACAACACCTTTGTCCTGACCCCGGGGGTGGCTCTGAATGTGCAGGGCAATTACAACTCCAGCAGTCTATGGGACAGCCGCCTGGCCTTGACAAAAAACTGGAATGATCTTTTTCAGCTGACGGCTGACTTCAGCTACAACAAACCGGTCAACCGAAAAGGAGAAGTTTGGGTCGGTCTGGCCGGCCGGATGAATTCTTCCTCCTGGGGAAATCTTCAACTGGCGGGACGATACGAAAAAACTCGGCAGTACCTCGCCGAACTGGCATATGAACGGGAGCTTTTCAAAAACACCCGGCTCCGTCTGGATTCCAGCTATGCCAAAATACGGATCGGAGGAAGCGGAGATTATTCCGAGATCTTCTCGGGGACGATCGACCTCGCCTATACCTCCGAAGTGTTCGACATGGGCGCCAATTATTTTCTCAACAACGACCTGTTCGGCAAGCAGCTCCTCTCCCAGCCCCAGCTTCGAGTGGGGCTTCGCCCGTTTTCCCTGTACAGCGGTCTTCTCACGGCCTCTCTGTCCAACATGTTCATCTGGAACAGGGTGCAGCTGGAAGACACCCGCTTGAGCGGATACAGCGACAACCTCGTCTTCAAAGTGGGAACATCCCCCCTCCCACTGCAAAACACCCTGTCGCTCAAGTTCGATCTGGCCGTTGAACAGTTTCTGGAAAAGGAGGGACGGAACTTCACCTCCGGCGGGCTCCTTATGAAGCTGCAGAAAGAGCTGTTCCGGGGTGTCCGGCTGGAGGGCTTTTACAGCTATCAGACCCGAAGAAAAACCGAGGGCTGGCTGATCGAGGGCACCTCGGGACAGGATCTGAGCGCCGTTCTCCGGGTCAATCCCACGGATAAGCTCAACGGCTGGATCTCGGTCTCCTACGACCCGAAAACCGACAGATTCCGTCAGTCCTTCGCCGACATCATGATCGGTCTGATAAAAAACTGGAAATTTCATTCCCAGATCAACTATGATTTTCTGTTGAACAGACTGAACAACATCGACCTCTACCTGATCAGGGAAGCGGGCCGATTTCAGGTCCGTGTGGTCTGGCGCAGCTTGTCGCGTCAGATCCTGATCGAACTGGTGCCCAATTGAACAGACGCGGATTTGTCCTTCTGACACTGGCGGCCCTTTTGCCGATCGCCACCGGATGCATTTCCATGGCCATCAAAGTCCCCTTCCCTCAAAAAAACCGGTTCGAGCGAATGGTCATCTGTACGGACGTGGAAGAAAAAAAAGGACTGTTTTCTCCTCTGGATATCACGTCCGATTTTAATCCCGGTAACGAACGGGTCATTTGTCTCGTCCGTCTTCAGGAAGTGGACCGGGATGTACAGGTGGGATGGAGGTGGTATGATCCCGACGGCCGCCTCGTCCGGGACATCGATCAGTTCATCTATAACGAAGAAGGCCTCTCCACTGTCCGGGCCCTCTATGATCTTTTCCCTCTTTCCCCGGAACTGAAGGCGGGGACATGGACCGTGGCCTTTTATCTCGAGGGGAAAATGGCGGCATCCGGATCTTTTTTGTTCAAGATTCATATCCCCTTCACTTTTTCAAACCGGGAGGACTCATGATCCAGACTCGCAAAAACAGGTCCCACATTTCTATAATAATTTTTCTCTGTCTATCATTGTTCGTCACCGTTTTTTTAACGAAGGCCGCGGAACCGGAGGATGTGGAGATCAGCCGCTATGAACAGGCGGCGGACCAGCTGACAGGATCCCCTCAAGCGGCGGCGGCCGTCGAACTGACCCGGCAGATGATGATGGACCTCGGACTGACGAACATTCATCTCGAACCCACGCGCGTCGGCCGCTGGGTCAGAGGGGAAGAGGAAACAGCCCTCATTATCTCATCCCGTTGGGGCACGCGACCGCTGAAGGTGGCCTCCATCGGAGGCAGTGATTCGACTCCGGAAACCGGCATCGAGGGACGGGTCATCGAGGTGAAAAACTTCGAAGAGTTAAAGGCATTGGGAGCTTCGGCCAAAGGAACAATCATTTTTTTCAACCGCCCCATGGATCCTGCCCTGCCGGACACGTTTTCCGCCTATGGAGGAGCGGCGGATCAGCGCGTTCAGGGGGCGGTGGAGGGTGCCAGGGCGGGAGCTGTCGCGGTGCTTGTGCGCTCCCTGACCACCCGGAGGGACGATTTTCCCCATACAGGGCTCATGCAGTACAAAGAGGGGATTCCCCGCATCCCGGCGGCCTGCGTCAGCACGATTGGGGCCGATGATCTGAGCCGGCTGCTTCTCAGCGATCCGGACCTTCGTGTTCACATAAAGCTGGACTGCAGACACCTCTCCCCTGTCATTTCACACAATGTGATCGGAGAGATCGAGGGGAGCGAAAATCCGGAAGAAATCGTCCTCGTCGGCGGCCATCTCGACAGCTGGGACCTGGGAACGGGCGCCCATGACGACGGGGCCGGCTGCGTTCATGCCCTGGAAGCGCTTCGCCTGATAAAGGAGACCGGTCTGCGTCCCAAAAGAACCGTTCGGGCCGTGATGTTTATGGACGAGGAGTTCGGCGGTACGGGCGGAAGGGACTATGCAGGCTCCCCCCGGAGGCGGAGTGAACGTCACATCGCCGCCATCGAATCCGACAGAGGAGGTTTTCTACCCCTTGGATTCGGAATCGGACGCGAGGACACGTTTGCGGCGTTCAAGCACTGGGAACCTCTTTTCCAGAGAGTGGGCCTGCAGTGGCTGCGGCCCGGAGGAGGAGGGGTCGACATCGGACCTCCGGGACAGTCAGGAACCCTTCTCATCGGGCTCATTCCCGATTCACAGCGTTATTTTGATGTGCACCACAGCGCCCTGGATACCATCGAAACGGTCAATTCCAGGGAACTGGAAATGGGGGCCATCGCCATTGCTCTCCTCGCCTACATCCTGGCCCAGGAAGGCATCAACTGAAGGTTATCTTTTCTGGAGATCCTGGAGAGAGAACTTATCCTGCTTGGTGTAGTCTGAAGGGGCGTCATAGGTGCCGGCAGGAGCGTCCTTTTTGGCGATCTCCTCGACGATCTGAACCGTTTTCATCTCCGTTCCCATCATGTTGACGATCATTTCCGTCTGAATCTGAAAACCCTTGATCTTCTGGAACTCCATGACGGACTCTTCGCTCAGCCGCATGGTGGCCTGGGCGAAACTGGCATACATCTCCTGCTGGTACTCTTTCCAATCAAAGGGCACATCGGTCGTGGCGTAGATGGTGCCTTTGGTGGTGAACATCATCATGTTCATCTCCATGGTGTACTCCTCACATTTCCAGGTGCCGATGGTTTTGGAGTTGCCCGTGGGAGAGATGCTCACCTTCACATCCCCCATCATCTGCATGAGCTGGGGAGGAAAATAGGCGTCCAGATCGATGGGAATGGTCATGGGAATATAGGTTTTGTTCGAATGGTTGATCATCAGAACATGTTTTTTATCGAGGTCCACGATAAAGGACCCATCCTTCCCATGCATGGCCATTTTGTTTTTGCCGATCCACATGTGATTGACTTCGTTTTTTTCCGGGGTGGACTGGCCCATGATCTGGACGGCATCCGAATGAGTGTTCTGTTTGATATAGACATCCGCGGACAGGAACAGGCCGCACACCAACACCAAAGATATGATCAGAATGGTTTTTTTCATTTCACCTCCTCGTCGATTCAATCTTAAGGACTCACCCGATGAAAAGCAAGAAAATTGTTCCCCTCTCCGGCCGGGGTCCGGACTCATTACCGATCGACGATGGCGGCGGCCACCACATTGGCCACCCGACTCCGGAGCGAAACGACGGACCCCCTGTCATCGGGGTGGACGCGGTTGGTCATCAGGACGACGACGGTCTCCGTTTCGGGATCGATCCAGACCGACGTTCCGGTGTAGCCGGTGTGACCGTATCCCTCAGGGCCGAATAGATCGCCTCCGTTTGTCGAATAGGATGAATCGAGGTCCCAGCCCAGGCCCCGTCCGGAAAAAGCCGTCTGCGGGTAAATCTCCGTCATCCGCTCCACGGTCAGAGGGGAGAGAATCCGCACTCCCCTGAACACCCCTCGGTTGAGGATCATTTGGGCATAGACGGCAAGGTCTTCGGCATCGGAAAAAAGCCCGGCGTTTCCTGAGATTCCTCCCTGAAGACGGGCCAGGGGATCATGAACCACTCCGACAAGCGGAGAGTGTTTCCAGTATTCGGTCGGAACACACAGCGGAAGAAGATCCGGAGGCGGATTGAAACCGGTGCGCTGCATACCGAGGGGTCGGAAGATATTCTCTTCCGCAAAAAGCGCCAGGTTCTTCCCGGAAATCCTTTCGATAATCACCGCCAGGGTGATGTATCCCAGGCAGCTGTAGCGAAAGACCTCTCCCGGCGGATTCAACTTCGTCAGTCCGGCGATATAACGCACCAGTTCTTCCCGTGTACAGGATACACCGAACCGTTTTTCCACTTCATCCCCTTCCGTATAGGCCGGAAGTCCCGATGTGTGAGTTATCAAGTGCCAGATCCGCACATCGGCGCCGGGGCGGCCGTCCTTTCCTGTGAAGGCGGTGAATTCAGGCACAAAATCGCTGACCTTGTCCCACAAACGGATGCGGCCCCTTTCAACCAGGAGCAGTAGGGAGGTGGAGGTGGCCACGGGTTTGGTGATGGAGGCGAGATCGAAGACATGGTTCACTTCCATTTTTTTCTCGACGGGAGACCACCAGCTGTATCCATAGGCTTCCTTCCAGACCAGTCGGCCCTTTCGGACGACCACCAGGACGGCGCCGGGAAAAGCCCGTTTTTCCACTCCTTCCAGAATGACGGGCCTCACCTGGGCCAGCCTCGCCGTGGACATTCCGACGTCCTCGGGCGAGGCGGCGGGGATGCGCTGTGCCGCAGCCGATCCTGTAAGCAGCGCACCCGTCAGCAGGGAGATCACCACCGGACGGCTCAAATGTGTGAATAAACTCATTTTATCTCATCCCTGTCCTTTCAACGTTGGGAATCTCGCTTCTTCCGGGAATCAATATAGTACAAGACTCCGTTCACCGCAACATCTCTCAAGCGGCAGTCACGGCGTCAGGAGGGACAAGAAACGAGGCAGAGGAAAGGATTCGCAGAATGGGCGTTTCGCCGGATCAGGTCCTTTTCAGGCGGGCGGGCGGGGGTGGGGAGGTTGACAGGTGGGGAGGTTGCAGTTGATAAAATTCCAAAAAAAATATAAATACATCTTATGATGAAAAACACCTCCTCCAACATTTTTCTTGAAAACATCGAAAAAGAAATCGTCCACCTTTATCCCAACATTGTCCAGTCCCTGCAGGAAGGCCTGGGCATCACGGATCTGGACGAAAATTTCATCTTCTGCAACCGGGCCGCCTGCCGCATTCTGGGCTATTCGAAGAACGAACTGCTTGGCATGAATTTGAAAGATCTCATCCCATCCTCCCAATTGGAGAGCATCCGGCGGGAAAACGAAATCAGAAAAAAAGGAAGCTCCAGCCGGTATGACCTCGTGATACACAGAAAAAACGGCCGTTTGATCCATGTCTTCATCTCCGCCGTTCCCTTCAAGAACAGGGGCGGCGAAATCATCGGTTCGTTCGGCCTGTTCAGGGACATCACGGCGCAAAAAAAAAACCGAGGAAACCATCAAAAAAAATGCCGCCTACTGGGAAGCCCTAATCCAGAGCGTCAACGACGCCATTGTATCGCTGGACACGACCAACAGCATCGTGGAATGGAATACGGCCGCCGTGCGGATTTTCAAGTACAGCCGAAAGGAAGCGTTGGGTAAAAATGTCGACAATC
>JAHIPL010000328.1 GCA_018894615.1 Acidobacteriota bacterium | reverse complement strand
GTGACAGAACGCAAATAAATATGTTATGAATAGAAGGTTCCGATGTCTTCTTATAATTATCAGTTCATCTCTTCATAAACCGGAGGACTAATACCATGGCAGGATTTGAAGGAATTAAATGGGCCCCCAAGCAGATGCGTTTTTCCCTCAAGGACCGACGTCTGGATATCCTCGAACCGGATGCAAAAGTGTACGCTGTTTCCCGCTCCATTCATTACGGCCTGTGCCTGGTTTTTGAGGGGATCCGTTTTTTCTGCAGGATCGGTGATGCCGGCCGCCCCGAGGTCACCTTCCTGAATCTCAGGAAAAACCTGGAACGGTTTCAAAAAGGAATCCTGTTCAACTTGAGCCGGGCACAGCGGCACCTCGTTCCCACGCCGGAAAAATTGATCGACGTCTTTCTCAGCTATTTCCGCGAACCGGAGATGACCGCTTTTCTCAAAGACATGTCCGCGGGAGAGGCGCAGGGCTATCTCCGCCCGTTCACCGTCGACGAACAGCAGTCCATCGGCGTGACCTTTCCCGAAAATCCATCCATCCGGGCCGTTTCCTGCCGCTACGACCGATATATGGGCGAGCCCTTCGCCGGTGTCGTCATACCGGACCTGGTTCGCGCCGTCGGGATCAACGGAACGGGCTGTCTTAAACTGGGAGTCAACTATCTCATGAGCATTAAAGCCGTGGATAAGGCCAAACAAATCCTGCCCGAGGCGGCCTCAGCGCTTTTCCTCGATGACATGCCCCACAAACCCATCAAAACGCGGAACGTGACGGAGTGGGATTCCTCCTGCTGTCTTTTCGCTCTCCGCGACGGAACCGTGGTCAAGATTCCTGAAAATCCTCTCATTCTCCCCTCCGTCACCATCGGCGGCATTTGCGCTATCCTGCGAGACATGGGTGTTACTGTGGACGAACGCCACATGACCTACGGCGAGCTCATCGAAAAAACGAAGAGCGGCGACCTGGTCGTCATCTGCAGCATCGGAACGGCCGGAATCCTGAACAGGGCCCAAAAACTTCTTCTCATCGACGCAAATAAAAACACCATCGCCATTCACAAAGCTGACGAATCCCACGACCTCTACGAAAAGCTCGGCCGCGCCCGCACGATCTACTGGGATATTTATAAGGGAAAAGAGCCGGTGCCTGAGGGCTTATCCCTCGATAAGTATCCGATCTGATTAGTAATAATACCAGATAGTCATAAATCGACACATCGATGGATAGGTATTTTTCGAAACATATCCCGGAGATTTATCTAGGCCTGTTTATCCAGTTCCTCCGCCTGGTTCTGCCAATTATCCCAGATGATTCGGCCACCGAACGATCCGAACGATGAACCAAGTTGTTCGATATCCCGAGAGGACAGGCCCGCTATTTGTTTGAATGTGTTGATTCCGTTCGCTTTCAGTTTTTGTTCCAGAAAGGGCCCCACACCTTTGATCAGCTGCAAATTATCGGGTGTCATCTGAGGTTCATCAGGGAACAATCGTTTTATTGGCCCGGCCGTTGTCTTTTGCGGTTTGAGATTTTTGCGGCAAGCTTCGAGATCTTGCTTTAACCGGTCGATATCATTTTGTTGTGCCTTCGTCTTCCGCCGCAGGCTTTCGATCTCCGAATTTTTCCGGCTGCACAACCGATTCCAGATAAGCCATCCAACAAAAATGCCAAATAGCACAGCGAGAATGATCCAAAAAAGTGTTTGGACGAATAGGTAAAACATGAGTCTTTTCCCCTTTTAATCTTAAAATCCTGTTTGTTTTAAGGTAAACGTAACCCGGCGATTTTTTCGGCGGCCCTCTACGGTGTTGTTGTCCGCGACTGGCTGGGTATCCCCATGCCCCTTCACGGACAAACGGTTTGAATCAACTCCCAGAGCAATCAGGTGGTCTTTCACTGAGTTGGCCCGGTTTTCACTCAGCAGGAGATTTGAGCTTGAAGAACCAACGTTATCCGTATGTCCCTGTATTTCGATGCGTGATTCCTGATCATCTTGAATCATCTCCACAATCGTCTTCAGAGTTTGTTTGTCTCGTTCGGAAAGTTGGTGGCTCCCGTTTTCAAACTCGATAACGGCGGTCTCGAAGAATTCATGTAAAGCGGGTTGTGATTCCTCTTTTTGTTCAATCTTTTTTTCCGGGGGAGGTTTTACGCTTGTTACCGGCTCAGTCGGCACCATAAGTTTATTCCGGATGACTCGAACTCCCCAAACAGATTCGGCGATTTGCTCCGCTTTTTCTTTTTGTTCTTTGGAATCCACCTGACCTGAAAGTGCCCCATCTCTCCCCTCAAAAGTCACCTCCACCCCAATGAAGGCGGCTTCGCTGAGGGAGGATGTCACCCGGTTCGTAAGATCCACTTCGATGGGTTCTCGCCGGAACAGGAGCAAACACATCCAAATGACGAACAGTCCAATGGCTGCTGTAAATATTTTTGCGCGCAGTGACATTATTTCCCCCTTCATTCGTGATATGCAATCATTGGAATTCCGGCACAGGAGACGTTCCCGCTCCCAGGTTCATAGCCTGTACAGCCAGGGGTCCCGAGTCCGCTTGAGCCAGGGGACGAGTTCGTCGGC
>JAHIPL010000327.1 GCA_018894615.1 Acidobacteriota bacterium | reverse complement strand
ATGGGAGTGGCGGCATTTCTGGTCGCCACCCGGTTTCAGAGCATTCTCAAGACACTCGGACTGGCTTCCGAAATCATGGCGGTGGGCTTTTTTATTCCAGGTATGGCCATGTTTCTTCTGAAAGGACGTTTTCCGAGGGCCGGCCTTTTCAGTCTGGCAGGCGGGAGCCTTTTTGCCCTGCTCGGATTTGTTCAGGCGCTGGGATGGGTGCAGGTGGGACTGCCGGCCTGGCCGTATTCCGTTCCTCTCGGGATGGCGGGGTGTGCCGGATTGTTTTTCGCCGGCTATTTGATGGATCGAAGGCGCCTGAACCGAAAGAAGGAGAGACAATGACGGAGCTTCGAAAAGGGATGCGTTGGCAATTCATCGGCCGCTTCGGAAAAATTATGTTCTGGCTCTGGCACAGGACAGCCCGCATTCAGGTGGTCGGAGCGGAGGCATATGACAATCTGAAAAAAAACGGTGTTCCCGTCGTCACTCTTGTGTGGCATGGCCGGATTTTTATCATGCCCTATTTTTTTCGGCATAGAGGCGCCATGGCCCTCATCAGCCCCAGCGAGGATGGAGAAATCCCGGCCCAGATCACGGCCCGCTGGGGATTCAAGGTGGTCCGCGGGTCCGGTTCGCACGCCATGTATGGGCCCTGGAAAGCACTTCTCAGGCAGCTCCGTCAGAAGGGGGAGGTCATCATCGTCGCCGACGGTCCCAAAGGCCCTGCCTGCCGGCTGAAAGCGGGAGGGGTCCAGCTGGCCCGGCAGACGGACGCTGTGATCGTGCCCTTCACATTTTCGGCGGCCCGCATCCGGCGCCTTCGGAGCTGGGACAGTTTTGTGTATTTCCGTCCTTTCTCCAGAGTGGTGGCCGTTTACGGCCGTCCCTTCCGTTTGAATTCCTGCCTGGATGACCGGGCCCTGGAGGAAAAAAGATTGGAAATTGAAGAGGAAATGATCCGGCTGGATCATTATGCCGACGGCTATTTTAAGAGATAGACTTGACGATAAAATGTGTGATATAAACAATTCACCGTGAAGGAGATTGAAATGAAACTAAAAAGTATTTTGGGTGTATGTCTGTTGATTCTGGCCGGGCTTCCCCTCTTGGCCCAGAGCGGTGAGGATCTTTGTGCAAAGGGTGATCAGTTGTTCAATGAGATGCAGGAGATGGCGCAGGCTCAGGAGGCGCTGGCCTTCTACCAGGAAGCCGTCGATCTGGTGAGCGACAAGTATGATGTGTTCTGGCGGATGTCAAGGGTGATGTATCAGATCGGCTCCCACACCGAAGCTAAAAAAGAGAAGAAGCAGATATTTGATCAGGGCGTCTATTTTGCCCAGAAGGCCGTCGAGCTTCAGCCGGAAAAACCGGAAGGGCATTACTGGCTGGCCGTCAATTACGGCAGCCAGGGCGAAACACGGGGCGTTCTGAAAAGCCTGTCCCTGGTCAAACCGATCAAGGCAGCTCTGCAGAAGGTGATCGACCTGGACCGTTCCTTTGAAGACGGCGGAGCGGACAGGGTGATGGGCCGCGTTTATTTCAAGCTGCCGGGATTCGCCGGCGGGAGCAAGGATAAATCCATCGAGCATCTGGAGAAATCCCTGGAATACGGACCGGATGATCCCGTTTCTCTTCTCTATTACGCCGAAACCCTGCTTTCCATGAAGGAAAAGGACAAAGCCCGGGTGCAGCTGGAACGCATTCTGGCCTTGCCGGATGATCCGTGCTGGGCGAACACCGTCAACGAGACAAAGGTGACGGCCGGGGAACTCATGGAAAAGGAATTCAATTAAAGCGATCCTTGTTTATTCCCCGAACACCTGGGCCGTAAAAATTTCCAGGCCGGCTCCCTTTTCCCAGGCGTCCTCATCCAGTCCCGCCTTGAGGCACCCGTGCCGGAGAAAGGTTTCCCTGTCCCAGTTCCATTCAAGGGGAACCTGAGGAAGAAGAAGTCCCTTGAAGGACCCCTGGGAAACGATGATGCCGTGCTCCCCGACCCGGATTTCAGAGACATCCCGAATGGCGTGAGGCAGCCCGAGTACGGATATTTCTATTTTGGTTTCGGGTAGTTCCTTCAACTTCAAAACCGGGAAGCGGGGATCTTCCGTTGAGGCGGCGATCGCCATTTCGATGATCGCTTCATCAAGGGATTTGACCGGAAGCGGGTACCCGATGCATCCTCTGAGCTTTCCCTTCCGCTTCAAAGTGACAAAGGCGCCTTTTTGTTGGGGGAAACACGGATTTTTACTGTCGGGTGTGATCGTTTTTCCCGAGAGGAGGTACTGTTCGATGGTTTTTCGAGCGAGCCGAAGAAGACAATTCCGCTGTTCCTCATTCAGCGGAGTGCTCATCGTTTATATCTCCCATTCCCTCGAACGATATCTGTTCGAGAAAAAACTCCCCGTTAAAACCGATCGTGTATGAGGCGATTTCCTTTTTTTGAGGCCCGTCCGCCCCTAATAAAAGGACAATTTTTCCAAAGGCCGGAGGACAGAGAAGGGACTGGATGAAAGCATCATTTTTTTGTGTTGAAAAAAACCCGATGATCTCATTCCCATAAATTCGACAGAGCGAATAATAGACGGAAGGATCCGAGAGAATATCCTCTCCCGTCGTGAGGCAGTCCTCAACAATAAACGTCCGTGCCCTTGTGTGGCCGAAAAGAACACCGCAGTGAGGAGTTTGGAACAGCCGGAGCGCTTCGAATCGGCGGCCGGCCTGAGGAGTGAGATAGACGCTGTCCATCAAAAAAAGTATACCACAATCCGTGTTGCCCTGCCAGACGTGAAGGGACAGGAACGTTTCCTTCGCCGTATCAACCGAAAAGGCCGAAGAGAGGTGCGATCTGCGTGACTCCGAGCCAGATGAGCAGGATGCCCGCGATATTGAGAACGAGGCCGGTTTTCATCATGTCGGGCAGGCGGATGAATCCTGAGCCGAATACGATGGCGTTGGGAGGAGTGGCCACGGGAAGCATGAAGGCGAAGCTGCATCCGATCGCGCTGCCGATGACGGGTGGAAGGGGATTGATCTGAGCGGCCTGGGAGACGGCGATGATGATGGGGATGACCATGTTGGCCGATGCGGTATTGGAGGTCAGTTCAGTCAGGAAAACGGTCAGAGTGATGGACAGAAGGCAAATGAGGCCCAGGCCTGCCGATTCCCCGCCCAGGGAGAGAAAGAGGAGGCCGATCTGATCGGCCAAGCCCGCATCGAACATCTGAATCCCCAGCGACAGGCCGCCGCCGAACAGCAGAAGAGTGCCCCAATCGATATTTAGCCCCTCCTTGAGGGTGAGGGTAAAGCGTCCTTTTTTCCAGTCGACCGGAAGAAAAAAGAGAAGTCCGGCGCCCAGAATGGCTGCCACCGCTTCTGGAAAATGGTTGCGAAGCCAGACGGTGGAGGAGGCTTCCCTCCCCAGGGCGAGGGCGGCTAGTCCCGGGAGGACCCAGAGAATGACAGTGAAAGTGAAAGCGATCAGCACATTGATCTGGGCCCTGCTCAATCTCTTTGTTTCCCTTATGTGGTCGAAAATGCCCGGATCCGTCACCGCGGGAATGCCCGCTTTTTTCATCTTCATGTGGATGTAGGAAAACAAAAAAAGATACATGGGGATCAGTATGATGCCGCCGATCACCATCCATTCAAAGAACATGATTTTATAGTCCGCCAGCCGTTCGATCATGCCGATGGCGATGAGGTTGGGCGGGCTTCCGATGGGACTGCCGATGCCGCCGATGGAAGCGGCGTAAGCGACGGAGAGCAGAAAGAGCGATTCGGGCGTAATCCCCTTTTTCCTCGTCGTTTGAGCCCGAAGCGAGCCGACCATGCCGAGGGCGATGGGATACATCATAGCGGTCGTAGCCGTGTTGCTGATCCAGAGGGAGAGAACGAGCGTGATCAGCCCGATTCCGAAAAGGATGCGGCCGCTCTTGTGGGCAACAATTTTTGAGGTGAGGACGGCATTGGCCAGCTTCTGGTCCAGGGAATGGACGCACATGGCCCTGGCGAGAATGAATCCGCCAAGAAAAAGCATGATGATGGGATCGGCGAAAGGGGCGAAGGCCTCCTTGACGGATGTCACCTGAAAGAGGGTTAAAAAAACAGGAATCAGAAGGGCTGTGATGGGGATGGGCACACATTCCGTGACCCAGAAAATTACAACGAGGGAAAAAACGGCCAGAAGATTATGGGCGCGGGGATTGTCCTGAAGAAGGGGAGAAAGGAGAATGAGAAAAAACAGAAGAGGGCCTAAAACAAACCCTGTTTTTTTACGAATTTCCATTGCTTCTTGTGGCTTTGATCAGAAGGCCGTACCCCCGCTGCCAGAAGATGAGCCTGTCCAGTCGCGATATCAGCCAGACGAAGGGATATATCATACCGTACAGCCGAAACGTCTTTTTTTTGGAGACAAACTCACCGGATGTGGAAGGGCGGATATGCCCGTCCCGGAGGCGGCTGGCGTCTTCAACGGAAAACAGTTTGATGTAGGCCAGGTTCAGCACGAGTTCGATGAATTCGGTGAAAAATCCGGCAAATCTCCACCGCCGTCCCGGAATGAGGCCGTTTCGGCTCATTTTTGATCGCAGATCGGACAGGCGGTACCCGTCTCTTTTGTGCCCGTAAAATTCCAGCTTCATTCCCATCCACTTGCGGAGGTGGTGAAGAAAAAAGATTCGGCCTGTCCGCGGGACGGCCAGAAGAAGGACGCCGTTCACTCTGAGAACGCGCCGGATCTCCCGAAGACAGAGATCGTCATCGTCCAGGTGCTCCAGAAAATCAAGGCAAACGACCGTATCGAAGCTCTCATCCCTGAAGGGTAGAAGGCCGGAGCTGATCTGCATGCAGTTCCCCTCAAGAAGGGCATCCGCCGTCCGGCAGTTTTTTAGATCGAGATCCGTGCTGATCCAGCGGCCTCCCTTCCGGCGGAGGAAATAGCTGAGAATTCCCTGTGCGCAGCCGAGGTCGAGTGCCGTTTCACTCGTGTTTATGAAAAAAACATGATCCAGCAACTTGAGTTTTTCCCGTTTTTTCAGGGATCTTCGCGCAATCTGAAGCTGCCAGGGTTGTTCATTCATCGGCGACATTATAATCGAACATTTGTGCCTATTAAAAGGGAATGTTTTCCTGACCTGGCCTGTCGCTTGCAAATCCGGCCATGCCTCCGGTAGAATACACCTGAAAGGGACAATCATGACATATGACACCGTTGTGGTCGGAGCCTTGGAAACAAACTGTTATCTGGTTTTCTGTCAGGAGACGAAGGAATGTGCCGTCATCGATCCCGGCGCCCAGCCGGAAAAGATTTTTCAGGCCGTTCAGGAAGCCGGTGTTCGACCGATCATCCTGATCAACACCCACGGGCACATCGATCACATCGGTGCCAATCAAGATGTCAAAGAGCATTATAATGTTCCTCTGTACATTCACGAAGATGACGAAGACATGTTGTCCAAAAGCCATCTCTCGGAATTGAGTTTTCTGCTGGGAGCGAAAATGTCCCCTCCGGCGGACGGATTTCTCACGAATGGACAGAGGATCAAGATCGGACACGGCGAGCTTCAGGTGCTGCACACGCCCGGGCATTCGCCGGGGAGTATCTGCCTTTTTTTTGATCGGTTCCTTTTCTCGGGGGACACACTTTTTAACGGGGGGGTGGGCCGAACCGACCTTCCGGGCGGATCCTGGAAGGACCTGGAGGAGTCCATCCGGACCAAAATTCTTGTCCTGGATGAGAATCTTCCCGTGCTGCCGGGTCACGGCCCCTCCACGACGGTCGGGAATGAAAAAGATTCCAATCCGTTCATTCAATGACCAATTCTCCGCCCTCCGGGGAGCAGGCTCTTCAACGATTTCTCGATTATATTTCGGTCGAAAAAGGCTTGTCCGTCAACACACGTTCTTCTTATCGGGGGGATCTTGAAAAGCTGCTTCTGTATCTGGCCGCCAGAAAGATATCCTGGAGGATGGTGAAGGAAGACGACCTCGTGGCGTTTCTTCATTCCGTCAGCCGGAAGGGATTGTCCGCCCGTTCCCTGGCCCGTCTGATTTCCTCGATCCGATCCTTTTATCGGTTCCTGGCTCTCGATGGCGATATCAAAAATACGCCCGCTGATAATCTCTCCTCTCCGAAACTCTGGCGGACTCTTCCCCACTTTTTAACCGAGAGCGAGGTCGAACGCCTCCTCTCCCAGCCGGATGATTCCAATCCCCGGGGCATCCGTGACAGGGCCATGCTGGAGGTGCTCTATGCCACGGGACTGCGTGTCTCCGAACTCCTTCAACTTTCCATCAATGACATCAACAGAAGCGAGGGATTTCTTCTCTGCAGAGGAAAGGGAGGCAAGGAGAGGCTTGTGCCTCTCGGGCGAACCGCCGCCGCGGCTGTGGATCGATATCTGGAAACGGCGCGGGGATCTTTCGCCGGAGAACCGAATCCGGCTCTTTTTCTGACATCCAGGGGGAAACCGTTCACCCGTCAGGGATTCTGGAAGCTTCTCAAACGCTACGCGGCGGGCGCCGGCCTTGAATCCCGGATCAGCCCGCATATGCTGCGGCATTCGTTTGCCACCCATCTGCTCGAGCGGGGGGCGGACCTGCGTTCGGTCCAGCTCATGCTGGGCCACAGCCAGATAACGACCACTCAGATCTACACCCATGTCAGCCGCCGCCGGATCAAAGCCATGTATGACAAATTCCATCCCCGGGCTTGACCTGCGCTCCTGAAAAAAATTCTGTGCCGGCCCCGTTCCCGTCGTTTTAAAAAAAACGGTTGACAGGGATGAGGCGGCCGGGTAGAATGGACCAATAAGTTTTATAACTAAACTATAGAGTATATATAAAGTACGGCACCGTTTAATCATGAGTGAGATATACAACAAGAGCGAGAGGGAGAAACACCGTCGGGAAGACAACCGCCGGTTCATTCTTCAGGCCGCTGAAAAAGTTTTCACCCGCTTTGGATATGTCGATGCCACCATGGATGCCATCGCGGCAGAGGCGCAGTTTTCCAAGGCCACGATTTACAAATATTTTGAGAACAAGCCCGATATTTTTTTTCACGTCATTCTCCATTCCTTTGATGAGGCCGGAAGCGCTTATCAGTCAATTCTGAACAGGCCGTCGGATGCGGAGAGCAAGCTGCGCGAATTCGCCCACTTCAGCCTGTCTTTCTACAAACAGAAGGAAAACCTCATCTTCCAGCTGTTCATGGACCATAAAACCCTGGAAAAGATATTCAATGTGGATGTGAAAGACGTTACCCTGTCTCCTGAGGACCACCCCGGTCTTCCTGCGGCTCTTCAGAAAAAAATATCGAGTTTTATCGATATCCAGCAAAAGATTCTGGAGGAAGGAATTGCCTCGGGTGAATTCCGTCCCGTTGATGTTAATAGTGCGCGATCCATTCTTGGGGCCCTCATTCGCGGATTTCATTTCAGGGGGCCTCTGCTGCCGGGAAAATACACAACCGAAGAAAGTGTCGATATCATTATCGATTTTTTTCTGAACGGCATCAGAAACAGAGATTCACGCCAAAAGGAGATATAAGATGAAGAAGGGACTGCCCATCCTGTTAAGTTTGGTTTTATTGGTCGGGGTGTCAGGTGTTTCCGGGGAGGAACAGCCCCTGGTGCTGACCCTTGATCAGAGCATCGATCTGGCGCTTAAGCAAAATCCGACCCTCCTGGCGGCCGGTGAAAGAGTCCGTTCGGCTGAATACGGAATCAGAGAGGCGGTTTCCGGATTTTTTCCTGCTGTCACAGGACAGGGGCTGGCGACACTTGATGAAAAGCTCTTCAGCCTCGAGTTCCCGTCCATGATCCCCGGCCAGCCCCCTCAAACGTTCGAGGTGGATTTTACACGGGATTACCAGTTTGCCCTCTCGTTCATTCAACCTCTCTACACGGGCGGAAAGCTGCTGTCAGGTTTCAGGACGGCCCGTTACAACCTTGAAGCCACCAGGGAAGGCGTCAGGCAGTCGAAACATATGCTGGTTTTCAACACCAAGCGCGCTTTTTACGGATATCTGCTGGCCAAGGAATTTGTCAAGGTTGCGGCGGAAGCCGTCGAAGTGGCGGAGAAGCATCATCGCACGGTTAAAACGCAGTACGAGGTCGGCCTGGCCTCGAAGTTCGATCTCCTTCGCTCGGAAGTGCAGGTGGCCAATCTGAAGCCCCAATTGATCAGGGCCAGAAACAATCAGCAGGTGGCGGAACTGAGCTTCAAAACCCTCCTGGGTCTGGATTTATCCCGCCCCGTCGAAATCCAGGGAGAGCTGGAATATGTCCCTGTGGACCCGGACCTGGAAGCAAGCCTTGATAATGCCGTTCAAAATAGACCGGAGATCAATCAGCTCATGATTCAACAGAAAATGGCGGGAGAAATGCTCAAAATGGTCCGGTCGGAATATCTTCCGTCTCTGGCTCTTTCGGCCACTTACAACTTCTGGGGAGATTCCTTTAGATTTAATAATGATCCCTGGCAGAATTATTATGCGGTCAATCTGGTTCTCTCGGTTCCCATTTTTAACGGTTTCGCCACCGCCTCCCGGATTGCGAAGTCCAGAGCAGCGCTCCGGGAACTGGAGTTTTCTCAGAAAGGCATTGAGGATGCCGTCCATTTTGAAGTCAATCAGGCTCTGTTGAAATTGAAGGAAGCGAGAGAGTCGCTGATATCTCAGGAAAAAAATGTGGATCAAGCGAAGGAGAGCCTGCGAATCGCCGAGCTGACCTTTGCGGAAGGACTGGCGACATCTCTTGATGTCAGCTCTGTCCAGGCCGCTCTGTCTCAGGCGAAAACAAACCACACCCAGGCTCTGTTCGATTATGTGCTGGCGAAAGCCGATCTGGATAAAGCGATCGGTGTCGGCTGGAAAATAGACGACTGATTCGGGACCTGCAGGAGGATTGAAATGAAAAAATTAACTCAAGTCATGATAGTGTTGATGGCTGTTATTGGGCTTTTGTCCTGTCAACCGCCCGCGGAGAAGGAACAGGCGGCTGAGCAGAGCATAGCGGCCGCGCCGGTGTGGATTGTGGAGGTCCAGCGCCAGTCCATCTCAGAGAAACTGACCTTTACAGGTTCGATTGAAGCGGTGCGAAAAATGAACATCACGCCCGATATCGGAGGAAAAATCGATAAAATTTATGTCGAGGAGGGGGATTCCGTTCGGGAAGGGCAGCTTCTAATGGAGCTGGATACGCGGGCGATTCGACTTCAACTCGATCAGACCCAGGCCGGTCTGGCTGCCTCTGAAGCCAATTACATGGATGCAAGGATAAACAAGGAACGGATGGAGCGTCTGAGCCGTGAAAACGCCGTTTCCGACCAGCAGTTCGAAAAAACACTTCTGGCCTATGAAGCGGCGGAAGCCCAGGTGCAGCAGGCCCGGGCCGCCTTAAAACTGGTCCTTCACCAGCTCGACGTATCCATCCTGAAAGCCCCCTTCAGTGGAATTGTGGCATCCAAGAATGCTGAAGTCGGTGATGTCATCAATCCCATGATGGGCGGTTTGGGTGCTGCCGGGGGCGTGCTGATTCTGATGGATTTTTCCCGGGTGAACATTCTGATCGATGTGTCCCACCAGGATATCGTCCGGCTGAAAAAAGGACAGCCGGCGGTCGTGAAACTCAGCGTATATCCCGAAAGAGAATTTTTGGGAAAAGTGTCCATCATCAATTTCGCAGCCGATCCCATCACTCGCAAGTTCAGAGTGGAAATCCAGGCTCCCAATCCCGATGGGGTTCTCCGGCCCAACTCCTTCGGGGAAGTCGTCATCGATGTCAACAGCCATGACAACGCCCTGGTCATTCCTCAGTCAGCTGTTCTGGAAAACAGCTATGTTTTTGTTATGAAGAACAACCAGGCTGTTCGCACGGCGGTGAAGCTCGGACTGCAGAACACCTCCCAGGTGGAGGTCCTCGAAGGCCTCACCGATGGTGATCGCGTGATCGTGAGAGGGAATTATGGGCTGGAGGACGGCTCTCCCGTCATTGTAAAAGAGGAACAGAAATGAAGCTGCCTGAAATATCCGTCAACCGAAAAGTCACGACGGCCATGATGGCCATGATCCTCGTGGTCCTGGGAAGCCTGGCCTTCACCCGCCTTGGTCTGGATTTCTTCCCGGATCTGGAATTTCCCACCGTGTCCGTCATCACCACCTACAGCGGCGCCTCCTCGGAAGACATGGAAAACACCGTGACGAGGCCCCTTGAGCAGGTCATCAATTCCGTCAACCGGGTGAAAAAAGTGAACTCCATCTCGTCTGAGGGGGCATCCGTCATTCTGGTCGAGTTCGAGTGGGGAACCAATCTCGATTTCGCCGCCCAGGATATCCGCGACCAGATCGGCCTCTACCGCAGTTTTTTTCCGGACGAGACATCCGATCCTCTGGTCGTGAAGTTCAACATGTCCCAGTTTCCCATTCTTTTCGGAGGCATCACGGCCGATATGCCGACGGTCAAGCTCAAGGAGTTGATCGAGGATGAAGTGGCGCCCCGACTGGAGCGCATCGACGGAGTGGCCTCGGTCCAGATCTACTCCACGGAGATCAGGGAAATCCGGGTGGAAGTGGACCGCTCCGCCCTTGAATCGTTCAACCTGTCCATGGATCGACTGCTGACGGCCCTGCGCATGGAGAATCTCAATCTGCCGGCAGGCTATGTGGAAGAGCGCCATTCCGAATTACTGGTTCGGACACTCGGGGAATTCCAGAGTGTGGAGGACATCCGGAAAACGGTTGTGGGAACGACGGTGACAGGACAGCCTATTTTTCTGAAGGACGTGGCCGATGTCGAGGACGGGCTGAAGGAAACCCGCTTTCGATCCCGTATTCAGAACCGGGACGGGGTGATCTACGTGATCAATAAAAGGTCCGGGGCCAATACGGTGATCACGTCCAAGGCCGTCAAAAAGGAACTGGACCGGATCACTCAGACCCTCCCGGCCAGCGTGACGTTTTATCCCTGGATGGATCAGGCGGACATGATCCAGCAGGTTGTGAAGACGACGGGAAACAATGCGCTTGTCGGCGGTATTCTTGCCATTTTTTTCATTTTTATCTTTCTCAGAAACTGGAGGCCGACTCTGACCATCGCCCTGGCGATCCCCCTGTCCATCATCACCACATTCATCGCCCTGTATGCCGCAGGCTACACGCTCAATCTCCTGACCCTCGGGGGTCTGGCTCTGGGAGTGGGCATGCTGGTGGACAATGCCGTCGTTGTTATAGAGAACATGTTCCGGCACATCGAGGAGGGGGAAGAGCGGGGTACGGCCGCCAAAAAAGGCGCCTCTGAAGTCGGAATGGCGATCACGGCTTCCACTCTGACCACCATTGCCGTCTTTTTTCCCATGATGTTCGCCTCGGGGATCACCGGTAAAATGACGCGGGCCCTGGCTCTTTCCATTGCCTTTTCCCTGCTGGCCTCTCTCTTTGTCGCCCTCACCGTTGTTCCCATGGTCGCCTCATTGATTTTCAAGAAGGACAGGGCGAAGGAAGGGCGAAAGGGCATTCTCTCTCAATCCGGAGCCCAGTTTGAAAAACCGCGGCGTCTCTATCGAAAATGGCTGCAGGCCGCCTTGAAAAAAAGAGGATGGGTTCTGGGCGGAGCGCTGCTGGCCTTTGTTCTCTCTTTCGCCCTTTTCCCCTTTCTAGGAACGGAATTTATGCCCGCGCAGGATCAGGACATGATCATTCTCAATGTCTATCTGCCTGTTGGAAGTTCGCTGGATGAAACGGATCGGGTGGTGGCGATGGCCGAGGACGTTTTAAAAGGGATTCCCGAGATCAGCAGCATCTCCTCCCAGATGGGCAGCCAGAGTGAGGACAATCCGTCCGATCTGGCCGGCGGTTTCTCGACCACCGGGCCCAATGAAGCGTTGATCTGGGTGGGCCTGGTCGATCAGGATAAGCGATCTTTTTCCGACAAGGAGGTGACGGAAAAGATCCGGGCCCGTCTGCCGAAACTCAAGGGAGTCAAGTTCGAATCCATGGACATGAGCCAGATGATGATGGGGGGCTCCATGACTCCGATCGACATCAAGGTGTTCGGAAAGGATATCTGGCGGTTGAAAGATCTGGCCGACAATATCGTCGAACGCATTCAGGATGTGGAGGGACTGAGGGATGTCACCCACTCCCTGAGCGAAGGGAAGCCCGAGTATCACATCCGCATCAACCGGGAGGAAGCCTCCCGCATGGGTTTGATGGCCGGTCAGGTGGCCGGCGCCATTCAGACATCCTCGCTCGGGCGGATCGCGTCCCGTTTCCGGGAAGGGGACGAGGAGGTGGACATCCGGGTGCGGTTCAAAAAGCAGTACAGGGACGATATCGAGGACATTCGGAACATCCCCATTCCAACCCCGAGGAACACCATGATTCCCCTGGAACAAATCGCCTCCATCACTCGAGGGGAAGGACCTATTCGTATCACCAGGGAAAACCAGGCCCGCGTCATCTCCGTCACGGCCAATATCGCCGGACGGGATCTGGGCAGCATCGCTCGTGACATTCAGATGCGGCTGGACGCGGTGGAGCGGGGCCTTCCCTCCGGATATTTTATCGAATTCGGAGGGCAGTACGAAGAGATGCAGGAGGCATTCATCATCATGGCCGGTGCTTTTCTGCTGGCCATCCTTCTCGTCTACATGATCATGGCGTCTCAGTTCGAATCCTTCAAGCACCCCTTTGTCATCATGTTCACCATCCCTCTCTCCCTGATCGGGGTTGTTCTGGCGCTCCTGGTCACGGGAAAACCCATCAGCCTTCCGGTGATGATCGGGTTTGTCATGCTGGGAGGAATCGCCGTCAACAACGGCATTGTTCTGGTCGATTACATCAATCAGGTGAAAAAACGGGGCACGGACATCAAGGAAGCGATTCTGGAGGCCTGTACCCTGCGCCTGCGGCCCGTTCTCATTACGGCCTTCACCACGATTCTGGGCATGCTGCCCATGGCCCTGAGTGCATCCCGCGGTTCCGAAATGCGGGCGCCGATGGCCATCACCGTTGTCGGAGGGCTCGTTGCGACAACCCTTCTGACCCTGTTCGTCATTCCGGTTTTGTACAGCCTGTTCGAACGGGTTCGGTTCAAGCCCAAAAAAGTCAGAGGATAACCCGGTCAGCTTTTGTAGCGCAGAATCGCCCCGATATCGCCGACTCCCTGTAGTCCGGAAGGGGGATTGATGTGTTTAACGCGGCTGTTTTTATCCATGGCGGATTCGATTGCCTGATCGATGATATCCACGACCTTTTCGGTCTTGTTTTGGCAGGTCGGGCAGATTTTTTCGTCCTCGCAAAGTGAACGGCAATTCGGGCAGCTGCGTCCCGGGGTGGAATAGTGGCGTGTCACGAGCAGTGTCTGGACTTCTCCTCGGTTGAGTTTCTGAAGAGTGAGTGTTAATCCCGCTACGGACAATCCTCCCTTTTGCAGTTCGGCCAAAAATGATTCGACAAGTTTTTCTTTTTCCTGAATGATGAGCTGCCGTTTTATCTCGAGCGTCTTTTCAAGAATTTTGGACGGAGAATCTCCGGGACTCACCCGGGCACGGCCCTTGAGACGTTCGATGAGATAGGGATGGAGCATGTTTGTGAGGTCCGGCAAAAGCTCGTCTTTGCCGCTCAGAAGGAACCAATCGAACCGGTTCTTTTTGAAGAGAGCGAACGTTTTTTGATCCGCTTTCTTAAAATATTCATGCAATTGGCTTGTGTTATGCCGTTCGATTCTTTTGGAATCATATCCTAGAAATCCTCCCTCCTTGATCTGACTGGGGATGTTTCCCGTCAGGGAATCGATCAGAAATATTTCCCCCATGTACACGTCATACCATTTGGCTTCCTTGCGGTCGATGACCAGATGACAGATGCGGGTGTATTCCGTCAAAATGGCGCTGAGCGGCCGGACGTAGGGGTTTTTATCGAAAACGATCCTGCTTCGGGGGGAATTGGGAAGAAAAAGAACCTGCCAGAAGTTTTCCCCTGAGCAGGAAAAGAGGGCCAGTCCTGAATTGCCGTAGGAACCGAGATGGCGGGAACAGTATGTCTGGATTTGAGCCAGGTCCTCCAGAGCGGATTCCTTGACGGCCTTTTCCGACCCTAAATCCTGGAGGATGCTTTTAGCTTTGTTGGTGAGGTTTTTAACGGCAAGAAGGATCTCTTTTTTTGTCTGCCGCCGTTTTTTTGTGTCCAGAAAAAAGGATGTGGTGAAATATTTTTCACTTTTGAATTTCGCCAGATCTTCAATCTGTTCCCGGCTTAATAATTTCATTCGACCTCCTCATCGGTATTTTCAGGGATGGAGAAAAGGAAAGGACAGGAAAGATATTTTGACTTGCCACGTGTAATTCTAAGATAAGGACACCAGATGTTTTTGTCAAGAAGGCGGCGTTGGCCAAACGACCGGGAGAGGAAGAGACACCGGAAAAATGAGTTGGATGCATGCGACCGTCTCATTTTTTATGAGTGGACTTAAAATTTGTCCTTTTATATCGACACGATGGGTGTCAGAACTCCGCCATTTTGAGGATATTTAACAGAAAATACGAATGAGGCTGTGGAAGAATCATGGACGAAGAACCAACGAATATTTAATGGAGGAGCGATATACCTATAATCCAGCTGCATATTCGTATTTCCTAATTCGCACATACGCCACACGATCGTTTAGATCAGTTTCGGGATTTTGTCCTGTTCATATGGTATCATTGAATGAAATACTTATTGGAAGACGTGATTCTGTCTATTAAAGGAGCATACCAGCGTAATGTAACAGTAATAGCTTTACAATGGTGATCAATTTGTGTTACAATATGAGCATGTGGAAACCAGCCGATATTTTGCCGATGACGGCACCGCAACGAAGGGCTCTGAAAGCTTGGATAAATGCAAAGACGACTCCGCAGAGGGTCGTCCTTAGGTCGCGTATTTGCCTGCTGGCGGCTGATGGTCATTCCAACAATGCCATCGCTATGCAATTGACCGTTTCGAGACCTACGGTCATTTTGTGGAGTAAGCGTT
>JAHIPL010000326.1 GCA_018894615.1 Acidobacteriota bacterium | reverse complement strand
TTCCCCAAAAGAAAAAAAATCCTGAAGGGCATCTCACTCTCGGTTGAAGAGGGAAATATTTTCGGCTATCTCGGGCCCAACGGCGCCGGGAAAACGACCACCATCAAATGCCTCCTCAATCTGATCGCCCCCGACCGGGGCGCCATCGAGATCCTGGGATTTCCCCATCATTCCATTAAAGCCCGTTCCCAACTGGGATTCTCCCCTGAAAATCCCTATTTTTACGATTATCTCTCCGCGGAGGAGTTTCTTGACTTTTACGGGCGGCTTTTCGGACTGAAGAAATCCGTACGTAACGAGAGAACCGCCCGCCTTCTCCGGGAGGTCGGCCTGGAGAGGTCCCGGCACATTCAGCTCCGCAAGTTCAGCCGCGGCATGCTGCAGCGGATCGGCCTGGCCCAAGCCCTGATCAATGACCCGGCGCTTGTTCTCCTGGACGAACCGCTGAGCGGTCTCGATCCCATCGGCCGCAAGGAAATCCGGGACCTCATCGTCGGACTTCGTGAACAGGGAAAAACCGTCTTTCTCTCGTCCCACATCCTGCAGGACCTGGAGATGATCTGCGACGAGGTGGCGATGATTGTCGAGGGAAGAATCGTCAGCCAGGGGAAGCTCGCCGACCTCATCTCGGAGAAGGTCCTGTTCACCGAAATCGTCCTCTCCGGGGTGGACATCCGGGATCTGAAGGAGTTCGGAGAGGGCCTCATCCCGCAAGGAGGCCGCACCCTGATCAAGGTGTATGACGAAGACAGGATCACCGTTCTCCTTGATCTTGTCCATGGAACAAAAGGAAAAATTCACAGCCTCATCCCCCGCACCCAAACCCTGGAGGATTTTTTTGTTGGGACGGTCAAAAAACAATGATCATACAGGCCATCGCACTGAACACGATCAAGGAAGCCATCCGGGACCGCATCCTCTATCTTCTTCTGTTCTTTGCCGCGGTCTGCATCATCTGTTCCCGCCTGCTGGCCATCATGACCGTGGGGGACAGGGTCAAAATCATCATGGATGTGGGACTGGCCTCTCTGTCCTTTTTCGGCGCTCTTATGGCTATTCTTCTGGGAACGGGGCTCGTCTACAAGGAAATCGACAAAAAAACCATTTTCACGCTGCTGTCCAAGCCCATTCCCCGCTATCAGTTTCTGCTGGGAAAATACTTCGGGCTGGTGATCACCCTCCTGGTCATGCTGATCCTGATGAGCCTGATTTTTCTGCTGCTCGTTTTTCTGCACACGTCTCAATTCGAGGGGCGGCTGCTGCTGCCCGTATTTTTTATTTTCTGGGAGATGTGCCTCATCACGGCCGTCGCCCTGCTTTTTTCCTGCTTCTCGACCCCCATTTTGAGTTCGCTCTTCACCCTTTCCTTTTATATCATCGGCCATTTCTCCTGGGGACTGGAAACTCTGATCGACAAGCTCCCTTCCGGCTCCGGGAAAATCGCGGCCCGCGTCTTTTACACCGCTATTCCGGACCTCGAAAATTTCAACTTCAAAACGGAAATCGTACACGGCCTGGCCATCCCGGTCCCCGTGCTGCTCAACTCTCTTCTTTACGGGTTCTTTTATTCGGGATTTGTGCTGGCACTGGCGACTTTGATCTTTAGAAAAAGGGATTTCATCTGAGCACCATGAAAAAGGGTCTTCCAGTGATTTTCCTCATCCTGTGCGGCCTGGCCTTTATGGGATTCAAGGTCCGCCTGGACCACATCCCGCGCTCCAGAGTGTTCGGTTCCGCCATCATTTATCTTCCCCGCGGAACGTTCCTCAAACCCGCGACTCTGGGATTTTCTTCCCTCGCCGCCGATCTGGTCTATCTGTGGGCCATTCAGTACTACAGCACACCTGAAATAACCGACCGTTTCGAATACCTGGACCATATCTTTTCCATCATTTTTGAACTGGACCCCCGCTCCCTCGACCCTTATGAGACCGGCGCCATCATCTCCGTTTATGAAGCCGAAAACATCGATCTGGCTCTCCAAATGCTTGAGAAAGGATACGCCAACAATCCGGACCAGTGGCTGTTTCCCTTTCAGGCCGGACACTACGCCCAGTACTTCCTGAAGGACTTCGAACGGGCGAAAAGATATTACGGCCAGGCGGCGGCCATCGAGGGGGCACCGGCCCAGACGAAGCGTCTCTACGCCAACGCCCTCTTTGAAACCACGGACTACCAGACCTCCTGGCTGGTCTGGCAGGAGGTGTATGAAACGGCCGAAGACGCACGCACGAGGAAAATCGCTGAAAACCACCTTTACAGAGTCAAATCGGCCGTCGATATCGAAATCATCAAAGAAGCGCTCCTCACCTACAAGAACCGCTACGGGCACTTCCCCGATGAGATGGACCGGCTGGTGCAGTCCGGGCTCCTGGCGTCCGTTCCTCCGGACTTCGATGGAAAAGACTATCGGTATGATCCCCTCACCGGGGACGTCGGGACACAGGCCCAATGGATGAAACGCTGATCATCGTCGTTCTTTTCGGACTTGTCTGGGGGAGTTTTTTGAACGTGGTCATCTACCGTCTCCCCGCCGGAAAAAACATCGTGTTCCCGCCTTCCGCCTGTCCCCGCTGCAGCGCAAAAATCCGCCCCTACGACAACATCCCCGTCCTGTCCTTCATCCTCCTTGGAGGACGGTGCCGCCGCTGCAGGGCCCCCATCCCGGTGATCTATTTTCTGGTCGAACTGCTGACACCGTTTCTGTTTGTCCTGCTTTACCGGAGCTTTTCCCTGACCTTCCACTTTCTGACGGCCTGCCTGTTTGTCAGCGCCATGATCGTCCTGGCCTTTATCGACCTCAAACACCAGATCCTGCCCGACACCGTGACCCTGCCCGGGATCGTTCTGGCCGTCGCTTACGCCGCCTTTCGTCCCGATCTGTCCCTTCGATCGGCTCTGACGGCTTCGGTCGGCGGCGCCGCCTTTCTTCTTCTCATCTACTGGGGATATTATCTTCTGCGAAGAAGAGAGGGTCTGGGTATGGGGGACGTGACCATGATCATTCTTATCGGGGCCTATCTGGGGCCGGTTCTCACAGTACTGACCCTTATCCTGGCCTCCTTCATTGGGTCCATCGTCGGAGCCTTCGTTCTTTTCTTCGGGAAAAAGGACTTGCAGTTCGCCCTCCCCTTCGGGTCCTTTCTGGCCCCGGCCGCCCTCATCGCCCTTCTCTGGGGCTTGCCCATCATCGACTGGTACATGGCCCTTTTCCAACTCCCCGCCCCTACTTTTTAATGATGCGGTAGACCTCCCGCCAGGAGCGCACCTTGAGCACGGACCCGGCCGGCTGTGTGAGCTGCTGAATGGTGGAGTCGTATTCCTGGATGAAGACCTCCTGGGTCCGGGTGCCGCCCGTTCCCGACTGCTCGCCGATGGTGACGGCGGCCCGGGTTTTGATCTCGAGGTCCAGGTGCTCCAGCGTCGTGCCGGAGGATCCGGCAAAGGAGGACGAGCCCACGATGGATCCGCCGATCTGCTTGACATAGCGGCCGTAAAGTTTTCCTTCACCAGCCAGGTTCTCACAGGGATCGACACTCTCGATGCTGCCGAAGAGCGTGCTGAAATAAACGACATTGTTGGCCACCTGGGGATCGGCCCAGATTTTCTCTCCGGCCGCCAGATCCCCCTTGTCCAGGTCTTCATCCAGCCTCAGATTATCCGCGTCGCCGACAAACCACTCGACTTCTTCGTTGTTGCCGTAATCGATAAGGGCGATGAAGGAGTAGAGCCCGTCGTTCGGCGCGTTGTCGTCGCCGCCCGTTCCGAAGTAAATACGCGGCGGGGA
>JAHIPL010000053.1 GCA_018894615.1 Acidobacteriota bacterium | reverse complement strand
TGGGAAACCACGAAGAATTAAAATCGATCCCGGAAGAACTTTTCCCGGCCGCCTTCACGAAAAATGAACACTCCTCTTCACTTGAAGATGTGATCGATGTCGATGTCCAGTCTTTTGATCATTTCGTTTAGGGTGGTCGGTTTGATCCCGAGGAGCTGAGCGGCCTTTTTCTGAACGCCTTTGGCCCTCTTCAGCGCGTTCAGTATCGCCCGTCGCTGAAAGTTTTGAGTCTGAACCTTCAAATCGAGGTTTTCCCTAAATTCACTTCCGTTCTTCGGTGAGTCTTTTCGGATATCGAGGAGTGATGGGGGAAGAATGTCCCGGGTGATTTGTTTGGATCGGGTCAGTACGATCGCCCGTTCGATGAGATTTTCCAGTTCGCGGATATTGCCCGGCCAGTCGTAATCCATCAGGGTGGACATGACATCGTCGTTGATGCCCGTGATCTCTTTTTTATTTTCCCGGCAGTAAATGTCGATGAAATGTTTGACGAGAAGGGGGATGTCCTCCTTGCGTTTTCGAAGGGGGGGGAGTTCAATCTTGATGACGTTGAGTCGGTAATACAGGTCCTCCCGGAATTTCTGCTGGCGGATCAGTTCCCTCAGATCGATGTTGGTGGCGGCGATGATACGGACATCGACCCGCACCGTGGTTGTGCCGCCCAGGCGCATGAACTCCCTTTCCTGGATGACCCTGAGAAGTTTGGTCTGGGTTTCATTCCCGACCGAAGAGATCTCATCAAAAAAGATGGTCCCTCTGTCCGCCGCTTCAAACAGCCCTTTTTTCTGTGCGGTCGCGCCGGTGAAGGCTCCTTTGACGTGGCCGAACAGGTTGCTTTCGAGAAGATCGGGAGGGAGGGACCCGCTGTTGACCACGATGAAAGGCTGCTGGCTTCGGTCGCTGTTCAGATGCACCGCGTGGGCAACCAGTTCCTTTCCCGTTCCGCTCTCCCCTTCAATCAGAATGGTGCTGCGCGTCGGGGCGGAGGCGCGAATGGTCTCAAAGACATTCCTTATCAGCGGGCTTTTTCCGATAATATTGCTGAACCCGAATTTTTTCCCCAGCTCTCCTTTGAGCCGGATATTTTCATCCTGAAGGTCCTTGTGACTGATGGCGCGCTTGACCGTCAGCAGCAGTTCATCGTGTTTAAAGGGTTTCTGAATGTAGTCGTAGGCCCCGATTTTCATGGCCGTGATGGCCGACTCGACCGAAGCGTAGGCTGTGATGATGATGATCACGATGTCCGGATGGCGTTTTTTCAGCTCCTTGAGGACATCGATCCCGTTCATCCCCGGCATGAGGAGATCGAGAAGCACAAGGTCAAAGAAGTCCGTCTCGTGCTTCTTCAGCGCTTCCGTTCCGCTGGCTGAAATCTCCACCTTGTATCCCTCGGAGGAGAGAAGTTCTCCCAACACCTCATGAATGATCGGTTCGTCGTCGATCACATGGATTCTGTGCATTTTTTCCATTGTTGTCTTTCTATTCCGGATGCTTGACCGTCTTTTTCTTTCGCTGTTTCAGAGGAATGCTGATGATGAACAGGGTTCCTTTTCCGAGTTCGCTCTCGACCGTGATCCGCCCCTCGTGTTCCTTGATGATGGCATAGCTGAGGGAGAGCCCCAATCCGGTTCCCTTTCCGATCCCTTTGGTTGTGAAGAAGGGATCGAAGATGTGCGGCAGATGCTGCCGCTTGATGCCCGTTCCGTTATCCCGGATGCGGACATCGACATGGTCGTTCTTATCGTCCAGGCTGAGGGTGAGGAGCCCTCCCTCGGGCATGGCGTCGATGGCGTTGAGAATGATATTGATGAACACCTGCTGAAGCTGTTCCCCTTGTGCGGTGATGGAAGGAACCGGTTTCAGGTCCAGGTCCAGCTTGATATTCATGTTTTTCAGTTTGTATTCGATGAGGGCGATGATCTCCTTTAAACTTTCCCCGAGATCCACCTGGTGAAAGGTGGACTCCGAAGGATTGCGGGCGAAGTTGAGGAGATTTTTCACAATGCGCCCCACCCGCTCTGTCTGGGCTTCGATTTTTTCCAGAATCTGGGCGTTGGGGGAATCCACCATTTTTTTCTGAAGGATCTGGACATAACTGGAAATCCCTGTCAGCGGTGTATTGATCTCGTGGGCAACGCCGGCGGACAGGAGGCCGATGGAGGCCAGTTTTTCCGATGTCAGAAGCTGCTGCTGGAGTGAAATTTTTTCCGTGATGTCTTCAAATCCGATAACGGTGCCGTAAGGTTTCCTCTGATTGTCGAGGAGAGGAGTTTTGCCGATGTTGAAGATCCTTTGGCTGCCTCCCGGCATTTCGATGGCGATTTCACTCATCAGGCGGAAATCCTGCTGGATATCGGTCGGGAAAATGGCAATGAAGTTCTTTTGGCCGAGAACCGTCTCGAAACTTTTATCCATGACCATGTCCTTGGATATGCCGAACGTCTCTTCCATGATCCTGTTCCAGCCCATGATTTTTTCCTTCTGGTCCAGAACCACAACGCCGACCGGTAAACTTTCGATGATATTTTCGCTGTAATTTTTTAACCGCTCCAATTCCTGCGCCCTCAGGTTGACCTGATTGAAGAGATAGGCATTTTCAAGGGACAGGGCCACAGGAGAGGAGATGGTGATCAGAAGTTCCGTATCCTCGGATGTGAGGTAGGTGTTGTCCGTTTTTCGTCCCATGGCCAGGCAGCCGATCAATCTGTTTTCCACCTTGAGCGGAAGGAGATGAAAGATCCCGAACCCGGTCAGCTTCCTGAATTTTTTCTGAAGGTCATCCATATCCATGTAGTTGAAATAGGAGATGAACTCCTTGGATTTGAGGCGCTCGTAGATGTCTTTATCCAGTTTGATGATCGCGTCGGTGGAGGGCTTTTCTCCCCGGGATTTGAAGATCAGAAAGCTTCCGCTGACGTTATCGACGGGAAGGAGGAGGGCGACGTATTTCAGCGAGAGGGCGTTGGCTGTCAGTTCCAGAATGGACTGAGAAAGTTTCTGCAGATTCCGTTCGCGGCTGACACCCTGGCTGATGGAGAGCAGGTTTTTCCGATACTGGTAGCTTCGACGGTAGGTGGCCCTGTCGATCACCGATTGGATGGCCCTTTTAAGCGGAGTGAAAAGTGTGGCTCCCAGGATGATGGCCAGGATCCCCAGAATCAGTGTGATCAGGGTGTTTTCCGAAAAAAGCTCCGTCTGCGAACTGACCACATAATAGAGAAACCCGATGAACACGTAGGAGGAAATCAGCGGCACGGCTTTTTTGAGAATGACTTCGAGGTCCATCAACCGGTACCGGGAGATGGAAAAGGCGAAGGTGAGCGGGATCAGCGCCTGAAAGATGACGGACAGTTCTCCTGCTGTGGTGGGAGCCCGGAGTGCGAGGGTGGGAATGATGTAAAGAACGGTGAAGGGAAGCATGCTGATCCCGATGCCGTAGGTGATCCATTTGAGCTGTTTTTTAATCACCTGATTTTTAAGACGGATGGTATCGCTGATGAGGAGGACAAATGTCATGACGGCAAAAAATCCGAATTGAAAAAGAGCCAGGCGGTCCGTGTACTGGTGGTAATCGAGGATGAATTTTTCTTCAAGATGAAGGAAGTTCGGCAGGTGAATAAAGACTTTCGCGAGGAGGAGCATCAGGGCCGGAAGATACAAAAGATTGAAGACGGAGGCCTTCTTTTTGGGAATCCGCCGCCGTTTCGGGAAAAAGAGGAAAAAATGAAACAGGAGAGGCGGGAAAATGAGAAAGGCGGTCTTGTCCACCCAATAAAAGATATCATCCAGGGAATCCAGATGGCCGGTCGGTGAAAATATATTGAACGAGTAGAAAATGATGGAGATAAAAAAGAAAAAAACGTAGGGCAGCGTGAAAGAGTGGCGGGCGTTAAAAAAAACGAGCAGGGCGATGACCAGGGTGGTCAATCCGATCAGCGCCAGATAAAAGTAGATGATCGGGGTTCCTTTGTGCTCGATGTAGAGGGAAGGAGCCAGGATCTGCTGATTTCGAACGAACTGATAATTGAGCTTTTGGTTGGAGCGTCCGGCCGTCCACAGGATTTTTGCCAGATCGATTTTGTTTCGAATATCGACGTCATTGATGGAATAGAGAACATCCCCCCGGCGGATGCCGTTGAGGTCACCCTGGCTGTCTTCCTCGACTTTGATCGCCTGAAGGCGCCCGTTTCGCTCTTCCCAGAGAACCCCGTCCGTCGGTTCCTCCCAGGTGACTTTTTTGTATACGTTCAACCCTCCGAGCAGAATCAGAGGGATAATCAGGACAACTGCAAAGATAATCTTTCTGAGCATCTCATTCTATCCGTTTGTCCGCCCACGTTTGTTGTGTCAATTCAACAAGTGCCTTCGACCGGCTCGGATCGCCCATTTGATTTCCGGCTGAGACAGGTATTTCTGCAGGGTGTTGTCGTCTTTAAGACCGAGAGGATTGGTGTTTCTGTTCAGGAGCGTGCTCATGTAATCTTCACGGGATTTCTGTGTGATCTGCGGGCTGTCGTTGCCGGGAAAAGAGCCGCTGTCGGCCAATCCCGATGGAAAAAGAAGAAGAGTTGCGGCGCAGAGGACAATCGGCAGGATAACCAATCGATTTTTCATGATCTTAAAATAATTGCTTCACAAATATTTGTCAATGAAGAGGGGAGAGAGTGAGCTTCGTTGACAAACGGAGCTGTATTCCCTACCATCACTTTATATCATAATATCTTACGAAATTTGAAGAAAGAAGAAAGAGGTTTGAATGGCCCATTACATCTGCCGGCTGGCGACGGAAGAGGGAAAAGTCGTCAGCCAGGCTTTTTTTGCGCCCTCCGTTCAGGAGTGCCGCCGCCACTATGAGGAGCAGGGATTATGCGTCCTGTCGGTGAAGAGGGACTGGAAAAAGATCCGGATCCCCGTGGTGCCGTTCGAGAAAAAGATCAAGGACAAGGATTTTATTCTCTTCAATCAGGAATTTGTGGCTCTTGTCAAAGCGGGTTATCCCGTGCTCAAGAGCATCGAAATCATCAGCCAGCGGGTGAAAAACGTCTATCTCAAGGATCTTCTGCTTCAGGTGGAAAAGGAAATCCGGGGGGGTAAATCCCTTTCCGAGGCCTTTCTTCCCTTTGAAAAGGAATTTTCCAAGGTTTATATCGCATCTCTCATGGCCGGGGAAAAAAGCGGCAACCTTCCAGACACCATCAACCGCTATATCGACTATGCCAAGGTCATCGCCGAAACCAAATCAAAAATCCGTGCCGCTCTCACCTATCCCACTCTGTTGTTCACCTTCGCCCTTCTGCTGATCGGTATCCTGGTCAACTTTATTCTTCCCCGGTTTGCCGATTTTTATGCCTCTTTCCAGGAGGATTTGCCCGGAATCACCAAAGCTCTGATCAATTTCTCCCTTTTTGCCCGATCCAATATTTTATTCATTTTGGGTTTTTTACTGATTCTTTTTCTGGTCTATCTCCGTCTGTCAAGGAACCTGGACGGCCAGGTCTTCGTCGACCGCTTGAAGCTCAGGATCCCCTACGGCCGGTCCATCTGGCTCGAATCCGCCGTCTCGCTTTTCTGCCGCACCCTCAGCCTCCTTCTCGGCGGCGGCATCTCGCTTATCGCCTCTCTGGGGATTGCGATTCAGGCTATTCCCAACAGGTATCTCATCCGTTGTCTCGCCGATATGCCAGGGTACGTCCAAAACGGGGAAAGCCTTTCCGGCGCCCTGGGGCGGACTGTGGATTTTCCCCCTCTGGCGTTTGACATGATCCGCATCGGAGAGTCCTCCGCCAATCTGGAAGGCATGCTGTCCGATGTGGCTGAAGTCTTTGAAAGCCGGATTCGGGCTAAAATCGATAAATTTGTCTCCCTGATCGAACCTCTGATCATCATTGTTATGGGATTGATCGTAGCCGCCATGCTCCTTTCCGTTTATGTCCCCATTTTTAATATCATACGAGTGACACGATGAAAAAAGATAAAAAAACATCTTCCTCAATGAATCTTCGTGATGAGGAAGAACAGACAAAAAAAATCGCACAGCGCTACAATGTTCCCTATATTGATCTCTCCGGCAGCGCCGTCAGCCGAAAACTGGTTCAATCCTTTCCTGTGGATTTTTTGCACCGCGCTTTTTTTATCCCCCTTGAAGAGGATGACAGCCGGGTCAAAATCGCCATCGCCAATCCGTCCGATATCGAAACCATCGATTCCATCGAGTCCTATCTCGGGAAAAAAGTGGAGGTTTATGCCGCCTCCAGGACCTCCATTCTCGAGGCGCTTCGAAAAAGCGAAACGGCCCTCCAGGTGCTGAAGGATGCGACCGAGGGATATATTGTGCAGGTCGTCGAAAAGGATGGTTCCGATCAGGAGGAGGTCATTTCGGTCGAAACGCTGGCCGACCAGGACGGCTCCATCATCAAGCTTGTCAATTCCATCATCTTCACCGCCGTTCAGAAAAGGGCCAGCGATATCCACATCGAATCAAGGGGAGAGGGTGTCAACGTCAAGTACCGGATCGACGGCATTCTGGGCGAGGCCATGGAAGCCATCGACAAAAAATTCCAGGCGCCCGTCATTTCCAGGGTCAAGATCATGTCCGACCTGGATATCGCGGAGCGGCGTATTCCGCAGGACGGACGGTTCCGCCTCAGGATCAAAGACAAAACCATCGATTTCCGGGTGTCCATCATGCCTGCCATCTACGGAGAGGATGCGGTCATTCGCATTCTGGACAAGGAGATGATCACCGAGGCCATCGAAGAACTGCGCATGGACCTGTTGGGATTTTCCGACGCCGTGCTCAAGAAGTTCAGGAAGTATATTGTCCAGCCCTACGGAATGGTTCTAGTCACCGGGCCCACCGGTTCCGGAAAGACGACCACCCTGTACGCGGCCCTGACCGAGATCAAGTCGCCGGAGGACAAAATCATCACCATCGAAGATCCGGTCGAGTACCAGATCGACGGCATCACTCAGATTCCCGTCCATGAGAAAAAAGGGCTGACATTTGCCCGCGGGCTGCGTTCCATTCTGCGCCACGACCCGGACAAGATCATGGTCGGTGAGATCCGTGATCCCGACACGGCCCAGATCGCCATCCAGTCCGCCCTGACCGGACACCTGGTTTTCACCACCGTGCATGCCAACAACTGCTTTGACGTCATCGGCCGTTTCCTGCACATGAAAGTGGACCCTTACAGTTTTATCTCAGCCCTGAACTGCATTCTGGCCCAGCGGCTGGTCCGGATTCTCTGCCGGCACTGTAAAAAATCGGTCAAATATGATAAAGAGATACTGTTGGAGTCCGGCCTGGATCCGGACGAATACGAGGGGGAAACGTTTTACGAGGCCAAAGGTTGTCCGGAGTGCGGTTTCACCGGTTACAGCGGTCGAACCGCAATCGCAGAAGTGCTGGAGCTTTCCGATGAGATTCGGGAGATGATTCTGGCCAGAAAGCCCCTCTCTGAGGTGAAAAAGCAGGCCAAAGAGGAAGGGATGATTTTTCTCAGGGAAACGGGCATCAGAGATAAAGTCCTGGAGGGAGTGACAAGTCTCAGGGAATTGAACAAGGTTACGTTTGTCGAGAGATAGGAACGAAGGAACGATGAATATCCGGAGATGCGCATGATCCGTTTGTGGCGAAGTTGGCTGGAGTGGCTGACGGAGCCGCCGAAACCCCAGATTGCCTTTCAGTTGACATCCCGCTATATGAGTGGATTGCGGGTGACGGGAAAGGACAAGGGGCAAAACAAACATGTTGTGCTTCCTGTCGATGCCAAAACGCTCCGACCGTCTTTTTCCGGCATCAACATTTTGGAGCCTGCCCGCCTGGAAACGCTGCTGCGGGAGGGAAAGGACAACCTGCCGATCAATGGACATCCGGTCGGCGTCCTTCTTCCGGAGGCCTGCCAGCGGACCTTTGTGTTTTCCTTCTCCTCCCTTCCCCGTTCGCCTCAGGAGAGGGAACAGATCATTCAGCATCGCATTAAAAAACAGATGCCCATGCTCGCCCCGAACTCCCGTCTCGCTTTTTACCGCATGAAAGCGGGTGAAAAAGAGCGGGTGTTTGTCGCCATCGCCAACATCTCCGTGATCAAAGAGTATGAAGGGATTTTTACACGATGCGGCTTGAAGGTCGGCTGGGTGGGTGTTCCCATCGTTGGACTGTACAATGTGGAAACCTGGCCGACCGACCGCAACGTGCTACTGGCCAATCTGGAAGAAAACTCTCTCAGCCTTCTGACGGTTATCGGCGGCGAGGTGGTGCTGGCCCGGCAGAAAGCGTCCTTTTTGCCGGACTCCGGAGAGGCGGGAATTTCCGACAAAATGTCCACCATTCTGCAGGAGATTGAAAACACGCTCAATTTTATTGAGGACCAAGAAGGCCAGACCATCCATTCCCTGCGGCTGCGGCTGGGACGAATCAGCGATGAACGAATGGTGAGGGACACGCTGGCCGACCGGTTGGACTGTCCGGTGGAGGATCTGACGGTCTCAATCCCCTCGACGATGCGCCCGGAGGATCGCAGCCTTCTGGCTCCCCTGATCGGATACCTCGGATGACGAACAAACGATTAACCATCAATCTTGCCACCCAGCCCCGGCAGAACCGCCGGCTGCTCTACCTGGTCGCCGGGCTGATGACCGTCATTTTTTGCGCGGCGATCGGGCAGTCGATTTTTTTGCTCACAACTTACGGCCGTAAAAATATCGAGGCCTCCTCCACGCTGGCCGAACTCGACAGCCGCCTCAGGCAGGTGGAGGAGGAGAACAGGAAAACGGCCGAATCCATCCAGGCAGCGGAGGAAACAAACAGGAAAAAAATAGATCGGCTGAACGGCGTTATTCTGCACAAGGGTTTTTCCTGGACGGCGTTTCTGGCCGAGCTGGAAAGCCTGCTGCCTGACTCCTGCTACATCGTTTCTCTGGCTCC
>JAHIPL010000325.1 GCA_018894615.1 Acidobacteriota bacterium | reverse complement strand
TTCCCACAATCCCCTATCCCTTCCCCTTTTCATTCCGTACAAGCTGCGCCCCCTGTCACGACTATGCGGCCATCAGCCGGGGATTTCATTTCAACGCCTCCTCCGCGAAAGACCACGGCCGGATGACCGAACCCTGGTTCCTGGTCGACCGGGCCACAGGGACCGTTCTCCCCATTTCCTATAGGCCGATGGAGGGGGCCTGGCATCCGGAACACCTGGGGTTGAGCCGGTGGGATTTCACCCTGCTTTTCGGCCGCCACCAACCCGGCGGCGGATCGGGAGATCCGAGGGAAGACGACATGGACCCGGAATCACGCTGGAACGTTTCCGGTTCCCTGGAAATCAACTGCCTGGCCTGTCACAGCGCCTCTTTCGAACAGAGCCACAGCGAATGGGCCGTCCAGGTCCTGCGCGAAAATTTCCGATGGGCGGCCGCGGCCGCATCCGGCTTGGGCGACGTGGGAGGCATGGCATCCCGACTGCCGGCCTTCTGGGACATTTATGACGGGCCCAATCCCGACGACACCGAGTACGCCGTGGTTCCCTCCGTCCGCTATCGCGAGGACCTCTTCAACAGCAGGCATGAGATCCCGATTCCTCTCTCCTCGCAGCCGGAAGACAGGCTGTGCCTCAACTGCCACTCCGTCACACCGGTGGGGACCTCAAAATCCTCCCTCACGGACGATGTCCACAGCGCATCGGGAATGGCCTGCGTGGACTGCCACAGAGGGAATACAAACCACACCATTATCAGAGGATATGAAGCGGAAGCCGGGGAAACGGGAGAGAGCCTCCGGGATTCCTTCACCTGCCGCGGCTGTCACCTGGGTGCCGGCTTTCCCGGAGGCAGGAAAAAAGGCTCCGGCCGGATGGGCGCTCCCTATCCCCTCCACAAGGGGCTGCCGGCCGTTCACTTCGAGCGCCTGTCTTGTACGGTGTGCCACTCCGGGCCGCTTGTCACCCGCGAGCCTGTCCGTGTGCGCACATCGAGGGCGAACCGTCTTGGCATCCACGGCATCGCCCGCTGGTACACGGAGCAGCCCGCGGTGCTGGAACCTGTTTTTGTTCCCGGTGCAGACGGCAAGCTCTCTCCCCACCGCCTTGCCTGGCCGGCTTTCTGGGCACGCCTGGAGGGTGAAACAGCCACACCGCTCACACCGGAGCATGTGATGGAGGCCGGCGCCGGATACTTTGATGTGAACGAGCGCATCGCCCGCCTGATCCTGGCACTGTCAGGCACGATCGACATCGAAGGGCCTGTGGTTCTGGTCCTGAACGGTCGGCTGTTCGAACCCAATGCGGACGGCGGCCTGAACAGCATCCCCTCTCCGGTGGATATTCCGGCCGGGGAAATCTTCTGGGGAGTCCGATCGGAAGGGACAGTGATTCCGATTGTCCCCGAATTCGATCCCGCCGCCGAGGAACCCGACACGGAGGCGGAACTGCGGATCGAACATGTCCTGACCGCCCTCGGCGCTTTGGCCGGAGCCCCCGGTTCCCCCGGATACAGAAAAGGGCGTTATCTTTACCGCATAGTGGACGGGTATCCGGACAAATCAGAGCAGGATTCTTCCGCTGCGGAAGCTGCATTTGTCTGGCTGTCGGATAACGGCCCTCTTCCCCTCGTTCCGCCATTCGATGCGGATTTCCTGACCGCCCTGGCCGGAAAAGAAGAAACGCTGACAAAAAGCCAGATCATCCGCGTGCTGCAGCAAATGCAAAAGGGACAGGAGGAGGCCGGGGAGGGCTCAGTAGAATACGCCTACATCTCCAACGGATATCTGCACCGTCTGGATGAAAAGGGCGACCTTTCCTTCAGCGATCATCCGGCAGCGGCGCCCGTCACCTGGCCACTGGCCCACAATGTCCGCCCCGCTCAGCAGTCTCTCGGCTCCAATGGATGCAAGGACTGCCACCGGGTCGATTCGCCTTTTCTTTTCGCCTCCATTCAAGGCACAGGGCCCTATCTGAGTGATCATGTTAAAAAACGTTCGGCGGTCTCGTTCATGGGACTGAACGGCCCCTATCACCGCCTGTTCGGGCTGTCCTTTATTGTCCGCCCGCTGCTGAAATGGCTTCTCTTCGGTGCGGCGCTGCTGATGCTTCTTGTTCTTCTGACCCTGCTCACCTGGCTCACGGGAAGGGCCATGGGATTCTATCCCGGGAGGGTGAAATGATATTCGGGTTGGTTGTTTGTCTGTCCCTGGTCATCGTGTCCATCCTCCTTCATAGATTGAAACAGACTTCTATCATCCCGGCCGGCGGACAAACAAAAGGTTACGGAGCCTGGTTGTGGACGGGAACCCACTACACAGCTCTCGGACGCTGGTTTTTTTTCGGGATGACCGGAAGCTATGCCGTGATGGCGCTCACAGGATTTCTGGGTTCCGGTCTGGGATTGTTCCGCCTTCAGGGCCTCCTTCTTGTGGCCCATGTGTCGGTGGGAGGCATCTACGCCCTCTGCACGGCCGTGGTGCTTTTTCTTCGAGGAGGCGACATGGTGGACTTTTCCCTCCGGAACGAAGAGCCTGAAACAAGGGCGCGTTCCCTGTCGAACGGCGCCTTCTGGCTGTACGCCCTCTCCGCAATGCTGCTGACCCTGACCGCCCTGTCCATGATGCTGGCTTTTGTTCCCTTTCAACTGATTCGGACCGCTTTTTTGCTGCACCGGGTGTTTGCTCTAGTGTCCCTGTGCGCCGCGCTCTTCTGGTTCGGCCTGCAGCGCCCGCCGACGGTGGAATGAACACTCCCTCTTTTTCCGGTGTTCACCGCTTCTCAGCCGAATTCATGACCACTCCGTTCGAAGTTCTCTTTTCAGGTATCGATTCAAAGTACGCGAGAGAGGCGTCCGAAGCCATTTTTGAGGAAATAGGGCATCTGGAAAAACTGCTGAACAGGCACGATCCGACCAGTGAAATAAGCAGGATCAACAGCCTTGAGCCCGGAGAGGAAATGAGGATCGGCTGGGAAATCTTTTCCTGCCTGGACATCTCCTTTCGGCTTTCCCGGCAGACGGCGGGAGCTTTTGATATCAACACACCTTCTCTGCTAAAATATGGACGGAATCCGTTTTCACGGATGTGGAAAGGCCGGCGGAGAGAGGCGGTTCCTCCCGTCGAATTGATACGAAAGGCGGACGGCTTTTCCGCTGTCCGGCCGGATCGCGGATCACCGCCTCCGGATCTCGATCTGGGAGGCATCGGCAAGGGTTTCGCTCTCGACAGCCTGCGGCCGATTCTGGCGGACTGGGAGATCCCGGACGCCCTCATCCATGGAGGGACCAGCACGGCGCTGGCCATGGGGCGGCCTGATCCGGAACAGGCAGGCTGGCCGGTCGGAGTCGGAGGAGGCGGAACCGGTCTGGGCGTTCCGAAGCGGGTTCACCTGCGCAACAGAGCGCTCAGCGGATCCGGCCTGGAGGTCAAAGGCGCCCACATCACGGATCCGCGGACGGGTAGAAGCGCATGCAGGCACACGGCGGCCTGGGTGTCGCACCCTTCCGCCGCTGAATCCGATGCGCTCTCGACGGCTTTTATAGTGATGAGCGACCGGGAGATCGATGAGCTGTGCAGAAAACGGCCGGAGATCTGGGCCCTGACCATCGGAAGCGGAGGGACATACCGGCTGTACAACCCGGATGCCCTGAAGGAAAACACAATGTCTCTGGAGGAAACGAAATGACCAAACGAACAGCTAACCTATTGATTCTGATTGTGTTGAGCGTTTTGCTCGTCCAAAGCGGAATGACAGCCTCATCATCCATCCAAGATGACGAAAAAGTGGTATTGAAACTCAAACTGCCCAAGCCCATGTTTGTCGGGACGCCAAAAAATATCCGGTCCGCCAACCTCGAACAGATCACCGGAAAAAACAGAGGCCCTTTTTATGTTCCTCCGGGGACGGAATTCCTCTCTCTGAACAAGCCCGTCACGGCCTCCGACATGGAGCCAATCATCGGTGAAGTGGAATTTGTCACGGACAGTGAAAAATCCGGGGAAGACGGTTATTTTGTCGAATTCGGTCCCGGCGTCCAGTGGATTCAAATCGATCTGGAGAACACGTGCACCCTCTACGCCCTTCTGGTCTGGCACTATCACAGCCAGGCGCGGGTGTACCATGACGTGATCATTCAGGTGAGCGACGACCCTGAATTTGTGGCAGGAGTAAAAACAATCTACAACAACGACCACGACAATTCTTCCGGGCTGGGACTCGGCCGGGACAAGGAATACATCGAGGTCAACGAAGGCCGCCTCATCGATCCCAAAGGGGTTGAGGGCCGCTACATCCGGCTCTACAGCAGGGGCAACACATCCAACGACATGAATCACTATGTGGAAGTGGAGGTTTACGGCAAACCAGTCAAATGAAAAAAGGGGTTTTCGGCTGTCTCTTTCTTCTGATCCTCACGGGTGCGCTGGTTTTTCGAACGGCGGCCCTCCATCGCCGCCCCATGCATCACGACGAAGCCAATCAGGCCGTCAAATTCAAGGACCTGCTGGAGGAAGGCCGTTATGTTTATGACCGGACCGACCATCACGGGCCGACCCTCTATTATCTGAGCCTGCCTCTCGCCCTCATCCGCTCGGGGACGGATTTCACCGCGCTGACCGAAACCACCCTGCGGCTTCTGCCGGCGCTCCTTGGAGCCGGTGTATTACTGCTGCTTCTGATTCCGGTCAGGGATACGGGACGTCTTCCCATCCTTTGTGCCGGATTCCTTCTGGCCATCTCCCCGGTTATGGTCACCTTCAGCCGGTTTTATATTCAGGAAACCCTGCTCCTCTTTTTCGGGGCCGGGCTTCTCACTTCGATCTGGAGGTATGTCCGGGCGCCCTCCCGGGGATGGGCGCTTTCGGCCGGTTTGTTTGCAGGTTTTGCCTATGCCACAAAGGAAACGTCCGTCATTCTCTTTTTTGCCCTGGCCGCGGCATTTCTGTCGGCGTATTTCCCTCCTTTCAAAATCCCGTCTCCGGATATGTTAAAACATCCAAAGTGGAAAACACATTTTCCTCTCGCTGCAGGAGCGGCCCTGCTGACGACCGTTGTGCTCTTCTCCTCCTTTTTCACTCACCGGCAGGGGCCTCTCGATTCTATTCTGTCCTTTCCCTCCTATCTCTCCAGAGCCGAAGGCGCGGGCATGCACGTCCATCCCTGGTATTACTACATCGGCATGCTGACCCGGAGCCGCTTCGAAGGGGGGCCCGTCTGGAGCGAAGGGCTCATTCTGGGGCTGGCATTGATCGGAGCCGTCTCTCTCTTTGCAAAAAAAAGGTCTGCATCGCCCGCCCGGTTGGGTTTCTTCCGTTTCGTTCTTGTTTACACCCTGTTTTCAACGGCGATATTTTCTTTGATCCCTTATAAAACGCCATGGAACTGCCTGCCGTTTTTTTTCGGATTTATTCTGCTTGCCGGACAGGGAAGCGCCTTTCTTATTGAACGGCCGCAAAAGTGGTGGCTGAAGGGAATTCCACTGATTCTGATTCTCGTTCTTGGGTACAACCTGGGGCGTCAATCCTACCTAGCCAACTTCATCTATCAGGCCGACACGCGCAATCCGTATGTGTATGCCCAAACGTCCACCGATTTTCTGAACCTCGTGCAGCGAATCCGCGATCTTGCCTCCCTCCACGCCCAAAAAAAACAGATGCTCATCAAGGTGGTCGCGGGACCATATGAAACCTGGCCCCTGCCGTGGTACCTGAGAGATTTCGAGCAGATCGGCTATTGGGGAGGACTAGAGGAGGCCGGCAGCCTCGCCGATGCCGCCGTCGTCATCACCGATAAAAAAAACACGGAGATGCTGCCCGCCTCGTTTCTCGACAGTGTCCAATCGGAGTATTACGGTCTTCGGCCGGAAGTTCTGCTGGCCGTCCACATTCGAAAAGACCTGTGGGACGCCTTCATCCGGACACGGATCAATGTCGGGTTGGGGGGTCATGACTGATGGATATTTCAATCGTGATCCCCGCCTACAATGAGCAGAATAAAATCCGCTTCGACGTCGAAGCGGCGTCAGCATTCATCCAGAGCCGGAATTGGCGGGGGGAAGTGATTGTTGTCGATGACGGCAGCCGGGACCACACCGGAGAGGAGGCTCAAAAGGTATCTCCGCCTCCGGGAGTGGATAGACATGTTGTACGTCACCCCTGGAACAGGGGAAAGGGAGCGGCCGTCCGGACGGGAATTCTGGCTTCCAAGGGAGATGTCGTGCTTTATGCCGACAGCGGGACCTGTGTTCCCTACTCCGATGCTCTTCCCCCCATTGAGCGCATTCGGTCGGGACAACTGGACCTGGCACTTGCATCGCGGCGGCATGAAAAAACCGTCATTCACCGCGACCAAAAGCTGAAAAGACGAGTCCTTTCGTTGGGATTCCGCTGGATGACCCGATTGATCACCGGCCTTCCCCGTTCCATCTCCGATTCCCAATGCGGATTCAAGGTGTACAGCGGAGCTGCGGCAAAATCCCTTTTTATGATTATGGAAACGGACGGTTTTCTCTTCGAGATCGAGGTCCTCCTGCTCGCCCTGCATCGGGGGCTGCGTCTGGAGGAATTCCCCATCCACTGGACCTGCGATCCGGACACCCGCCTGCAGCCGGGCCGCATCGCCGCCGGCGTGCTGAAGGGCCTGTTCCGCATCCGATCCCGGATGAAACGGATGATTTTACAGATAAAAAAAATCCGGCCGTAAAACCGAAGGCACAAATTTTTCTTCCAGGTCACTTCAGCTGACAGATCCGGCTGATCTCCTCGTCGGAAAATCCGGCAGCCCAGAGCATTCCGCGCTGAACAATGGCCCGTGCCTCAGGGACATCGAAATCCTTGGACACATGACCCAGGGATGTATAAAACACCTTTCCCTTTCCGTAGGTTTTGGTCCAGACGACGGGAACGACGGCACCGTCGATCCAGGCCGCGTGATTCCCGGAAAATGTGGTCGTGGCCAGGACGTCATTGATGGGATCGACGTGCATGTAGTACTGCTCCGAGTTCATGGAGAAGTCCTTGAGCCCCCGGGTGATGATGTGGTCGTGGTCGATGATCCGGACATCGTAGGGAATGACGCCGCCCGGGTGGGCCACCCACTGCCCGCCCACCATGAACTGGTACTCGGTGTTGCTGCGGAAGGAGTCGGCCAGTCCGCCGTGCCAGCCGGCGATACCGATCCCGCTCCTGACGGCATCAAGAAGCCCCTTCTCCTGCTTACCGGTGATCTGAGCCATAGTGTAGACCTGGACGATGAGATCCAGAGAGGACATGAGGGTTTTATCCGTGTAGGAATCGAGACTGTTGGAGACGGTGACCTCAAATCCCTGCTTTTCC
>JAHIPL010000324.1 GCA_018894615.1 Acidobacteriota bacterium | reverse complement strand
TATCCCCTCATCCACCGCGCCGTCGAGGAGGGAATCACGGTCATTCCCGTTCCGGGACCATGCGCAGCCGTAGCCGCTCTCAGCGCATCCGGGCTCCCCACCGACCGCTTTCTTTTTGTCGGTTTCCCAGCACCTAAGAAGGCCGCTTTCCTCAAGCAGCTTCGAGCTCTCGATAAAGAGAAGGCCACGCTGATCTTTTATCTGCCGCCGAGAAAAATCGAATCCTTTTTGACATGCCTGCACCAGATCTTTCCTGGCAGAAGAGTGGTCATCGCCCGTGAACTGACGAAAATCCATGAGGAATTCCTGAGGGGGACGGCGGAAGAACTGCTGGGGAAGATGCTCCCCGCCCACCTCAAAGGGGAAGCCACTGTTCTGGTCGAGGGGAAGAGGCGCAAATCGGATCGAGAGGGCTTATGGTTCTGTCGACCAGGAAAAGATCAAGGCCGAGCATGAAAACGACGTATTAAAAATCCGAATGCCGAAAAAAAATAAAAACCTTCGGAAAAACGCCCGGTTTCGGCCGGGTGTTTTTTTTTATAGAGCCTGAGCCAAGGTCAACGCCCTGACCTCTTTCGCTCCTCCCTGAATGAGAATCCGGCTGCATTCCGTTACTGTGGCGCCTGTCGTGAACACATCGTCTACGAGCAGGATTGTTTTTCCTCTGACGGACAATCGATCGGAAAGGACATACTCATTTCTGACATTCCGCAGGCGCGCTTCCGCTTCCAGGCCCATCTGGGGCGGACCATGATGGATTTTTCGCAGAGCACGGTCCCGAAACGGCAGAACCATCCGTCGCGCCAGGGCACGAGCGACAAGTCCGGACTGGTTGTACCCCCGCTGTCTCTTTTTCTTTCTGTTGAGAGGAACAGGCACAATCACATCGACATTTTCCCAGAGATTTTTCTCTCCTTTGACGCATTTACAGGCATACACCGCCAGATCGCCGGCGAGAGGAGCACAGCCGTGAAATTTCAGAAGGAGGATGATATCCTTCAGCCCGCCCCGATAGGGTCCGCAGGACCGGTGAAGAGAAAAAGGAGGAGTTGTCTCAGTGCAGGCGCCGCAAAGAAACGGCCCTGCGGAAGAGAAATGAAACCGTCCGCAGCAGGAGCAGAAGGAAAACGCCCGAACCTCAAGGCCGCTCAGGCATTCCCGACAAACAACCCTCTCCCTGTGAAAAACGAGAAGATCACCGCACAGACGACAGAAGGAGGGGAAAAAAACAAGTTCCGCCGCCTTCAGAAATGTGGCCATCTCTCATTCTTTTCTACTGCGAGGCCTCCAGCTTTTGCCGGCATTCGATGCAGAGGGGCGTCCATGGAAGAGCGCTCAGCCTCTTCTTGGTTATTTCCTTGCCGCATTCTTCGCAGACACCGAAGCGGCCTGCAGCCATACGGTTCAGCGCTTCATCGATCAATAAAAGCTGTTCTCTCTCCGTAACCGAAAGGCTGAGTAAAAATTCTTTTGTGTAGGAGCTTTCCGCCTTATCTCCGATATCCTGAGCAACTCCCGGATCAGCCTCCCGACTGTTCTGCACAAGCTCGCTGAGGGAATCGATGAGTTCTTTTTTTCTTTCCAACAGTATTTTTTCATACTGGCTTTTCTCACTTTTCTCCACTTCTTTACCTCCTACTTGGCGTATTTCCGTCCTTGAATCAAACTGAAAGATCGATAGAGCTGCTCCAGCAGCATCACCCGGGTCATTTCATGGGAGAATGTCATCTTTGACAGGGAAAGGCGGGTGTTCGCTTTCAGCAGCACGCTGTCCTCCAGCCCATGATACCCCCCAATCACAAAACTGACACAGGAATGCGGCCCTATATGTAACTGCTTGATAAATTCCGCAAAACCTGCCGAGGTCATTGACCGCCCCTTGTCACTCAGACAAACGACATATCCCTTATCCAGATGGTTTAAAAGCCCTTCCGCTTCGGTCGAGAGGATCCGTCCCTTCTCCTTTTCCGACAAGCCTCTGGCTTCACGGGTCGGGACGATGGAACAATGTCCCATCCGTCGAATTTTGTTCAGATATTCATCTTCAAGGCCTCGAATCCATTTGTTCCGCGTTTTTCCCGGCCAAAAAAGATTCATTTCCATGTTTCAACTCCCACGCTGATCCGCGCCTAATAAAGACCTTGAAATGTTCATAAAAAATAATGATTCGCCCCAAAAATGTCAATACATTTTATCATAATGCGCCGAACCGGCGGATGGATCATTCCAAATCCGTTCACGGGGAAAAAAAAGAGGGTGAAAAATGGTCAAAATTGCAGGCGGGGCGCGTCCCCCCAGAGTTTCTCGAGAGAATAATAGGCGCGGGTTTCGTCTGAAAAAATATGGATGATCAGATATCCGTAGTCCATCAGTATCCATTCCCCGTTCGACCGCCCCTCGATACTGAGCGGTCTCATCCTCATCTGGCGCAGCACCCTTTCAATGTGGTCACAGAGGGCCGTATTCTGTTTGGTGGAACGACCGTTCATGATCAGAAAAAAATCGGTGAAGGAAGAGAGCTCCTTCAGATCGAGAAGGATCATATCCTCCGCCATCTTCTCCTGAGCGGCCTGCACGGCTGCCTGTACTTCCTGGGTTAAACTGTCTTTGCTGAATGGCACTGTTTTATCCCGGCTCCTTTGTTTGCTTTGATAAAGTTCATTATCTCTGATGTATCGCTCGACATCCGGTGGCACCAGACCGTTGATGGACCGTCCTTCGGACAAACGAAGGCGAATGTCGGAAGACGATATGTCTATCTCAGGTATGGGCAGCAGATAGATGACGCCTTCGGCCTTTTCTTTTTCGAGGTCGAGCCCCTCCTCCCCCACATCGCGAAACGCTTCATGGAGGCCGGGGTCCAGAACATCCCTCGCGGCATCCAGGCTGAAGGGAGGTCGGCTCAGAACGATAAACGAACACTGTTCGAGAATCCTCTCATAATGTTTCCAGGTTCGAATATCGAGAAAGGCGTCGATTCCCAACAGGAAAAAAAGCTGTGCCGTTGGATGTATTTTTTTTATTTTCCCCAGAGTGACGATGGAATAGGATGTATCCCCGGCTTCCAGCTCGATCAGGCTGGCCTCAAAACCCGGCCTGTTCCGAACCGCCAACTCCACCATTTTGAACCTGTGTTCCGCCTTTTCGATGTCTCCGGTATCCTTATGGGGTGGGATGAAAGAGGGGATGAACAGGACTCTGTCAAGCGCCGTCCTCTCTCTTGCGGACAGGGCGGCACCCACATGCCCATTGTGAATGGGATTGAATGTCCCGCCGAGAAGGCCGATGCGTTCAGAGGGATTCTTTTTTTTCATCCTCGGTCACTTTCCGCAGCGTTTCGATCAACAGAGAGACCACATCCTTGAGTCCCGTCCCCTTCAAAGCGGACATGGTCAGGAAGGGAATGTTATTTTCATGGGCCATCGCTCTCAGCCGATCAAGAGCGGACCGGTTTTCGGTCAGCAGATCAACTTTGTTGGCGATCATCACCTGGGCCCGGTTGAGCAGGTCGGGATTGAAGGACCGGAGCTCCTCCTTAATAATCCTGTAATCCGAGACGGGGTCTCTTTCCGTGTAGGGGGACACATCGATGATGTGCGCCAGGATCCGAGTCCGTTCCACATGTCTGAGAAATTGGATCCCGAGGCCGTGTCCCTGATAAGCGCCCTCGATCAGGCCGGGGATATCGGCGATGACAAAACTGCAGTTGTCATCCACATCCACCACTCCCAAATGGGGCGATAATGTGGTGAAGGGATAATCGGCAATCCGCGGCCTGGCGGCCGATAATTTTGTAATGAGCGTTGATTTTCCGGTATTCGGAAATCCGACAAGCCCGATATCGGCAATGAGCTTGAGTTCGAGAAAAAGATATTTTTCCTCGCCCGGCTTTCCTTCTTCCCTGTGGCGGGGCGCCTGGCGGGTGGAAGACGCAAAAGAAGAATTCCCTCTTCCCCCCAGCCCTCCTTCGGCAGCGCAAAAGGTCTGATTCGGCTGCGTGAAATCAAAAAGAACGGCGTCGTCCGCTTCGTCTTTGACAACTGTTCCCACCGGCACCTTCAGATAAAGATCCTCCCCCCTCCTGCCGCTGCGATTGCCGCCTTTTCCGTGGTCCCCGCGTCGGGCCTTGACAAGGGGATGAAAACGGAAATAGACAAGTGAATCGACGCTCTCATCGGATACAAAGTAGACGCTGCCTCCGTTTCCGCCACGCCCGCCGTCCGGACCTCCGCGGGGAATCCCCTTTTCACGACGGAAACTCAAACAGCCGTTTCCCCCATTTCCGGCTTGAAGAAATATTCTGACTTGATCAACAAACATGGGACCCGGAGCGGATCCTCCTATGCGGGAATAACGGAAACGTATTTTTTATTTTTCCCTTTTGTCTCAAAGTGAACCTTGCCCGTTTCAAGGGCGAAGAGTGTGTCGTCTTTTCCGCGGCCGACGTTCAGACCCGGGTTGAATGGTGTTCCCCGCTGCCGCACGAGGATGGATCCGGCATTGACATGCTGTCCGTCATGCCGTTTAACGCCCAATCGCTTCGACTGACTTTCGCGTCCGTTTTTGGCGCTGCCGCCTGATTTTTTATGAGCCATTCATCCTCTCCTTTATTTCTCTGTTTGGGTGACTTTTTTCGGAGCTGCCGGTTTAGCAGCCGGCTTTTTTACGGCAATTGTTTTCGCTGCGGGTTTTTTTGCTGCGGGTTTTTTTGCTGCGCTCACTTTTTGCGCCGCCGGCTTGGCTGTTGTTTTGGCTTCGGCCGGCTTTGTTTCGCTTTTTTCGTCGGACTTTGCGGGTCCAAAAAGGATGGATTCAATCCGGATCCGCGTCAGTTCCTGCCGGTGGCCCCGGGTTCGTCTGTACTGTTTCCTTTTTTTCTTTTTAAAGACAAGGACTTTTTTGTCTTTGAACGTGTCCACCACTTCCGCTTTGACTGAAGCGTTTTTCACCAGGGGTGTACCGATGCTCGTTTTCCCATCCGATTCGACCAGCAGGACCTCATCAAATGTGATTGTCTTTCCATTGTCGGCATCAAGTTTTTCCACCTCGAGGACATCTCCCTTTTGAACCCTGTACTGTTTGCCTCCGGTTTTTATGACAGCGAACATCTTTCTATCCTTCTAGTTTTAAAGATCCACAGAATGAATGAAGAAACACTTATTCCTGAAAACGGAGTCTAAATTTAGCATATGACTATTGTTGTGTCAATCCTTTTGACATGTTTTGACATGTTTTCGCCATGATTCTGCACAAGGAACCCAGCTGTCTTTCCTCCCGAAGGGCAGGGACCGGAACGTCCTTTTCCCAGGTTGACAAACCGGCCCGATTTGTCTACCGTTAGAAAATCACTCAATTCGAGTGGGGCGGTTAGCTCAGCGGAAGAGTACCGGCCTTACAAGCCGAGGGTCACAGGTTCGAATCCTGTACCGCCCACCAGAGATTTCCTGGGGAAACGGGGGCTTTTCGGATGGTTTTCCTTTCAATCTCAAGGCCATATTTTCAGCGTTTTTCAACTGAATCTGTGACATATTTGTGACATGGGGAAATCTATGGACAATGGCTCCCCTTATATGACTGGTTCCGAAACCTGAGAGTTGACCTTATAAAGTCTCAAAATCTATTTGATAATCTCTGCACAATCCCTATACAATAACAGAAATCAATTTTTTGTAATGGGTTGAGCAATGGAAAATACTTTATACTATGGGGATAATCTTGACATTCTGAGGCGCTACATTTCTGATGAATCCGTAGATCTGGTTTACCTTGATCCGCCATTCAAGAGCAACCAGAATTACAACATCCTTTTCAAAGAGAAAAACGGCAGCCAGGCAGCCTCACAAATTCGGGCCTTCGAAGATACCTGGACATGGAGCCAGGATGACGAGGCTATTTTTGCCGAACTGGTGATGAAAGGCGGGAAGGTCGCTGATTGCCTACAGGCCTTTCGGACATTCATGGGGCCGTGCGACATGCTGGCCTACCTTGTCATGATGGCCCCGCGCCTTGTCGAACTCCGGCGGGCGATGAAACCGACGGCGAGCATTTATCTACATTGTGATCCTGCAGCAAGCCATTATTTAAAAATGCTGATGGATGCGGCTATGGGACCTGATAATTTTAGAAATGAGATCATTTGGAAGCGTACATCAAGCCACAATAGAGCAAAACGTTGGGGGCCAATTCACGATTGCATTTTGTTTTATAGCAAAACGGATAAAATGATATGGAATAGAAGTGTTCAAGAATACGAGGAAAACTACATAAAAAAGTTTTATAGACTCCATGACTCCACGGGGAGATATGGCAGCTACGATTTAACAGGCCCTGGAACCAGAACTGGTGATTCTGGCCAGCCGTGGAGGGGAATTGATCCAAAGCAACGGCACTGGGAACCACCTCCTGATAGAGCACTACCAGATTGGTTTGTTTTCCCTGGGGGATATTCGAAGATGTCTGTTCGACAGCGCCTTGACATTTTGGATGCTCAAAATTTGATTTTGTGGCCAACAAAAAAGGGAGGCATGCCGCGTTTCAAAAGATATCTACTAAGCGGAACTGGTCTGCCTCTCCAAGATGTTATTAATGACATCCCCCCAATTCCAACACAAGCTCTTGAACGCCTCGGTTATCCCACCCAGAAACCAGAAGCGCTCCTTGAAAGGATAATCTCTGCAAGCAGTAACGAAGGGGACCTGGTCCTTGATCCGTTTTGCGGCTGCGGAACGACTATCGCGGCCGCACAAAAGATGAACCGGAGATGGATCGGGATAGACATAACTCATCTGGCCATAACATTGATGAAAAGGCGGCTTTATGACGCCTTCGGAACAGAAGCAAAATTCGAAGTCATAGGCGAACCGACAAGCCTTCCAGACGCTGCGGCCCTTGCAGTATCGGATCCGTATCAATTCCAGTGGTGGGCGCTCGGTCTAATCGGAGCCCGGCCCGTGGAACAAAAAAAGGGCGCAGATAAAGGGATTGACGGAAAGATTGTTTTCCAGGGGGACGGTCCAGGAGTTTTTGAGAACGTAATAATATCAGTCAAGGCCGGTCATACTGGCGTTAACCATGTGCGGGATCTCCGTGGTGTTGTTGAAAGGGAAAAAGCAGCAATCGGAGTCCTGATCTCGATGGAAACGCCCACCAAACCAATGCAAACAGAGGCATTCACGGCTCAATTCTTCGAGTCAAAGTCATGGGGGAAAAAATATCCTAAAATCCAGCTTCTCACAGTGGGTGAATTACTGTCCGGAAAAACGATTGAGATGCCCCCGATCAGGCAAGTCGGGGCAACTTTTAAAAAAGCTGAAAGGTACATTCCAGGTTTTCAAAAACAACTTGAATTAAAAGTAGCCGAAAAAAAATCGAGTGATCCGTAAAAAAAGGAATATTTCATTTATTATTGTTATGAAAACTAAAAAAGTCAGAGATTGGATGAACTATAAAAAAGCTGCCGGAGTAGCACAAAATATTGGACGGCCAGCAATCGGTTCAAAACCTTCATATGAAAACCTAATAAAACTTTACATCGAAGATAAAAAATCAATCCGAGAAATTGCCGATATTCTGGGATGTAGCAAAGATATGGTTTTTAATTCTCTTCAAGAATATGGCATAAAAACAAGAAAGGGTTCTAAAAGATCAAAGTTAAAAGACGTTGAATTAGAAGAGTTAATCAAAATGGTATCAACTATCGGATTAACCAATACAGCAAAATCATTAGGTGTGGATATAAGAACGGTAAAGAAGCAAATTGAAAAAGCGTAGTTGTGTCGTATAATATCCATTATGTAAACTATCATATATTCAATCCTGGCTTAAAAAGTCTTTCCCTCAAGTTCTCCATTTTTAAAAACGATTTCCATATTTCCCATCAATATTCCATCTTCAAAATGGTCCCTGACAAACGGCACGCCTCTCATTCTTTTATAATTCGAACGTCCGGAACGAATCCAATTTTTAAAATAATTCCACCCTTCAAGAGCTGACCTTGATTTCACTCTTTCTATCTTTTTCTCTAATTCCTCAAATCCAT
>JAHIPL010000323.1 GCA_018894615.1 Acidobacteriota bacterium | reverse complement strand
CACATCCATTTCATCCGCTTTGAGAATGGGGGCCGACATCCCTCCCGGAATGACGGCTTTGATGGTGGTTCCTTTTTTTGGTCCCCCCGCGTATTTAAAAATGATATCTCTCAGCGGGGTACCTACGGGACATTCATAAATCCCCGGTTTTTCCACCATGCCGCTGACGCCGCAGATGCGTGTGCCGCCGTCCTCCGGAAGTCCCTGTTTGGTGAACCACTTCGCTCCGTTTTTAATGATCAGAGGAACATTTGACAGGGTCTCAATGTTGTTGATGACGGTCGGGCAGCCGAAAGCACCGATGGATGCGGGAAAGGGCGGTTTCAGCCGGGGGTTGCCTCTTTTTCCTTCCAGCGATTCCAGAAGGGCCGTCTCCTCGCCGCAGATATAGGCTCCGGCGCCGCGGTGGACGTAAACCTCCAGATCGAATCCGGTGTTCATGATGTTCTTGCCCAGCCGCCCCGCCCGGTTCGCCTCCGCGATAGCCTCCTCCAGACGGAGGGCCACGTGCTCGTATTCCCCGCGGATATAGATGTAGGCGGTATGGATGCCGACTCCATACGACGTGATGATGATCCCTTCAAGAAGCAGATGGGGATTGTGGGTCATGATGTAGCGGTCCTTGATCGTCCCCGGCTCTCCCTCATCGGCGTTGGCGCAGAGATATTTGGGTTGATCTCCCCCCTGGGGAACAAATCCCCATTTGACGCCTGCAGGGAAACCGGCGCCGCCCCGTCCTCTCAGATGGGCCGCTTTGACTTCGGCCATCACATCTTCGGGTTTCATGGACTTGAGGGCTTTTTGAACCGATTCGTAGCCCCCTTCCCGAAGATAAACCTCCAGCTTATGGCTGTCTTTGACACCGAACAGTTTAGTCAGTATTTTTTCGTCCACTGTTTTACTTCAGATCATCCAGTATTTTGTCGATTTTTTTCTCGTCGAGACCGCCGTAATAATCAAAATTGATCATCATGGAGGGCGCCTCTTCACATGCCCCCAGGCATTCTACCGTGGAGAGAGTGAATCTGCCGTCCTTCGTCGTTTCTCCCGGCAGAATTCCCAGCTTCCGGGAGAGATGATCGATAAGCTTGCCGGATCCGAGGAGAGAACAGCTCAGATTGGAACAGACCTGAATGTGGTAAGTGCCCACGGAAGTCCGGTTGTACATGGTGTAAAAGGTGACAACCTCGTGCACCTCAATGGGCTTGATATCCAGGGCGGCGGCCACCAGCGCCTCTTCCGCGGCTCCGATCTGTCCGAATTCGCTCTGGGCGAGATGAAGAACGGGCAGAAGCGCGGCCCGTTTGTCCGGATAGCGACCGGCGATTTCCTCTATTTTCTTTTTCGTCAGGTCCATGAATGCGGGACTCATCGATCGAACTCCCCACCAATCATGTTTGTAGAACCGAAGGTCGGAATGATATCGGCCAACATGTGGCCGGTGATCATCTCCTCCAGTGCGGATACGATATGGAAACACGGGGCGCGGACATGGAGCCTGTAGGGCTTGTCCGTTCCGTTGGAAACGATATAAAATCCCAATTCCCCATTACCTCCTTCGACAGCGAAGTAGACCTCTCCCTTGGGGGGACGGATGCCGTGGTCCTTCATGAAAAATTTGAAATGACTGATCAGCCCTTCGATGGAGGTGTAGGTGTCCTCCTTGGGTGGGACGACGGCCCGGGATCCCTCAGCAAGAATATCTGCGTAACGCGCTTTTTCCGAACCTTCCAGGTTGGGGGACAGGCGGATGCCCTCATCGACCCTCCGGCTCCGAGACTTATGAATGGCCTCGACCGGTTCCATTCCGCCGACCATCAGCCCGGTCCCCGATGAAGGCATTTTTTCCACACACTGCTCGATGATACGCAGGCTCTGCTCCATTTCCTTCATGCGGACCATGTATCGGTCGTAGTTGTCTCCCTGTTCGCCCACGGGAACTTCAAAGTCAAAGTGGTCGTAGGAGGAGTAAGGAAAGGCCTTCCTCAGATCAAAGGCCACCCCGGTCGACCGGAGGCAGGGCCCCGTCCAGCCGTAGTTGATCGCCGTTTCCGGGCTGACGACGGCGATGTTCCTTGTCCTCTGCAGCCATATTTTATTTTTGTCCATCAGCCCGTGCACGTCCTTCAATACCTTTTTGGTTTCCAGGACGGCTGTTTTTGCCTGTTCCGCCCAGTCGGGATGAAGATCGCACTTCACCCCTCCGATGCGGATGAAGGACGTCGTCATCCGGGCGCCCGTCGTGAACTCGATGGCTTCCCAGAGGTATTCACGGGCTTTGATCAGATAGAGAAACACCGTGAAGGCGCCGCATTCCATGGTCATGGCGGCCAGGGCTGTCAGGTGATCGGAGATGCGGGACATTTCGCAGAGCATGACACGGATGTACTGGGCTTTTTGAGGGATGTCGAGTTCCAGCATTTTTTCCATGGTCATGACATAGCCCAGGTTGTTGATAAGAGGCGAGACATAGTTCATGCGGTCGGTATAGGGCAGCAGATTAAAATAGGTTTTATGCTCGCATATTTTTTCAAAGCCGCGATGAAGATAGCCGACTTCCAGTTCGGCATTGAGGATTTTTTCGCCGTCAAGCTCCAGCATGATGCGAATGGTGCCGTGCATGGCGGGATGGGACGGCCCCATGTTGATGAGGAGGCTGTCTTCCCGGGCGTCCTTTTGTATTCTAGGTTTCATTTTATTTGCTCAACCGCGGGTGAATCTGCCGCTTCCGTAACGGATAGTCCTTGCGCAGCGGATAGCCGTCGAAACCGTCCCACATAAATAACCGCCTCAGGTAAGGATGGTGATCGAACTCGATTCCGAACATGTCGTAGATTTCACGTTCCAGCCAGTTCGCATTCTTCCAAAGCGGTGTCAGTGATTCGATGCGGGCATCACTCTCACTCACCCGTGTCTTGAGTCGGATCCGGTCATTCAGCGTCAGGGAGAGAAAATGGTAAACCATCTCAAAACGCGGGGACTCCCCTTTCAGATCCACACAGGTTTCATCGAGGAGCATGGCATAGTCGTAGGGTTTGCCCTTAAGAAAGCGGGCGATTTCAAGAAGCGCCTCTTTCTTGAAGGAGATGATTTCATCTCCAAACAGGCTCGACACTTCGAGAACCGCATCCGGGAACTTTTTTTGCAGGGCTTCGATTACGTCCTTTTTTTCCATCGCCAATCGTGTCCCTCTTTCTGTACTTTTTCCTGCAGCTTGAGCAGAGCGTCAAAAAAGGTCTCCGGCCTGGGAGGGCAGCCCGGAATGTAGACATCCACCGGAATGATGGTGTCAACACCCTGAGCGACGGCGTAATTGTCATAGATGCCGCCGCTGACGGCGCAGGCTCCCATGGCCACAACCCATTTGGGCTCCGTCATCTGGTCATAAACGGTTTTCAGGACGGGGGCTTCCTTAAGGGAAATCGTGCCGCTGATCAGCAGCATGTCCGCCTGCCGGGGGGTGAACCGTGTCCAACCCATGCCGAAACGATCGAAATCATAGTGGGCACAGGCGGCCGACATGTACTCCATTCCGCAGCAGGCCGTGATAAAAGGATAATGCCAGAGAGAATATTTTCTCCCCCATCCCAGAAGGGAATTAAAAGTTGTAAGAATCCATCCGCCTTTCATGGCTTCCTTTGTGTAGTTGTTTTCAGCTCTCCCATCGGAAAGCGCCCTTGCGCCAGGCATAAGTAAATCCCACAGCAAGGATAAACACATAGGCCAGCATCACGATAAGTGCAGTGAACCCGATTTCCTTGAACACAAGCGCCCATGGAAAGAAGAATACAACTTCGATGTCGAAGAGGAGGAAGAGAAAGGCGACCATGTAGAATTTGATGGGAATGGGTTGGATACCTTCCTGCAGATACGGGCTCCCGCATTCAAACTGTGTTTGTTTGGTGGGGTTGGAACGCCTGGGGCCGAGGAGGACATTCATAAAAATCAGAACGCCTCCGAGCAATCCGAAGATGAGAAAGACAATAAATAGTTCTATCATGTGGCTTTTTGCGCCGCAATTTTATAAAAATAAAATGAACAATGCAAACATTTTGACAAAAAAATAATATTTTCCCATAATAGTACCTACGTTCAGATATGATGTCCTTCACTCTGACAATCATCGTACAATAAAGGATAGAGTCATTGTTTGCTAATTATCGTCATAAAAAATATTCGCTCCTGCGAGCCTGCACCCTGATGACCGCTCTTGTTTTGGGAGCCCTGACAGGGTGTAAAGCTAAACCGGACGCCGACAACGTTTTGCTGATCACACTCGACACCCAGCGGGCAGACTTCATCAGCGCTTATTTTTCCGAAAACGCCCGGACGCCCTTCATCGACTCTCTGGCCGAGGAAGGCACTCTGTTCGAGAACTGTTATGCCCTGATCCCCATCACTCTCCCATCACACGCTTCGCTCTTTTTTTCCCAGCCTCCCCACGAGTTGAAAAACTACAACAACGGGCAGATCATCCACCCCAAAAGGAAGCGCCCGCCCCTTACCACCTTTCTTAAAAAACGGGGATATGCCACCGCCGCATTTATTTCACTCGGAGTGATGCAGGCGAAATTCGGGCTCAACGAGGCCTTCGACACCTATTCGGACCAGTTTCCCCTAACACGGTGGTACCTGACTGCGGAAGAGGTGAACGAGCAGGTGTTCCCCTGGCTGGAGGAAAACGCCAAGACCCCTTTCTTCGCCTGGGTCCACTATTCCGATCCCCATGATCCGTATTCCCCTCCCACCATGCCCAATGATTTCAGTGTGTATCTCAATGACGACCTGATCTATGAGACCTGCCTGCGGAAATACGAGGTCCATGAGCTCAACATGAGACTCAAGCCGGGCGTCAACAAACTTTTCTTTGAGGTGGACAACAGTTTCATCCCCAATCCCGATCACTTCCGGGCGAAAATGGACCAGATGGAATTCTCCACCCCTCCCGGCTCCGGAGACCTGGATATCGACCTCACCCGCGGGTGGTTCGTCCGACGCGACAACAACGTCTTTTTCTTCAAGGATCAATCCTTCATCGACATCATCAATCACCAGGGCCCCCGCGACTGGACCCTGACATTCCGCGGAAGCCCGGTCCTGAACACCGAGGCCGTCCGCTCCCTCTACCAGGCCGAAGTGGAGTACATGGACGCCCAGTTCGGCCGACTCCTCGCTAAACTGAAGGACCTTGGACTCAAGGAGAAAACCAAGATCATCCTCATCGGCGATCATGGGGAGGGCCTGGGAGACCACACAAATATCAACGATGAGCCCCACTTCGGGCACATTCAGTTTCTCAATAACATCTATTTGAAAGTGCCCTTCATCATCTATGATCCGGACAGGCCGAAATCCTCCCGTCGAACGGACTATGTCACCCCTCTGGATGTCACTCCCACCATCCTGGCCATGCTGGGCATCCGGGGGTATCCCAGTTTTTTCGGGAAAAATCTTCTGGACAGGAAACCGGACATGTCCCGTTCCGTTTTCCAGGAGACCTACAAACCGGAGGCCGACTACAACAAATTCGCCGTTCTGAGCCCGCCCTGGCATCTCAT
>JAHIPL010000005.1 GCA_018894615.1 Acidobacteriota bacterium | reverse complement strand
AGACTCGACGGAATGACCGTCAGAATTGGGATGATGTTTCGTTTCTGAAAGGGGGATATCATGACAGAAACGTCCTATCGCAGCCCAAAAAAACGGGGGCGGATCGCCGTCTTTTTGAGCGGCCGGGGTTCCAATTTTATCTCCATTCACGACGCCATTTTACGGGGCGACATTGATGCCGACATTGCCGTCGTGTTCAGCAACAGACGGAACGCCCCCGGCCTGGCCGTCGCACTAGATCGGAATCTTGAAACCGCCTCCCTTAACCACAAGGATTTCGAAGGCCGTGAGGCATTTGACGCGGCCGTCGTCAAAGAGTTGGAGGCTCGCGATATCGATCTCATCTGTCTCGCCGGGTACATGCGGATCCTGACCCCGTTGATCTGCCGGGCGTTCGAAAACCGCCTCATGAACATTCACCCCGCGCTCCTTCCGTCCTTTCCCGGCCTCCATGTCCAGCAAATGGCAGTCGACTGGGGCGTGCGCTTCTCCGGAGCGACCGTCCACTTTGTGGTCCCCGACGTGGATATGGGCCCCATCATCACCCAGGCCGTCGTGCCCGTCCTTCAGGACGACACCGAGGAAACCCTGAGCGCCCGCATTCTGATCGAAGAACACAAAATTTACCCGGAAGCGGTCAGGCTCTACTTCGAGGGCCGGCTGGAAGTCAGGGGACGCCGGGTCTTTATTCTCGACTGACATTGTGTCCGCATCACATGATCGATCAATTCACCTGGGCCGCCGTCTCACTGAAAACAGGACCGGGAAGGACATGTGTCACTGTGGGGCGTCATTCCTTCACCGCATTCCGTCATGCGGCCGGGGAGGAATTCTGGCATGGAACCTGCAAAGGAGTGTTCGATGAGATGTGAGGGGGTCGGGTTTGTTTGACAAAAAAATCATAGCGGGAATCGTTCTGCTCCTGTGTCTTTTCCTTCTTCCCCGCTCTCTTCAGGCGGAAAGGTTTCAGGGACAGCGCCTTGTTCTTGGTATCGGCGCAGGCTACGGCTTTCCCCTCGAGGATTGGCTGAGCAGCAAAACCTATGTCCTTCGGGATCAGATCTTTTTTGAGGAGGAGGGCCTTCTCTCCTCCTCCCTCCGCATCAACGGGCAGTTTTTCTTCAACAAGGTCGTCGGCTTGGTGGTGGAATACGGCCGCCAGCAGGCCCGCTACCTCAGCCACCTGGACTGGTACGGCCTATGGGTGCAGGATCCTGCTACTTTTAAGTGGAAATATTTCCCCATCGATCACTACGAAGATCCCCAGACACATTTCTGGGCCATCCACTCCTTCCTCGCCGGCGTGACTTACAATTTCAAAATGTGGGACGCGCGGACGCGCTGGGTGCCCTATATGACCGTCCTGGCGGGTTTCTACACCCTGTCCGGCGATCAGGAAAAGGTCCTGGACCGCTTCCGGCTGGGGCCGGAAAAAACCATGACCACGATCAAGTCGGGCCTGGGAGGGAAGTACCGCCTGAACAACCGGGTTTTTCTGACCGCTCAACTCACCGCCCAGGTCCTGATGCGAAAAAGAGGGCGCCGAATGGAGTTTGAGATTGAAACCCAGCCCAGGGAGCAGTTCGATTATAATGAGTATTGGGATTCCGGACGGGTGGTTCGAAATCCCGGTGCCATCGTCCGCTCCTTTGCATACGCGGGGCTGGAAATCGGAATCGAGTTCAACCTGCTATACAAATGATGACCATCAGGAATCGAATCCAAGGATGGACCTCCCTCAATTCTCTTTATGAAAGAGGACCTCCGCCGGGACCGGCTTCATCTCAAAACCCGGACCGGAATAGAGGGAGGAATCACCCGTGCGATATCCGGCGATCGCATCACCTCGGGTTCGGAAGCAAAGGTGCAGGCGACGACGGACACGGCCTTGTCGGGTGCCTCGGCGGGAACCGTGATGACCGCATGGTCGTCCTCAACAAACATGTCCAGTGGTTCGCCGGAAGAGGAAAGGAGAACGGCTCTGTCCGCCTTGGTCAGCAGGCCGGGAACGACCAGGCGGCCGTCGGCGGGCCAGTCGAACACATGGAAGTAGAGCGTACGTCCTTTGGTGGTGGACCGCCCCCAATCCAGCTTCTCAAACAGGCTGGCCGTCGTTCCGTAAATGCTGTCCCCGTTTGTTTTCATCCAGCGGCCGATGGCGGCCAGGCGCTCCACGCTTTCCGGAGGGAACAATCCTTCAGCCGTGGGTCCGACGTTGAGCAGAAAGTTGCCCCCCTTGCTCGCGATGTCGGACAGTTTTTGAATGAGGTCGATTTCGGACTTCCAGTTGGGATCATTCCTGTTGTAGCCCCAGTAATCGTTCATGGTCATGCAGGTTTCCCAGTCATAGTCCAGCCCGGTGGCCGGGATCTCCTGCTCCGGTGTTCCAAAATCACCCGAGGCGCTTCCCGGATCATAGGTGCCCGCCATACCGGCCCGTCCCTTGCCCACCCGGTTGTTGATGATGATGTTCGGCTGAAGGGAGCGGACGTAGCAGTAAAGGTCAAGCCCCCGCTCCGGTGTCCAGGTCTTCTCCCACTCCCCGTCGAACCACAACACACCGATTTCCCCGTAGTTTGTGATCAGCTCTTTCACCTGGGCCTTCATGTAATCGACGTAACGGTCAAAATCAGCATCATCCGCCGCCCGGTTTTCCCAGGAGCGGCGGGGCAGGTAGTCCGGGTGATGCCAGTCCATAATGGAGTGGTACCAGCACATTTTCAGCCCCTGTTTTCGACACTCCTCGGCCAGTTCCTTCAGAATGTCCCGCTTGAAAGGTGTGGCATCCATCACATCGAAGTCCGTCATTTCGGAATCGAACAGGCAGAATCCGTCGTGATGCTTGGAGGTGATGACGATGTATTTCATTCCTGCCTCTTTGGCCATTCGGACCCAGTCGGCGGCGTCGAACTCCACAGGGTTGAACTGCGGGGCGAACCGCACATATTCATCCACCGGGATCTGTGCGGTCTGCAGGATCCACTCGGCATGATTGGTTTCCCCTTTCCACTCTCCGGCCGGAATGGCATAAAGTCCCCAGTGAAGGAACAGCCCGAATCGGGCTTCCCGCCACCACTCCATCCGTTCGTCGAACTGAGCTCGGGTCTCTTGCTGCTCTCCCGAGACGGCCGGTTCACTTTTTTTTGCGTCCTCTCCGGGGCGGCAGCCTAAAACCAGAAGAACCATAAAGGCCGCGGAAAGGATTCGAATGGATATAAGACGCATGCTCTCCCTCCTCAGAAGAATTACAGTACGTCTATAGTACGCAGGAAACGGATTGTCAACTCCGCCGAAGAACGGAAATTTCGATGATGGCAGAATCTCGCGGATCATCCAAAGAAATTCAAATCGCCGGGGATGGAGAACGAGTGTTATTTCGTTTTTTTGTAGCTGACGGCCAGGCCGCCGCCCCGTTCATCCACCGCGGTTTCCATGTTGGGCAGGCTTTTCAGATAGTCCAGATACCCGCCGCCCCTTCCCCGGCCCCACCGCTCGTAAACATTATGGGTGGTGTAGCATCCCCCGACTTCGAGCTTGGGAAAAACGGCGATGAAATAGTTCTTGTACCAGTTCTTGTCCGCATCGCTGAAAACGAAGTCGAAAGGCCCTTCCAGTTCGGGCACGAGGGTGTGGGCGTCGCCGAGACGGGCATCGATGTATTTCGAAAGCCCCGCTTTTTTAAAATTTTTCACGGCCTCCTCATGCCGCCGCTTATCGATGTCGATGGTGATCAGTTTCCCCCCGGTTTTACTCAGCGCCCAGGCGATCCAGATGCCGGAATGGCCGGTCGAGGTTCCGATCTCGAGCGCCCGCGTGTAGCCGTTTTGGACGATGATGTCGTGGAGGGTCTGTCCGTCGACGGCAGGGACATTCATGTCCCCTCTTCCCCAATCGTGAGTTTCCAGAAAGGCTCTGACCCGTGAATCAAGACCCTCTTCTCCTCCCCGCGCCGAAAGCCCGAATGAGGCGCAGCTCGCCGTCAGGATCAAAACAGCGCTCATCATGCGTCGCATCGTTTTTCTTGTCCGCGTCATCTCGATCTCCTTCCAGCGAACGGTCTTCAATCTGTTAGACCCATTTAACGGAGGGAATCTTCCCAGACTTCGGATTTAGGGGCAAAAGGGGAGCCGTCCCGGCAAATTGATGTGCGCCGATGTTCCGATGGGAGGGATTGTCAGGATTACTTCGTGTCGGATATGTCCTCCGGGATTTCTCCCTCCGACAGAGGGAAGGTCCGGGGGCGGATGTCCGGAGGCGGGAAAAGGGTCGGTTTTGTTCCGAACACGTTCTCATAAATCTGTGAAAAATCATTCTTTCCCCCGATCAGCAGGCACACAAGCGGCATGGCTTTTTTCGCCGCTCCGGTCATGGAACGGGTGATTTTCCGGATGTCCCACTGCGCCGTCGGATCTTCCCGAAGCCGGCTGATGTGATAGAGTTCCCGGGCGTTGACTTCCAGCAGCACCCTTTTGCGGTGGGAATTGGTCAGAAGATAGGCCGCCGCCCGCCCCGCATGCTTCTCCAGGTCATAATACACCCTGTTGGTCCGTTCAATCATCTCCATGAAGACCCCCTCCAATCCGACGGCCCGAATGGAGGGAGGCACGGTGACTCCCAGACTCGGGTCATAGGCCTGGGCGGTGATGGTCGCCATGCGGTGGCGCTTGAGCTGAGCGAAGCAGGAGGCCGAAATGACAAGGTCATAGGTCAGCCGGGCGTGTTCAAATTCACGCGGGACGGAATCAAAAAATTCCATGCGGCGAAAGGCCTTTTTTATGAGATTTTTCTTTTTTTCACCTGAAAGCGCACGGACGGCTTCCAGGCAGTCGTCAAAAGACCTGTCCGACACGGAATGAAGGAGCGCGCTCAGCACCTTCTCGTCGGCGCCGGGAGTGAAATCCACAAGCCGCACATCGGTTTCGGCTTCAGAATCATCCGCCGGACCAAAAGCGGGTGCGGCGGCCATGAGGTCCGAATAGGTTTTTACGTCAAACGGATTGGGTTCGGTGAAAAGAAGGATGGAGGGAGCGACGGCCTTAGCCAGATCGTGGAGCTTCCGGTTGAGCTCGGTGATTTCAGCAGTACAGCTCCCGGAAAACCGGCGGATCATGTATTCCAGGCTCCGCGCATTGCATGTCATGCCCAGCTGCCCCCCGGTAGCGAGGGAAACGATATAGCGGGCGTCCTCTTTGGCCCACCCGTCCAGGACGGAGTGGTTTTTCCGGTCTGCCGCCAGGTCCGCATGGGTTTCAAAAATGAATGGTTTCAGGCTGACATAGAGTGTGTGATAAAGGGCGTTCTGGGCCCGAACGGTTTCTACAAATATTTTTTCCCTGCCGGACGCCTTGATCTCCGCCGGAATGACAAAATCATCCTCCAACGTGATATACCGCTGTGATTTTTCAGTGAATGAAGCGAGACGGAAGTGCTCCACCTCTTCAATCGCGAGCCGGCTGATGCCCAGAATATCAAAATTGAACACGGCGTGTTCTGCCACGGAATGATGGCCCATTTTGAAGATGATGGTCTGATTGGACCGGCGGGCCTTATCGACCTCCTCCCGGGCGGCGGCTCGAAGCTCGTAAACGGGCCGGGGGTCTCTCGAAATGCGGGCATAGGCCGCCGACAGTGTTTCCGGGGTGATATCCGAGCGCTCCGGGTGGGTCTTTTTCAGCTCCTCGATCACCTCGCTGTCGATGTTGTATCCGGCCAATATCACTTTCAACGTCACCTCCGGTCCTGTGCGGTCCGTTTTTCCGGGCCCACACGGTTTGTTTCTCCTCCGCTCATTTCCTACTGTTTATCCCTTCATGACCCCGATGGGTTCCACGCGGGCGACGAGCCGCCCGAGACCGGCGCGGTGGGACACATCCACCACCTCCTCCACATCCTTGTAGGCTCCCGCCGCTTCTTCCGCCACGCCTTTCCATCCGGTAAACCGCAGGGAGATGCCGCGAGCCTCCATTTCCTTTTTCACCTCCTCGCCGCGAAAGCGGCGTGCGGCCTCATGGCGGGACATCAATCTCCCGGCCCCGTGCGCCGTGGACCCGAAACTCAGGCTTTCCGCTTTCTCAGTGCCGACGAGAATATAAGAAGCCGTCCCCATGCTCCCGGGAATGAGGACGGGTTGTCCAATGGACCGGTAGGCTTCAGGCACCTCATCCCGTCCCGGGCCGAAGCTTCGGGTGGCCCCCTTCCGGTGGACGCACAGCGACCTCGATTCCCCGTCGATTTCATGTGTTTCGAACTTGGCCACATTGTGACAGACATCGTACACCAGGTTCATTCCGTCCGAGGTCCCCATATTTTTCTCGAATACCGTACGCACCCGGTGGGTGATCATCTGCCGGTTGGCAAAGGCGAAGTTGACTGCGGCGGCCATGGATTTGAAGTAGCGGCGGCCCAGTTCCGAGTGAATGGGAGCGCAGATGAGCTCCCGGTCGGGAAGCGGAATGCTCTGCTTTGCGTTTTCCATCTGCCGGATGTAGTCGGATGCGACCTGATGACCCAGCCCCCGGCTGCCGCAGTGGATCATGACGACCACCTGATCCACCTCCCGAATTCCGAAAACGGAAGCAGCGGCGCTGTCATAAATCCGAACGACCTTTTGAATCTCCAAAAAATGGTTCCCGGCTCCGAGGGTCCCCAGTTGGGGAATTCCCCGCTCGATGCTTCTCTGGGTGAGAAAAGCGGAGTCCGCACCCGGCATCCGGCCGTCCTCTTCCGTTTTCAGTAGATCCTCTTCCCATCCGTACCCGTTTTCAACGGCCCATTCCGCTCCCCGGACGCAAACATCCTTGAGCACTCCGGCTTTGACTCGGGTCAGACCGCTCTTGCCGACCCCGGCCGGCACTTCCTGAAAAATTCCCGTCAGCAGGGAATCCAGGTGAGGCAGAATGTCTTTTGCTTTCCAATCCGTCCGCAGAAGCCGCACACCGCAGTTGATATCGTAGCCTACCCCCCCGGGAGAAAGGATGCCTTCTTTCCGGTCGAACGCGGCCACGCCTCCGATGGGAAATCCATATCCCTGATGTCCGTCCGGCATCACATAGGAAGCGCGAATAATCCCAGGCAGACAGGCCACATTCCGGGCCTGGGTCAGAGTTTTATCCTGCCGGATGGTGTCGAGCAGAGAGGGGGAGGAAAAAAGAACGACCGGAACCTTCATTTCTCCCTGGGCCGGAATCTCCCAGGCGGTGTCGCTGATGCGCTTTAATTCCATTTTTTCGTCCGCTAGAGGTCGACAACCACCTGAACAACCGCTTTAGCATCATCCAGATGAATATCCATCTCGCTGTAAGTGACGGCCTTGACTTCACCATGAACGACCGTCTCGTCGTTTTTCATCATGCCGGAGTAGCGGGAGCGGAGCCACGGCCGGCCCTTCGTTTCACCCATTTCCACCACCTGAGCCTGAACCACCAGAAAGGACCGCGCATCGAGGAGATAAAGGATCTCCTCCAAAAATTGAAGGAGCAGCTGGTGGTGGTCCTTTCCCTCGAACTCCTTTTCCACCGTCCTCGTTCGGGAGAGGATCCGGACATCCCACATCAGGGACAGCATCGCCGATGCCGCCTCTTCGAATGCCTCTTCCAGGGTCGGTCCCCAGGCGCGGAACTTGGCGTCGGCGGTGTGTTTCAGAAACTCGTATCCTCTCTCCATGTGCGATTCAAAATCCGGGGTACAGCCCTTCATCATATCGAAATCGGAGGGGAAAGGGAAGGGAATGGTCGGACAGGGAAGGGTCGGACGCCGTTCAGAATCTTCCGGCGATAACGGCGCCGCAGGCCCCGCAGGCGCCCTCCTTCAGATGTTCGAGGGCGACGGAATATCCGGAACGGCGGACAAGGACTTTTCCGCAGGTCGGGCAGACCGTGTCCTCCGCCAATCCCGGCGCATTTCCGATGTACACATACCGGAGTCCGGCCCCGCGCCCGACGGCATGGGCCCGCTGCAGGGTTTCCAGGGGCGTCGCCGGGGCCGCGTCGTATTCGTAGTCGGGGTGGAACCGGCTGAGGTGCCAGGGAATATCCGGGTCTAGATCGTGAATGAATCCGGCGATGTCGGCCCATTCCGCCTCGGAATCGTTTTGACCGGGAATGACCAGGGTGGTGATTTCCAGCCAGATGCCGAGGGCCTTCATGGTGCGAATGGAATCCAGAACGGGCTGAAGCCGGGCTCCGCACATGGTTCGATAGAAGGAATCGCGAAAGGACTTGAGGTCGACATTGCAGGCATGGAGCGCCGGGTGGATGGTTTCCAGAGCTTCCTTGGTCATGTAGCCGTTTGTGACAAACACGTTTTCCAAGCCTGCCGCCTGCGCCTGCCGGGCCGTGTCCAGGGCAAACTCAAAAAAGATGGTCGGCTCCGTGTAGGTGTAGGAGATGCTGCGGCACCGCCGGCGGACCGCGTTTTCCACCACCTCACCAGGGCTTGTATCCGGACCTGTGTGCGTCCCGCCTTCGCGCGGAGCTTGGGAGATTTGCCAGTTCTGGCAGAACGAACAGCGGAAATTGCATCCGGCGGAGGCGATGGACAGGGACAGGCTGCCGGGATAAAAATGAAAAAGCGGTTTTTTTTCAATGGGATCAACGTGGGTGGCGATGAGTTCCCCGTACACTTGGGAGTAGAGCGTCCCGTCGCGGTTTCCCCTCACCCGGCAGACACCGGAGCAGCCGTCCTCGATGCGGCAGCCGTGGGCGCACAGCCGACAGAGGCACACATTCCCGGCGATGGTTTCATAGAGCAGAGCTTCCTTTTCCATGGCTGTTACCCTTTTTAGTTCTTTTCCGTTTTTTGTGGATTAATTCTCCAATGTTCTTAGTGACGGGGCTTTTTTTATAGCACAGTTGAAGGAGGATTGGAAAAGATGAATATTGTCGGAAAAGGTCAGGGCCGGGGATCGGCCGAAGGGCAGAGGGCCTGAAGGGGGCATTCCGTGCACCGCGGGTTTCGGGCCTGACAGATCTGCCGGCCGTGGTTGACCAGAAGATAGTTGAGATCCAGCCAGGCATCCCGGGGCACGATCCGCAGGAGATCCTGTTCGATCTTGTCCGGATTTGTCTCGGAACTGAGGCCGAGCCGGACGGCCAGGCGTTTGACATGCGTATCGACGGCAATGCCTTCCGCTTTTCCGTAACCGCTGGAAAGGACGATGTTGGCTGTTTTCCGCGCCACGCCGGGAAGGGTGATCAGATCGGCCATGGAATCCGGAACCTCGCCGCCGAAGTCCCTCACGATTTTTTGGGCGGCCCCGATAATGCTTCTGGTTTTCTGCCGGAAAAAGCCGGTGGGGTGAATCCGCTCCTCCAGATCGGCGGGATCGGCCGCGGCAAATGCCCCGGCGGTCGGATACGCGGCGAACAAATCGGGAGTTATTTCATTGACCTTGGCGTCCGTGCACTGAGCGGACAGGATGGTGGCGACAAGAATCTGCAGCGGATTCCGGAATTGGAGGGCTGTCCGGCTCTCCGGGTCGGTCCGGCGAAGAATGGTGACGATGGCCTCCGTCCTTATTTTAATCTGTTCCATGCGATCCTCAGGATTTCAGTTCATTCTTCAGCTGGATGTAGCGAAGAAGATCGCTCTGACAGATGACACCTATCAGTTTTTCTTCGTCCATGACGGGAATCAGATTGACATCCCGGGCGGCCAGTTTCCTCAGAATCGCCTCACCGTCCTCATCGGGGCCGACGAACTCAAGCCTGTCTCGCGGTGTCATGATGTCCTGAACAAACGTCTCCCCCCTCTGCATCTTCGGCACTTTTTTGACGTCGTCCGTGCAGACGATGCCGCGCAGATAGTCCTCCCCTCCGACAAGGAAAATCCGCTCCTTCTTCTTTAAAATAAAATGATCGACAAGGATCTGAACCGTGATGCCTCCGTCAACGACGGTGAAGTGTTCCACCATCAGATCCCTGGCTTTTGTGCCGCGAAGCTGGGTTTTCATCACCACCTGCCGGTAGCCGCGGACAGCGGCGTTCTGAAGGAACCAGCCCACAAAAATCAGCCAGAGGCCGGATAAAGATCCGCGCAGAACCTCAAGAATACCAAGAAAAACAAGGAGAAAGGAAAAGGCCTGGCCGGAAAAGGAGGCGATCCGGGTCGCCCGGCGCAGATCCCCCGTCATGGACCACAGGATGGAACGCAGCACCCGGCCGCCGTCCATGGGAAATCCAGGGATCAGATTGAACAGCCCCAGCACGGTGTTGATGATGGCCAGATAGATCAGGGCCGACCGCAGGGCCGCGCTGACACCGAAAAAAAGGAGAGACAGCATGAAAAAAAATGAAGCCAGGATGAAACTGGTGAGGGGGCCGACCACCGCCATTACAAACTCGGAGAGGGGCTCCTTCGGCTCGTCCGTGATCTGGGCCACTCCCCCCAGAATGAACAGGGTGATGCGGTCGACTTTTTCGCCCTGCTTGATGGCCACGAGGGAATGGGCCAGTTCATGGATAAGGACGGAAACAAAAACAAGAAGGCTGGTGACAAGGCCGAGCAGCCAGTAAATGATCGGCCCGGCGCCCGGAAAACTGCCGGGAAAATAGGTTGTCGCCAGCATCCAGGAAAAAAGGACGAAGATGATGAACCAGCTTGAATCGACATGGATATCGATCCCGGCGATTTTTCCTATTCGAAATCCGCGTTTCATGGTTTAAACCAGGTCCACCATTCGGGTGATGGCGCCTCTCGCCCGCTCGGCGATAAGGGGAGGAACGGTCACATGGAACTGCATTTTTTCCAGGGACAGGAAAACCTTTTCCAGAGTGATTTTTTTCATGTTTCGGCAGACGGCCGTATTCTTGACGGGATAAAAGATCTTTCCGGGATTTTCCTTTTTGAGCCTGTAGACGATTCCCGATTCCGTACCGATGATGACGCTCCTGTCCGTGACCCGTGCTTCCTTCACCATCTTGCCGGTGGAGAGCACCCTGTCGGCCAGATCGATCACTTCCGGCGGACATTCGGGATGCACCCAGACTTCGGCTTCGGGATGTTCCTCTTTTTTCCGCCGGACGTCGGCCGCGCGAATATTGTTGTGAACGTAACAATAACCGTCCCAGGGGATGATTTTTTTTGAGCTGGTGCGGGCGACCCAGGCCGCCAGGTTTTTGTCCGGGGCAAAGAGGATTTCCTCTCCCTCGAGGCCGTCCACAACTTTTTCGGCGTTGGATGACGTGCAGCAGATGTCGCATTCGGCCTTGACGGCGGCCGATGTGTTGATATAACAGACAGATTTACGGCCCGGATACCTCTTCTTCCATTGGACCATGTCCTCGGCCGTGATCATATCCGCCATGGGACAGCCGGCCGAACTGTCGGGAATGAGGACGGTTTTCCCGGGGGCGAGGATGGCCGCGGTTTCGGCCATGAAGTGGACACCACAGAACACGATCACGTCCTCCTTCACACGGGCCGCCTTCCGGCTCAACTCCAGGCTGTCACCGATAAAATCACCGGCATCCTGGACTTCACCGATCTGGTAATTATGGACGAGGATCACCGCGTTCCGGTCCTTTTTCAACTCCCGGATTCTGTCCATCATGTCATTTTTGTCCATGGGTTCCCTTCCGTCAAACCCGAACCCGGGTGGCTCCGCAGTGGGGGCATTTCTCGTCGTTTGTTTTTCGGGGCATCCCGCAGGAAACGCAGTCCTCAAAATCGATGTGGCAGGCCTTGCAGTACTTCTCAAATCCTTCCATGGGGCCTTCACAGAAGGGACAGGACGTGTCCTTCACCGCCGCCGGTTTTTTGGAGACGGCTTTGCCCACATCCCTGTTTTTTCCCTGAAAGTCCTCGATGGCCTTGTGCAGCGCATCGGCGCCGAGATTGGAGCAGTGCATCTTGTTTTTCGGAAGCCCGCCCAATTCCTTGGCCACATCCTGGTTGGTGATTTTTAAGGCCTCTTCCACGGTTTTACCGATGGCCATTTCGCTGACCATGCTGGACACGGCGATGGCGGCACCGCAGCCGAACGTCTTGAATTTGACGTCTTCCAGGACATTGTTCTTCACTTTTATATAAAAGCTCATCATGTCGCCGCAGACGGCGTTCCCGATTTCCCCCACACCGTCGGCGTCTTTGATCACACCGACATTGCGTGGATTTTCGAAATGTTCCATGACTTTATCACTGTACATTCTTGTTCTCCTCCAAATATTTGGCATAAAGAGGCGACATCCCTCTCAGCCGCTCGACGATGGGCGGAAAGACATCCAGAAAGTATCCGGTATCCTCCTCCGCATTGTTTTCGATAAAGCTGAAAACCAGAGATCCCTGGGCCAGGGCATGATCGTATCCCATGGCCAGAAGCACGTGGGACGCCTTGAGCGCCTTGGACATGCAGGCGGAACCGCTGGAGGCCGCAATCCCTTTCATATCGAGGGACAGCAGCATTGCCTCGCCTTCAATGAATTCCACACAGAAACTGGCGTGATGAGGAAGGCGATCCACCGGATGCCCGGTCAGATGGACATGATCCACCACCCGGGGCAGCTTCTCGATCACCCCGTCACGAAGCGCCTTCATCCGGTTCATCCGGCCGTCCATCTCCCTAAAGGCGATGGCGGCGGCCTCTCCCATGCCGACAATCCCCGCCAGATTTTCCGTTCCGGCGCGGCGGCCTCCCTCCTGAATCCCGCCTTCGATAAAGGGCCTGATTCTCACTCCCTTGCGAAGAAAGAGGGCGGCGCTTCCCTTGGGCCCGTAAAACGGATTGGCGGCCAGGCTGAGGGCATCCACTCCCAGAGCACGGACATCAACAGGCATATTTCCCGCCGCCGCCACGGCATCCGTGTGGAGAATCACCTCTTTTTCCCGGCACAACCCGGCAATATCCCTTATGGGCTGAATGGTCCCCACCTCACCGTTGGCCAGCATCACGGAAACAAGAACGGTGTCGTCCCGCAGGGCCTTTTTCACATCATCCGGATCGACTTTCCCGGTGCGGTCCACCTGAACTTCGGTCACGCTGAATCCGGCTTTCTCCATCCTTTTTAAAGGGTGAAGGACGGAAAAATGCTCCACGGCGGACACGATGATATGACGGCCCTTTTTTTGATTGGCGGAGGCAAGTCCCGTCAGTGCAAAATTATTGGACTCCGAACCGCTGGAAGTGAAATAGATCTCATCGGCGTGAGCGTTGATAAGCGAGGCGGTCTGTTCTCTCGCCTTGTCCAGGGCCGACATAGCCGTCTGACCCGGAGTGTGCGGGCTCTGCGGATTTCCGTACACGTTTCTCTGATGATGCGCCATCACAGCGGCAACATCGGGATGGACCGGTGTTCCGTTCATATGATCGAAATATGTTTTTCCCATATTGATTATGTCCAGGATTCGATCGTCCGGAGGATCCCGCCGTCGAACCTCTGTTCAAACCTGAACCACTTCCTTCACTTCGGGTATTTCCTTTTTCAGAATGCGCTCAATCCCCATCTTCAAAGTCATCTGAGACATGGGGCATCCCCCGCAGGCGCCCGTTAATTTCACCTTGACGACGCCGTCCACCACATCGACCAACTCCACATCTCCGCCATCGGCCTGAAGGGAGGGCCTTACTTTGTCCAGCGCTTTTTCCACTCGTTCTTTCATTTATTTCTCCTGAAGAAAAAAATATAACCTTGTCCTATAGTAGCCTATCCTCAGCCATTTTTCCACGATTATTCGCCATGCCTAAATCCATGAGGCTGCAGAAGATATAAACCGCAGTTTTTATGCCAGATTATTTGCAGCCGCCGCCAGGGGAAATAAAAAAATGCGTCATCATGTATGTCTCGCCCCCGCAGTAACACCGATATGTCGTTATTCCGGGCGGTTTCCCGGCCAGACTCATTCACGCCCCGGGACAACCCATCTGGACAGCACGCCGTCCACCAGAAGGGTGTCCCGCCGCTCCACTCCCGTGGACACGATGGCGATTTCAGCTTCGAGGGCATCCTCGATGAAGGACATATAATCGAGAAATTCCCGGGGAAGGTCCTCCAGGGATTCGGCGGACACAACGGATTTTTCCCATCCCTTGAACGCCCGGTACTCCGGCACGACTTCCTCGAGCACCCAGCATTCGGTCGGGAAAGACTTCAGCCGTTTATTTTTGTAGCGGTATCCGGTACAGACCTGAATTTCGTCCAGCCCGTCGAGAATATCGGACTTTGTCAGGGCGATGGCACTGACGCCGTTGATGCGGCAGGCGTAGGAGACGGCCACCGCATCGAACCAGCCGCAGCGCCGGGGCCGGCCCGTGGTAGCTCCGTATTCCCTTCCCCGGTCCAAGAAAAAACGGCCCAGATCCCCGTCCAATTCGGTGGGAAAGGGGCCTTCTCCGACCCGGGTGGTGTAGGCCTTTGTGACACCCAGAACTCCATCGATTTTGTCGGGGCTGATACCCAGGCCGGTGCAGGCGCCTCCCGAAGTGGAGTTGGATGAGGTGACAAAAGGATAGGTGCCGTGATCGATATCGAGCAGAGCGCCCTGCGCTCCCTCGATCAGCAGTTTTTTCCCGGCCCGCAGTTCCCTGTCAAGGGCGGCCGACACATCCTGAATAAAAGGAAGAATTTTTTCCGCCTGCGCCATCAGTTCTTCGTAGATTTGAATAAAATCGACTTGCGGTTTCCCGTGATGCGCGAACAGGATGTTTTTTTCGGCGGCCATGTGCTCGCACTTCTTCCGGAGAAGGGAAGGGTTCCGCAGATCGCCCACTCGAATTCCGTAACGCGAGGCCTTGTCCTGATAGGCCGGCCCGATTCCCCGGCAGGTCGTTCCTATTTGAAACGTCCCGCCGGCCTGTTCGCTGATGCTTTCCTGCTGCAGATGGTAGGGAAGGATGAGATGGGCATTGGGACTGATGCGGAGCCGGCCGTCGACGGATATTCCAAAATCTTCCAGTTCGGCTATTTCCTTCAGCAGCGCAGGCGGATGGACGACGACTCCGTTTCCGATGAAACACATTTTGTCCGGATGAAGAATTCCCGAGGGAAGGAGGTGCAGGATGACCTTTTTCCCCCCGACGTAGACCGTGTGGCCCGCATTGTGCCCGCCCTGGTACCGGGCGACCATATCAAAGGAGGGTGTCAGGAGATCGATGATCTTCCCTTTTCCCTCATCTCCCCATTGTGTTCCAAGAACAACAAGATTCGCCATCACATGTCACCGTATTTAAATTGAAAAAAGGACAAAAGATTAATTTTATCAAATGTCCCGGAAGGAAACAAGTTTAAAAGAAAAGGGCGGCCTGAAACGTGACCGCATGACTGCGGTTTCCGGTATCCCTGTCCGTATCCGCATCGATCTCCAATTTCAAAACCAGCCCGCTCACGGGTCTATAGGACAAGCCGTAGGCCCAGCGCCTGCGGCGGGAAAAAATCCCGGCCCCGGGCCCGTCCTCCCCTGTAAAACCGCTCCCATGAAAACCGTCCTCGTAATCCATCATCTGATAGGAAACGAAAGGCACCACCCCCCGGCGGCCGTAGCGGAGGAGCACATAACCGCCGTCCAACGACCCTTTTTCATATCCCTCCGGGTTGTCCACCTGTCCCCTGATCCATTCAAACTGGACATTCAGGCTTCCCCAGAACAAATGAGCATCCAGGGCTTCCAGTCTCAGGTTTCTGTCGCCGTCATCGCTGTAGGGGCCCGTATGGCGGGAATACGCCACTTCGACGGATTCAAAAAGCGTCAGCCCGATCCGGCCTCCCCAGCTCTTTCCGGTGTTATTGTCGGAGAGGGCCGGTCTTTCATTCAAAATGCCCGCTTCACCCAGCCCGTTCCCGGCGTAAAGCGCATAGGAAAAACCGGCCAGGCGTCCCTCAACACTCAATCCCGGATCCGTCCAGCGGTGAGGGTAAAAAGACTGAACGGAGAGCGGCGCTTCAACCAGGAGGGTAGAGTACGGGCGGTTGATCCGGTTGTACCGGCCGAAGGGCACAGGGATCAGACCGGCCTTGACGAGAAAAACATCCGCCTCTCCGAATCCTATCCAGGCCTGTTCCAAAACGGGCGCCGAACCGGATTCCAGGCTGAATTCGGTAAGGGCCCGGATGTTGGTGCCGAGAGCGCCGCTCAGCAGTACTCCCGCTTCCGGATGAGCAAAGGACCCCTTCAGGGTTTCGCTCAGCTTTGTGACACCGCCGTAGGAGAAAGACAGGTATCCGTGTGTTTCACCGAAAAGAGCGAGTCCGAAGGAGAAAAAACAGGCCAGAATCAATGTGTTTTTTTTCATAGGATGACTGAAAAATCAAAATCCTCATGGAGGATGTCATTTTTCCACTGCTCAATGGAGGTTCCCGCCGCGATGAGCCTGTTGATCTCGCCGATCCCCTGTTTTGTCCCCATCCAGATGGCGCCGATGATCATTCCGTCCCGCAAAACAAGCTTTTTGTACATGCCCCGTTCTTCTTCCCTCCAGCCTATCTCCTCCGTCTCCTCATTTTCCGGATTGACGAGACCGACGGAAGTGACATCCAGGCCGGCGATTTTTAGGGTATTGGAGGGGATGGTTCCAGTGTAACGGACGTCCTCTCCGATGACATGCCGGGACGCCGTTCTCGCCTGTTCGAAGGCGGCGGGGATGATGCCGTACACCCGGTCGCGGAACTGGACGGCATCGCCGATGCCGTAGATGGAGGGATGGGACGTCTGCAGCCCATCATTCACGACCAATCCCTTATCGGTTTCCAGTCCGGCACTTTGAGCCAGATCGATATTGGGCCGCACCCCGGCGGCAATCACGGTGGATTCCGCGACCATGTCCTCCCCTTCCTTGAACTGAAGGCGGAGATTTTCGCCGTCGTTCCGGATCTCGCGGCAGGCCCTACCCAGATGGACTCGAATGCCCATTCCCTCTATCTGCTTCCGCAGGAGAGCCGCACCCTCCTCATCCAGCTGCCGGGGCAGAAGACGGCCGAAGAATTCAACCACATCCACGTCCGCTCCCCGAGCGCGGGCCCCTCTGGCGATTTCAAGCCCCAGCAGCCCTCCTCCCAGGATAATCAGGCCTTTCTTTTTTTGGAGACGGTCGATCAGAGCCCGGCACTCATCCAGAGTCCGGAAGGTGAAGACATGGGACGAATCCGCCCCTTTGATGGGAGGGACAAAGGACCGGGCTCCGGAGGCGACGGCCAGAACGTCGTAGGTCTCCCTCTGATTCCCTGCGATTTCGATCTCCCGCAAATCGGGAAACAATCCCGTCACCGGTGTTTTCAAATGCACACCGAGACGCCTTTTGTCATACCAGTCCGCCTCAAACGCGAACATGCGCTCAAAGGGAATCCGGCCGGCCAGATACTCGATCATGTTGGGACGGGGATAATACAGATAGGGTTCTTCCCCGTAGATGTCGATATCCATGTCCCCCCCCAGATCCCTCAGGGACTTGGCGAACATGGCCCCGGCCAGACCATTCCCTACAATACAGACGCGCATATCACTTCTCCCGCCACGGACGGTTCAGGGCTCAAAGGATGAATGACAAACGGGATCAGGACATCTTCTGAAAAAATTCTTTTCCGACCCCGCACTGGGGGCAAACCCAGTCTTCGGCGAGTTCCTCAAAAGGGGTTCCCGGCTTGACGCCGCTGTCCGGATCTCCATTTTCCGGGTCGTAAATATAACCGCAGGCCGTGCATTCCCATTTTTCCATGTTATCCTCCTTGTTCAAACGGAACGGAAATCAATCTTCCTGATAGACGCTGTCGTCGTATTCCGCTTCCAGTTTCAGTTTATGGTTTTTTTCCTGTTCAATCAAATAATCAAACAGCTTGATGAATTCCGGTCGATCCAGGCGATCGCGCAGGACGGTGTACAGTTCAACCGCCTTCTGCTCCTTTTTGGCGGCAAATATCAACAGATCCTGAAAAGTGACATCGCCGTTCAGAGGTTCTTCCACAAGATAATCGGATATTTTGAGATCGAGGACGTCCTTGATCTCAAGGTCTTTCAATTCTTTTTTATCGAGATCCTCCAGCAGTCTTTTATGATTTTTTTCTTCATTCCGAAGCTCGAGAAGCAGATTTTTGAGTCCTGGAACCTTGGCCTTCCCTGACATCGCCCCGTAGGCCTGAATGGCATCCTCTTCCCTGGCGATGGCGAACTCAACTATTTTTTCGAAACTTGAAAAGTCCATGATTTCTCCTTCCGGTGGTGTATAACCGAATATTATAGAGAATCGGCGGACGGCGTGCAACACAAGGCCCGATTCACAAAATCGACCGAATCTTGCCAATCCTGTGGTGTTAGGGTATGATGCATTTTCAAAAATGACTTTACGAAACATTCTTCTGCTGGCCGCGGGGTGGTTCATTCCCGGGCTGGGTCATGGGCTCCAGCGAAAATATGCCCGGGCGGCCATCTTCTTCGTCTGCATCACCGCCATGGCGGGATTGGGACTCCTGATGGACGGCCGGATATTTGAATACCAAACCGAAAATCCTCTGACAATCCTCGAATTTTTCTCCGATCTTGGTTACGGGCTTCTCTATCTGCTGTCCCGACTGACTCCCATCGGATTGGGAAAACTGTCCAGCCTGTCCTTCGAGTACGGAACCGCTTACATCGCCGGGGCCGGCCTTCTCAACTATCTTGTCGCGCTGGACGCTTTTGATATCGCCAGAGGGAAGAAAAAGTGATCGCAAACAGCCACTTCTTCTCCATGGTCCTCTACGCCGCCTTTGTCTGCATTGTCCTGGCCCTTCTTCGCAGAGACAGCCGGAAATCCAGGATCCGCTACGGGCTCACCCTCTTCCTCATCATGATTTTCGGGTCCCTCCTGTTCGGATGGGTGATGACCCTTTTCATTCCCTGATTTATCTTGTCATACGGCTCCCTCTTTGATATTCTGGTCTGGAAAAACTCACCGAGTCCGATATGATTGAACTCTACCACATCTGGAAAAAATATCAAGGGAACGACTGGGCCCTTTCCGATGTGAGCTTTTTTATCAATCCGGGAGAATTCACCTTCATCACCGGGCCCAGCGGTTCGGGAAAATCCACTCTTCTCAAGATCCTCTACAGGGAGCTGCTTCCCACGGAAGGGCAAATCGTCATCGATCAGCGCAACATCCTCAAGATCCCGGACAACAAGCTCTATGAGCTGCGCCGGTCCATGGGAATCGTCTTTCAGGATTTCCGGCTCCTTTTTCACAAATCAGTGTTTGAAAACGTGGCCGTAGCCCTTCGCATCCTGGGGATGACGGGGAAGGACATCCGCACCCGTGTGTTTAACGCCCTCCGTATGGTGAGCCTTCAAAAAAAGATGTGGGAGCTGCCCTCCCGCCTGTCCTACGGGGAACAACAGAGAGTCGCCATCGCCAGGGCCATCGTCAATAACCCGAAAATCATTCTGGCCGACGAGCCGACAGGCAATCTCGACATCAAACTGGCGTTTGAAATCATGAGTCTTTTCCAGGAGATCAACGAAAAAGGGACCACCGTCATCATCTGCACGCATGACAGGGAGCTCATCCGGTATTTCGGTCACAGCATTTTGTTTCTCTTCAAAGGAAGAGTGTTGAGAAAGGAACAACTCTGAGCCTCGTCAATCTGAAATATTTCTCCCGGGCTACGGCCAACAGTATCTGGCAGTACAGGATCCGAAATATTTTTTCCGTCATGATCATCTGTCTGACCTTCCTTACACTGGGGATATTCCTGGCGCTTTCCAACAACATCAAGTTCCTCACCCGGAGTGTCTCCGATGATCAGGTCATCGTTTTTTTTCTGAGTGAAACCAGCTCGATGGAAACCGTCGCGGCCATTCAAAAAGAGATGGAAGACTCCCGCCTCTTCAGCCGGATCAGGCTGGTCAATCGGGAAGAAGCCCTTGCCGCTTTCAAAACCAAATTCCCGGATCTTGAATCCGTGCTTCAGAATCTGAACAGGAATCCATTTCCCTCTTCCCTAGAGGCCACATTCAGCAGGGACAGCCTAAACACAGCCGCCGGCCGGGACTTGGTGGAACGCATGCGGACCAGGGAAGGGATCAGTGATATCCAATACAACCGGGAATGGATCGAACGCATGCGGACCTTTGACCGACTGATCCGCGCCGTGGGTTTTTTTCTGGGGGGAATCCTGATATTCGCATCCTTTTTCATCATCTCCAATGTGATCAAACTGAATGTTCTGGCCAGGAAAAACGAGATCGCTATTTTGCGCCTGGTGGGAGCCACAAACTGGTTCATTCGAATCCCCTTCGTTATGGAAGGCGTCTTTCTGGGTTTGCTGGGAGGAGTTCTGGCGGTTTTTCTTCTCTGGCTGGTGACGGCCCTGTTCCCGCTTTACCTCGGCTCTTCCCCGGGTGTGATCGGAGAATTGATCCAGTTCCGCTTTCTGTCCGTTTCCCAGATCCTGGCGCTGCTCGTGAGCGGCTCCCTCATCGGATTCCTGGGAAGTTTTTCCTCGCTGTCAAAATTCCTGAAAATATAATGGAAAACGGAGATCAAGGAACCGCCATTCCCTTGCGTTGAATCCGCCCTGCGGACGGATGTCGTGTTGACAGCCTGAGGCCAGCTGTTCTACAATTCAAACAAAATGGCCACACTCGGACAGGATCTGAAAAGGGAAAGGGAACTCCGCGGCATTTCGCTCAAAGAAATCGCCGACACCACAAAAATCAACCTTCATTTTCTCAGAGCCCTCGAGGAAGATCAGATCGACTTGCTGCCCGGACGGTTTTTCATCAAGGGCATCATTCGTGCCTACACCGGCCACCTCGGGTTGGATACGGAGGATTTTCTGAACCAGTTCATGGAGGAGGAACGCCTTCGCAGCGAGATGGATGACGCGCCTCCCCACGAGCCGCGAACAAAGAAACCGGTTTTCCATAAGATAAGGAGTCTCTTCATTTTCTGCCTGGTTGTGATCGTTCTTGTCTCCGGCCTGACGGCCGTCTATCTCCTTTTTCGGAGCGGGAATGATCCCTTCCTTGAAGAGCAGATTCTCCCCACACGTCCGCCCGAAAAGCTGTTCACCATCCCGGACGAAGTGTGGGAGGAAATCCAGGCCGCTGAAAGTGGGCTGGTGATGCACCTGGATTTCCAGGAGGAGACCTGGATGCAGATCATCAGCGACGGCCGCCTGATCCTGGACGGCAATCATTCCCCGGGATTCCGATTCCGGGCGGCGGCTGAAAACGAGATTCTCATCCACTGCGGAAACCTGGGAGGATTCATCTATACACTCAACGGCCGCCCCGGTAAACGGCTGGGGCGATCCGGAGATGTTTTGAGAAACATCCGCCTTACACCCGATACACTGGACCGGTTCCTGGAAGATGCTTCGATTCCACGGAATTCCCCCGAGTAAGACCATGGACAATTCAAGAAAAAAAGGCCCCCGCATCTTCATCGTTCTCATTCTGGTTCTTATCGTTCTCTTTTTCACCGTGCAGTTTCTCTTCCGGGAAGCCCAGCGTTTTTCCCCCACGGTCGTCACCAAATTTCTGCTCTTTTCCCTTCAGCTCATCGTCCTCATCCTGTTCCTCGTTCTCCTTTTTGTTCTCGGCCGGAATCTGATCAAGCTGTATCTGGAGAGAAGGCGGAAAGTCATCGGGTCCCATTTCAAAACCCGCCTCCTCCTTTTCTTCATCACCCTGTCCCTGATCCCCACGCTGCTTCTGTTTTTATTCGCCAGCGATCTGATTTCACGAAATATCGAAAACCTGTTCAAAACCCCCATCGAAAAGATTCTTGAGGACACGGAGAGGCTTGCGGAGGGATACTACCTGAACGCCGAAGAAATCACCCAGCATTATGCCGAACTGCTCGCCAATTTTATCAAGAACAGCGCCTATAAAATCATAGAGGACCGGTACGAACTCGAACAGGTCATGAAGGACAAACTCAAGGAGTACTATCTGGATGAAATCGGATTTTTTCTCGGTGAGGAAGAGCTGTTCATCGTTTTCAATTCCAACCTTCCCATGCAGTTCTACACGGACGTCAAGAAAAACCGCATCCTGAGAGCCCATCTGGGTGAATCCTATGCCGCCATTCACACTCTGGGCAACGGTGACCTGGTCCGCCGCGGGATTTCCATCGAGGTTCCCGAAGGAAAACTTCTCGTCGTCGCCGGGAAATTCCTGCCGCAGAGCTACACCCGCCGCATCAACGCCATCAACACCTATGTGGACATGTACCGGCACCAGAAAATTCAGAAACCGGGCGTAAAATCAGCCTACCTGATGACCCTTATCTTCGTCACTCTTCTTATCATCTTTGCCGCCAGTTGGATCGCCTTTCACCTTTCAAAGGCCATCACCGTTCCCATTGAAAAACTCGCCAACGCCACCCGGGAGGTTTCAAGGGGCAATCTCTCCGTCCGGGTGGAAGACCCCGCTTCAGACGAACTGGGAACACTGATCGATTCCTTCAACCAGATGATCACCGATATCCAGGAAGGGCAGCTGAATATCGCCCAGAAAACATCCGAACTCGAATCAAGAAAACAGTTTATCGAAACAATCCTGAACAACATCACGACGGGTGTTTTCACCCTGGATGCAGAGGGGGTGATCACCACCATCAATCCCTCCGCCGCCAACATGCTGGGACTGGACGAGGTCGATTCCGTCGGGAAATCCTATAACGATGTGCTCAACAACTCCGAATACTCAAAAATTGTCCGCCTGATAGAAAACGGCCTGCACAAAAGCTTCAGCCTTATAAACGAAGAAATCACTCTCACCATCGATGATCATAAATCATCCCTTGCCCTGACGATTTCCCCCCTGCATGAAGCCAACGAGAATTTTTCAGGAATGATTCTCGTTTTCGACGATCTGACTCAGCTCATCAAAGCCCAGAAACTGTCGGCCTGGAAGGAAGTCGCCCAGAGAGTCGCCCACGAAATAAAAAATCCGCTGACCCCCATTCAATTGTCGGCCGAGCGAATCATTAAAAACCTCATCGAGAAACCCGAGGATCATTCGGGCATCGCCGAGGGCGCGCAGACCATCGTTCAGGAGGCACGGACCATTAAAGCACTCGTGAACGAGTTTTCCAATTTCGCGCGGCTTCCGAGCATCAAACTCGAATCGAGCCACATCCACACCATTCTGGAAAAAACGATCGCTCCGTTCAAAGGGATTTTCACGGAAATCCGCATCGAAACCGATCTCTCCCCCGCCGTGCCTGAATCCATTCGGATCGATCCCGAACAGATGCGCAGGGTTTTCAACAACCTTCTCGATAATGCCATCGACGCCATGAATAAAAAAGGAGAGATCCGTATCAAAACCGAGTATGATGAACGTCACAAAAAAGTAATCATCCATATCGCCGACTCCGGGCCGGGAATTTCCAAGGAGGATCTGGACAAGCTCTTCCTTCCCCATTTCTCCACAAAAAAGAAAGGGACGGGGTTGGGCCTGGCCATCGTAAACCAGATCATCAGCGACCACAACGGAACCATTGATGTGACCAACATCGAACCCCATGGCGCAAAATTCACAATTCAGGTGCCGGTATGAGCCACAACACAATACTCATTATCGACGATGAAGCGGGGATCCGTTCCTCTCTGCAGGGAATTCTGGAGGATGAAAACTTCACCGTTCGGACGACGGCGTCAGGTGAGGAAGGCCTGTCTCTCCTCCGGACGGAATCCTTTGACCTGATCCTGCTGGATATCTGGCTTCCCGGAAAAAACGGCATCGACATCCTGTGCGAAGTAAAAGACCTGTGCCCTCATATTCAGGTCGTGATGATCTCCGGTCACGGGTCCGTCGAGTCTGCCGTGCGGGCGACAAAACTGGGGGCATATGACTATCTGGAGAAACCCCTTTCCCTGGAAAAAGTGGTCCTCACGGTCAACAACGCGCTGAAACAGAGTCACCTGGAAGCGGAGAACCTGCTGCTGAGGGAAAAAATTGAAGCCCGCCGAAATCTGATCGGGGAGCACCCTTCCATCAAAAAAGTCAAGGAGGCCGTTCAGACCGCCGCCCCATCCAACGGCCGCGTCCTTATCACCGGAGAAAACGGAACAGGAAAGGAACTGGTGGCCCGCCTCATCCATCAGCAGAGCCCGCGGCGGAACAATAAATTTGTACAGGTCAACTGCGGGGCGATTCCTGAAAACCTGATAGACGGAGAATTGTTCGGTTATTCATCAGGAGCGGCTTCGGAGACAACGGGTGCCAAGAAAGGCAAAATCCTACTGGCGAACAACGGCGTTCTTTTCCTGGATGAGGTGGCGGAAATTCCCCTCTCCACACAGGCCCGGTTGATGAAAGTCCTGGACGCGGGACAGGTGGAATCCGCTGAAGACGGCGAAAAAATCCCCTTCAACACACGCATCATCGCCGCCACCGACAGGGATCTGAAAAAAATGATCACCAGGGATGAATTCCGGGAGGATTTATACTACAAACTGAATGTCATCCCCATTCTCCTTCCTTCCCTGCGGGAGAGGCGGGAGGACATTCCTCTGCTCATCGATCATTACCTCAAACACTTCGCCGATTCAGACGGGAAAAAACAAAAAAAAATGAGCGAGGAGGCCCTCGAGGCATTCACCAATTATTCCTGGCCGGGCAACATCAGCGAGCTGATCAATGTGATCGAACGTTTCGTGATTATGGTCAAAGATGATGAAATAAGGGAATCCCACCTGTTTCTCCTGGTGGAGCCGATCGAATCCCAGTTTGTGTCGGGGATCAAGCCGCTGGATCAGGCCCGGGCCCAGTTTGAAAAGGAATACATCCATCAGACCCTGATCAGACACAACTGGAGAATCAAAGAAGCCGCCGTTGAATTGGGCGTTGAACCGGTGTACCTGGAAAAAAAGATTCAGGATCTCAGAATTTCCTTCGTCTGAAATACCGGCCGACTGCGAAGCCGCCGCAACGGTGATCATGTCTCCCTTTTATTTACTCTGTTCCGAATTTATGTTAAGTATTAGAGGTTTCCCGGAGAGGCGTACAATGAAGGTTCAATCACAGCGAATCGTTATCAGCTCGACGCGTAAATTCATCAACATGGGTTCGATGACCCGTTTATGGAACCTTTTGAAAAATTTCCACGCCGCGGATATCTCCTCCGTCATGGAACACCTCGTCACCCGGGAAAAACTCACCCTGTTCAATACGCTGCACGAGCGGGACAGCCAGAAAGCGGCCGAAGTCCTGAGCGAACTGGACGAGGAAGACGCCGCGGGCATCATTCGTGAACTTCCGATCTCCCAGATCTCGGATATCTTTCAAATCATCGCTTCGGACGACGTGGCTTCCATTCTGCCCCTCCTTCCCGAAGAAATGCAGGAAAAAATTCTGGAGGAGATGGAGGAAGAGCCTTCGGGCGAGGTTCAGGAACTTCTCCACTACGAGGAGGAAACCGCCGGGCGCATCATGTCGCCTGACTTCTATGCTCTCAACCAGAGCACCAATGTCAGCGACGCCATCACGGCCATGCAGCTCGAAGGAGACGTTGAATCCGCTTTTTACATGTACGTGGTCGACGACGGATTTCACCTGGTGGGGGTGATCTCCCTCCGCCAGCTCCTGTTCGCTAGGCCCAACACGAAGCTGCAGGATATCATGACGCGGGACATCATCAATGTGAGAACGGACACGGACCAGGAGCAGGTGGCCCGCAGCGTGGCCGATTACAACCTGGTCGCCATACCAGTCGTCGATGAGGAAAACATACTGGTCGGGGTCGTAACCGTGGATGATGTGATCGATGTCATCGACAAGGAAGCGACGGAAGACATGTACAAGATGGTCTCCCTGGATTCATCCGACAGAATCCAGGACAGTCCGCTTAAATCCATCAAAAAGAGACTGCCGTTTCTCCTGTTAAGCCTGCTGACCGCTTCGGTCGCGCCCTTGGTCGTCAAGCAGTTCACGGGAACGATTGAAAAACTGGTGATTCTGGTCGTCTTTATGCCGCTTGTCGCCTCCCTGGGAGGAATCGCGGGCAACCAGACCATCGCCATCATCGTGAGAGAGATCGCGATCGGCCAGGCGGACTGGATGTCCGCCCGCAAAGCCCTCTTCAAGGAATTGATGGTCGGACTAGGGAACGGCGCCGTCATCGGTCTCATCCTCGGCGGCATCACCTCCGTCCTCTTTCAGAGGCCCTTTTTCGGCCTTATCATCGGGATGGCCATCATCATCAACCTGTTTGTAGCCGCCCTGGTAGGGACATTGATCCCCCTCATTCTGAAACTCCTTCGCCTCGATCCGGCCCTGGGATCGGTCAACCTGCTGACCATGTGTACGGATTCCATCGGCTTTCTCTCTCTCCTCGGCCTGGCCACTCTGTTTCTCTCCAAGCTGAGTTGACCCCTTAAAACGAACAATGGCGATTGAACGCTCGGAAGCCCTCATCCTTCAAACAGGCCCCTTCAGCGAACAGGACAAGCTGATCACCTTTTTCACCAGGGAGAAGGGGATTCTGCGGGGCATCGCCAAAGGAGCCCGCAAATTCGGAAACCGCTTCGGAAGCAGCCTGGAACCCCCCTCCCATGTGCACATCGTTTATTATGAAAAGGAAGGCCGGGATCTTGTAACGGTCAGCCAGTGTGAACTGCAGGAATCCTTTTTTGATCTCCAGTGCGACAGCCGCGTCTCGTTTAGTCTCTGCTACTACGCCGAACTGGTTCAGGAATTCGTTCCCCTTCATTCCAGAGAAGATATCCTTTTTCGTCTTCTGCTGCGGACCCTTCAGGCCCTCAAAAAAGGGGGCGAACTGGAGCTGCTGAGCGCCTATTTTGAGGCCTGGCTTCTGCGTGCCGGGGGTCTGGAGCCGGATCTGCGGGCTTGCGGCACCTGCGGCGGCGCCCTCGTTCAATCAGCCTGGCTCTCACCCAGGCTGGACGGCGCCCTCTGCGATGGGTGCGCCGCCCATAAAAAAGACATCGTTCCGGCCGCCCTTCACCCGTTTATCATCTGGACAAAAAAGAATCCCCCTCCGACAGAACCGGTCAGCGATTTCACTCCTGAAGAATTACAGGGGATTCGAAAATTTTTTCAGCGGGTGCTTATCTATCATGTGGAGCGCGTTCCCAAATCACTTCGATTCCTTTCCTGAATCGTCTATTTTTTTATGATGACGGACATTTCCTTGACGTAGATCAGAAAGGAGGATGAGATATTGCATAAATCCGGCGCCTCTGTTATATAACAGTCAAATGATGGGTTCTTCATATTATCATTCATCATATGAAAGGTGAAATATTATGACATTATCCGACCGCAAAAGAAGGGATCTCATTTCTCAGTGGGCTTTTGACACCCGCCCCATTCTGGGACGCATGCATCTCTGGCTGGAAGACGTCGAGGTCGAATGGCTGAGGGGAGAACCCGTCCCAGAATTCAGCAATAATATCTCTTTCATGGACGGCCGCATGGAAAGGCTCATGCTCATGACGGTGGCCGTGACCGCGCTCGGCACGAAGCTTTTCGGACGTTTCGGAGAGGGATTGAACCAGGAAAAAAAGATCCTGAACCAAATCAAAAAAGACGCCGACGCCATATCGGCCTACGCCATGAGCGAGAGCCTTTGGTACGCCTCGAGACAGCTGCCCGAAAACCACGCCATCCTGGTCTGCATGGGTGAGGGGCTGATGCCAAAAGTGGGGGAAACAAAGGAGATGGGCTCAAACCCCCAGCTGGGTTTCGGCCGTGTGTATGCCCGTCCCCAGGTAGCCAAATGGCTGGATGCCCGGGTGACCCGCCTCCTGAACGACGAGGTCTACGGCTGGAAAGAGTTCTGGACGGAAATCAAGGAGTCCGGCATAACCGTCTGGGGCGCGGCCATCGACACGCTGGAAAACACCTCCCGATTCGCCGAGGGGAAATCGACGGGCCCGCTGACCGTCCTTCATATTTTCAATCAGCCGCTCATCATCACCAAACCCTACGAAGGCTATATGGGTAATCTGTTCCTTCCCTGTGAGGTGGTGAGGAAGGCGGCCGAGGATTCCGTTCTCATCGATTTTTTAACCCCGCGGCGGAAAATCGTGGATGCCGTCGAGAAAACCTACCCCGGGCTGCAGAGGGAGAACATCCATGTCTGGACTCTGGGCGGACAGAGCCGCATCAAGCGGCTGGGGTGGTTGTGGGATCAGTGGCGGGAAACCGGGGTTCATCTTGTGGAAGGAGACTGGGACCTGCCGTCCGGGATGAAAGCCTTTACGGATTCAGGGACCTATGCGCCGACCTATACCGTCGGCACCTGGAAAGACAGCGAAAACGAGAAGCACCTCTTCATCATCGACGGATACGCGGCCTCGGCCGAAGCCATGCAGGCGGTCAGCCTGGCGCCCATGCTCGGTCTCGACGGAACCCTCGTCACCTTCACCTCCAAATTCGAACTTCCCATCGAAAAGGAACAGAGGGTCATGTCTCTCGATCCGGACGCTCCCGACTTCAAGGAAAAACTGGAAGCGCTCTTCGAGTTCAAGCTGGACGATGAAAAAATAAGCCTTTACAGGGAACTGATTCTGGAAGCCCACGAGGCGGGACTGCCCGACACGGACAGGGTCATCCGCGCCGACGATTTTTTCCCGGAAAAGCACTGGGACGTCGTTGCCCTTTCGGGGTACATGTGTGATGATCCCTACTCCGGCGCTCCCGGTGTGGAAGCCCTGGAAGAAGGCGTCTACAAGGTCACGGCCCGCATCGCCACTCCGGTTGCCGACAAGAGGGTCACCCTCACCATGCGGCTGATGGAAAAGCCCGAAGAGCAGCGGCTGGTCTTCAATCCGCTCCTCATCCGGTTCATCTACGGTGAGGATTTCCGCTCCCGAGCCGTCAAAATTTCCGACTCAGGCCGCATTCGAAACGAACTCCAGACCCTCTGTTCGGAGGCGCTGGAGTATGAACGGGAGGGACAGATCCGGGTGCACTTCGACAGAATACCGGCCGAGGTCATCTCAAAGGAGGACCAGGTCATTCTGAGGGACGTGCTCGAATGGTACAAGAAGCACCATCCCCTCTGGTTCACCTGGCTCAAAATCGACTGACTGCCTGCGGATCAGGATTTTTTTTGATGACCTTTTTGGGCTTGGAGTCGTCCGCACCGGCGGCGACCTGCTCCACAATCCACAGGAAGAATGGAATGGGCAGGCCCTCAACCTTGGACTCGGCCCCGCTCCCCCAGTCATTGATGGTCATCCTGAGGGTTTCGTCCTCGCACGAGAAGAGGGCGATCGGCGGCAGCTCCAGGCTCACTGTCGCGGACATTTTCCGGCCTTCGTCGTCTTCGACCTCGGCGCTGTAAGCGTTGACGGTCTTCCCCTTGTGGGTGATCGTCTGCTCCTCAAACCGCTTGACAATATGCGCCTGGCGGACCTGCCCGACCTCGGCCTTTTCCCATATTGTCCTCCTTCATCCGATGCGACCATTATTCATCCGATCCGGAAAAAAATCAATTGATGCATACCGATCCCTCCCGAATTGTCGATAAGCGTGACACGGATCGATTCATTTGATCTATGACAGCAGGAAATCAGATGGAATGATCAAAAAAATCCGGTAAAAGAACGAACGGGGTTGAATAAAAATGGTGGAGCTGACCGGGATCGAACCGGCGACCTTTTGACTGCCAGTCAAATGCTCTCCCAGCTGAGCTACAGCCCCACGCGGGTCAAAGCATTCTACACAAAGCACCAGTTCCCGTCAAGTTATTGGAGCGGGATGAATGAATAGCGCAGCCCGAATGTATAAAGGATGTGGACACAACTTTGAAAAGCCCATTTTTGCTGACAACCGGATGAAAACATGTTAGAATAACTGCGTTTACAAGGATAAAAGTATGCCTGATAAAATTTTGCAGCCGAAACCGTACAAAAATATCATCTTCTGGATCGCGGCAGGAATCATCATCGTTCTCCTGTGGAGTGTTCTCCAGACCCCCAGTACCGCCAAAACAGAAGTGGATTTCAGCGATTTTATGACCCAGGTCGAAGCCAATAACGTCATCGAGGTGACCATCGAAGGCAGTCAGATCAAGGGGAAATACAACGACTCGACGCAGGTGAAGACGGTAACCCCGCCGAATTATGATGAATTCGTCAAAATCCTTCGCTCCCACAATGTGACCATAAAAGTCAAGGATGTGTCCAGGACTCCCTGGTACAGCCATCTTTTCACCTTCTTTCCCATCCTCATCCTCATCGTTTTCTGGATTTTTTTCATGCGGCAGATGCAGTCCGGAGGCAACAAGGCCATGTCCTTCGGCAAAAGCCGGGCAAAAATGTTTTCCGACATTCAGAAACGGGTGACCTTTCAGGATGTGGCAGGCATTGATGAAGCCAAAGAGGAACTGCAGGAGATCATCGGCTTCCTGAGGGATCCGAAAAAATTCCAGAAACTGGGAGGCCGCATCCCGAAAGGCGTTCTTCTGGTCGGCGCGCCGGGAACGGGAAAAACCCTCCTAGCCAGGGCTGTGGCCGGCGAAGCGGGAGTGCCCTTTTTCTCCATCAGCGGCTCGGATTTTGTCGAGATGTTTGTGGGCGTCGGCGCCTCCCGCGTTCGCGATCTTTTTGACCAGGGGAAAAAACACGCTCCCTGCCTCATCTTTATCGATGAGATTGACGCCGTCGGCCGTCAGCGCGGCGCCGGACTCGGAGGCGGGCACGACGAGCGCGAGCAGACACTGAACCAGCTGCTTGTCGAGATGGACGGATTCGACTCCAACGAGGGCGTTATTCTGATCGCCGCCACGAACCGGCCCGACATTCTCGACAGCGCCCTTCTCCGGCCCGGCCGTTTCGACCGCAGCGTTATCGTCAACATGCCCGATGTCAAGGGCCGGGAACAGATACTGCGCGTCCACATCAAAAAAATCCCCCTGGCCAAGGATGTCGACCTGAAAGTTCTGGCCCGCTCCACCCCGGGATTCACCGGCGCCGATCTGGCCAACATGGTCAACGAAGGGGCCCTGCTTGCCGCCCGGTTTAACCGGGAAAACGTCATCATGCTCGACTTTGAAAGCGCGAAGGATAAGGTGCTCATGGGTGTCGAGCGGAAGAGCATGATCATCAGCGAGGAAGAGAAGGAGAGCACGGCCTACCATGAAGCCGGACACGCGCTCGTGGCGGCCCTGATCCCGGGTGCGGACCCCATTCACAAGGTGACCATCATCCCCCGGGGAATGGCGCTGGGCCTCACCCAGCAGCTCCCTCTGGACGACAAATACACATACTCCAAGGTTTACTTGGAAGCGAAACTGGCCGTCTGGATGGCGGGCCGGGTGGCCGAAGAGATGATTCTGGGAAAAACGACCACCGGAGCGGCCAACGACTTCAAGGAAGCCACGGATGTCGCCCGCAAAATGGTCTGCCTGTACGGGATGTCCGATCTCGGTCCTCTGACCTTCGGAGAACGGGATGATCTCATTTTTCTTGGCAGGGACCTGACCACGCATAAAAATTTCAGCGAGCACACATCGGAGCTCATCGACGCCGAAGTGAAAAAGATGATCGAACGCAATTTCAAGCGGGCCAAAGACATCCTGTCCAAAAACAAGGACATGCTCATCAAAATCGCGGACATGCTTCTCGAAAGAGAAATTCTCTCCGCGGGTGAAATAGCCATCCTTCTCAACGGAGATGACCTGCCTAAAATGAAAAGCCCGGCGGAGAGCTCAGCAAATAAAAAAGTTACTCCCTCAAAAGAGAAAAAAAGTACCAAAACGGTCAAAAAGCCGGCGGCGGTGAATGCTTAAAAGGTGATGAAGAGGCCCATTCTTCGACTACGGAACAAACACATCCGGTTCGACCGGGCCGCCTGGATCATGGGCGTGCTCAATGCGACCCCTGATTCCTTCAGCGACGGAGGATTCTATCTTGAACGAGAGTCCGCCGTCGAACAGGGCCTTGAACTGCTCCGCCAGGGTGCGGATATTCTCGATATCGGAGGTGAGAGCAGCCGTCCGGGATCCGATCCCGTCAGCGCCGACGAAGAGATGAAAAGGGTGATCCCCGTCATCCGCAGGCTGAGGAACGAAACAGACGCTCCCATCTCCATCGATACCGTCAAAGCCGAGGTGGCCGCAGCCGCCCTGGATGCGGGGGCCGACATCATCAACGACATCAGCGCGCTGCGGGCTGATCCGCACATGGGGGAGCTGGCCGCCCGAAAAGGAGTGCCGGTCGTTCTCATGCACATGCGGGGAACGCCGAAAACCATGCAGATGTTCCCTTCCTACAACGATGTCCTGGGTGAAATCAAGGATTTTTTTCGAGAACGAATGGCCGCCGCCGCAGACTTCGGAATCGCGGAGGAATCCCTCATTCTGGACCCGGGGATCGGTTTTGGAAAAAGGTTAGAGGACAACCTGCACCTGATCAACCACCTGGACTCGTTCGCCGACTTGGGCCGACCCATTCTGGTGGGCGTTTCCAGAAAATCCTTCTTGGGCGCCATACTGGACCTTCCGGTCGATGAACGTCTGGAAGGAACCATCGCCGCTTCCCTTTTAAGCCGCATGAAGGGCGCTCATCTCATCCGTGTCCACGATGTCGCTCCCGTAAAAAGGGCTCTTCAGGTGGCGGAGCGTATTCTTCAGGAAGAAACCCTTCCGGCGGTCGGAATGGGTTAATATAAAATAAGGGCTTTCGAACAGCTATGTTTTCAAACATTCTCTATGCGCTGACACACTCAACTCTGGCGGATTTCTTTGACATTCTGCTGATGACCGTCATCATCTATTCGGTCATCATGCTGATCAAGGACAGCAAAGCTTATCAGATGGCCATGGGGCTGGCTCTCATCGGCCTTTTTTTTCTGATCACCAAATGGGCCAATATGGTTGTTTCCCACGGGCTCATCAGCAATTTTTCCAATTACCTGATCATCGGTGTCATCATCCTTTTTCAGGGAGAAATCAGGCGCTTCCTGACATCACTCGGGTCCCGTTCATTCCGGAACCGATACTTCATCCGGACGGTTTCGGAACAATGGAAGGACCTTTTCATCGCGGTCGAATATATGTCCCGCACAAAAACAGGCGCTCTGATCGCCATCGAGAAAAAAATCTCCCTTAAAAGCTATATCGAAAGCGGAACCATCCTCCATGCGGAGCTCACAAAGGATCTTCTCGGCAGCATCTTTTTCCCCCATTCACCCCTTCACGACGGCGCCGTCATCCTCAAAGGAAACAAAATCCTCGCCGCCGGATGTCTTCTTCCTCTGCCGGCCGCCCACAAGATCGGGCCGGAATTCCAGACACGAACCCGGCACCTGGCTGCAATCGGGCTCAGTCAGGAAACGGACGCCGCCGTTATTGTCGTTTCCGAGGAAACGGGAATGAAATCCCTGGCAATCGGCGGGAAGCTGAATAAAAACATCAAAATAGAAGACCTTAAAACAATTCTTTTCGAACATATGAAATAAAATGCATCTAATACTGAGAGACATTTTCATTCGAAACTGGGGATTGAAGCTTTTTTCTTTTCTTATCGCTCTCGTTCTCTGGCTCAGCTTCATTCCGGAGGAAAAAATCTTTTCGGAAAAAACGGTCACCGTGCCTCTCGAGCTGCGCAACATCCCCCCCGACATCGAAGTCGTGGAAAGCCCGATCGCGGCCGTTACCGTCAAGATCCGCGCCTCCCGCCGGCTGATCAGCCGGATTACGGCCGCGGATGTCGTCGCCGCTCTGGAGCTGAGACAGGTCAAAGTCAATCAGGAAAATTTTCCGCTGACCCCGGATATGATTTTGGTGCCCGAAGGGGTTGAAGTCAAAACGGTTTCGCCGTCCCAGGTGATGATGAAGCTGGAAGCCATCGAGGAGGTTTTCCTGAAAGTGGAAGCCGTCTTTGAAAACAAGATGCCGGAAGGCTATAAGCTGACGCAGTACAATCTCATCCCGACCGAAGTCCCGGTCAGAGGCCCCTCCAGCAAATTCAAAGACTCGGATACCCTTAAAACACAACCCATCGACAGATCCAACCTCACTGAATCCCGGGAGATCGTCGTCGGCCTGATCCTTCCCAATTCCGATTTAAGCTGGGGCTCTTCTCAGAGGGAAGTCCGGGTCCTGATTCAGATTCAAAAAATCGATGGAGAGGCGGAAGACTCCGCATCCAATCCGACCGCAAAAAAGAAAGCGCCGAAGAAATAGAGGGACTGAAGGGGAAACGTCCCGATTTGCAGGGAACAAAGGAGAATCGATATGCGTTTATCAGTCAACATCGACCATTTTGTCACCCTTCGTGAAGCCCGAAGAAGCAGCGATCCCGATCCCGTTCTGGCGGCTTTGCTGGCCGAACAGGCCGGTGCGGAAGGCATCGTCTGCCATATCCGCGGCGATCGACGCCATATCAAAGAAAAGGATCTTCACCGTCTCCGTGAGGCCGTTCGGACATCCCTGAATGTGGAGATGGCGGCGACGGAGGACATGAAAAAAATCGCTCTCAAAGTCAAACCGGATTTTGTGTCCCTGGTTCCGGAACAGCCTGAAGAGCTGACAACGGAAGGGGGGCTGGATGCGGCCGGGCAGCAGAAGCACCTGGAATCCCATATCCGGGAACTCCAGGCGGCGGGTGTGAAAGTCAGCATTTTTGTAGACACGGAAATAAGGCAGATCGAGGCCTGCCGCAAGCTGAATGTGGACAGGATCGAGATCAACACCGGGCCTTATGCCGAATCACCCCAGGGCCGGAAGAGAGATGAGGCGCTGGAGGCCGTCCGGCTGGCCGCGGCCCATGCGGCGGATCTAGGGCTTGAAGTGCATGCGGGTCACGGCCTGGACTACCACAATGTGGAACCGGTCGCAGCCATCGAGGACATCACCGGATTCAGCATCGGCTTTTCCATCGTGGCCCGTGCGGCCATCGTGGGGATCGATACGGCGGTCCGGGATATGGGGGACCTCCTCCTTATATGAAAAAGGAAGAAGCGATGGGGCTTACCGTAAATTTTGATCGATTGAAAAAGGACATTCTGGAGCTGGCCTGCTTCGGAAGCGATCCCCAGGGCGGAATAAGCCGGCCTTCTTTCAGTCCGGCAGACCTTGAGGCCCGCGCCTGGCTGAAGTGCCGGATTGAGGACGCCGGCCTGGCCTACCGCTGCGACGGGGCGGGAAATATATTCGGGCGCCTCGACGGAGAAGGAAAAACCGTCATGTCCGGTTCCCATATCGACACCGTCATCAACGGCGGCCGGTTTGACGGTTCCATCGGTGTTCTGACCGCACTCGAATGCTGCCGCCGGATCAAGGAGGAGGGTTTCGCTCACCGCAGGCCCCTGGAAATGGCCTCCTTCACGGACGAGGAGGGCAACCTCGTCGGGGATTTCCTGGGAAGCCGCGCCTTTCTGGGTCATCTCGACCGCAAACTCCTGGAGGAAGGAAAGACACCTTTCGGACTGTTTTTTCGGGATGTCCTGGCCGAGACGGAATTCACCATCGACGGCATTCTCGAGGCCCATCTGTCCCGGCCGGAATTGGAGGCTTTTCTGGAGATCCATATCGAACAGGGCTCGGTTCTGGAAACGGATGACCGGACCATCGGCATCGTGGACAGAATCGCAGGGAAAAATTATTGGCTGTGCCGCTTTTCAGGAAGGGCCGGCCATGCCGGTACAACTCCTTTTGAACTGCGGCAGGACGCTTTTCTTGGCCTGGCGGATTTTGCCCTCAAAAGCACCCATTATGTGGCCACCGAGCATTACGGCAGCATGCTGACAGTCGGCAGAGTGTTCACCCACCCCGGGGTTTTCAGCATCGTCCCCGGCCGGACGGATTTCACTCTTGATTTCCGCAGCACGTCCGTCGAAGCGCTGAGGGACATGGAGAAGCAGCTCCCCCGCATGGCCGAAGACATCGCCGTCACCCGGGGGCTCCGGTTCACCATGTCGCCGGTCGACAGAACCGAACCGGTCGTGATCCCGTCACGCATCACAGATCTCCTGGAGGAGGAATGCGGGGCTTTGGGATATGCCTGCATGCGGATGCCGAGCGGAGCCGGTCACGACGCGCAGCTTTTGACTGAACTTACCGATGCCGGAATGATCTTCATCCCCTGCGAAGACGGCATCAGCCATTCTCCCGAAGAGAACATCGACTGGGATGACCTGGAAAAGGGAGCCAATCTGCTGCTGCGGGCCATGCTCCGCCTGGCCAACGAGTAGGCCGTTTTTTCTCCCCTCTCTGGAGGGATAAGGCTATTCCTCTTTCGGGGACGGTTTGCGGCGCAGAACCTTTTTGACGGAGCGGATTCGTTTGTCTTCCAGCATTTTTTCCTTGGCTCTTTTTGACCTCTTTCGCTTCTGTCGGCGGATTTTTTCGAACCGCTGCTGCTCTTCGCTTTCCCGTCCTTTGATTTCAGTCTCGATCTTGTCGGCCAGGATCTGACGGGCCCGGTAGCGGTTGAGCGCCTGGGATCTCTCCTCCTGGCATTTGACTTCGATCCGGGTGGGCACATGTTTCAGATACACGCAGGTGGAGACCTTGTTGACATTCTGTCCACCGCTTCCCCCGGAACGGATGAATTTTTCGATGATATCGGCTTCCTGAATGCCCAGTTCTTCCAAACGAAGCCGCAGCGCGTCTTCCTTTTTGCGGGAGATTCCATATATCGTCATGGTTCAGTCTTTTCTCCCATATTATGACAGGCAAAACGGCTTCCTGTCAAAAAAGCGCCGGCAAATGATATCCATGGATTAACAAAGGCCGGAACGATGTCGGCTGGATGAGGCCATCCGTCTTCTGGAAGCGGGCAAAATCCTGGGATTGAAATAGTTTGACTACCAGGGAAAAATCCCCTACACTTTTCACCTTTCAATGCTTTTTAAAAAAGGAACAGCCGTCATGAAATCTCCGTCAATTCGATCCCTTCTTTTTGTGGGAATACTGCTGGCTCTCGCCTTTTCCCCGGTTTCGAGCGCAGCGGACCAGCCCCTTCAAACCGTGGCTGAAAAGAGTGATTTCAAAGCCACCTCGACCTACAAGGATGTGAAACAATTCATTCACGCCCTTCAGAAACGGACAGACCGAATGCAGTTGGAGATCCTCTGTGTCAGCACGGAGGGTCGAAGCATTCCCCTGCTGATCATCGGCAACCCGCCGCCCGCCTCACCGGCCGAACTTCGAAACGACAAAAGAGCCGTCATCTACATCCAGGCCAACATCCACGCCGGCGAGGTGGAGGGCAAGGAGGCGTCCCTGATGCTCATCCGGGACATCTTGTCCCAGGAGAAACCTCCCTATCTCGACAATCTGGTCCTTCTGGTGGCGCCTGTTTTTAATGCGGACGGCATGAAACAGGAAAGCCCGGAGGTGACGGGCCTTGTACAAAACGTGCTCAACCGCTGGGATCCGACTCTGTTTATCGACTGCCACACGACAAACGGTTCCTATCACATCGAGCCGGTCACATATGTCGGAGCGCTGAATCCCAACGGTGACGCGGCGCTCATCAGCTATGTGCGGGACACCCTGCTCCCGTCCGTCCAGACGACCATGAAGGACAAGTACGACACGCTCGGTGTTCCTTACGGGAATTTTATGGATTTCCGGGATCCGGAAAAGGGATGGAGCCCCGCAGGGCCCGAACCCCGCTACATCACCAACTACATCGGTCTCCGGAACCGAATGGCCATTCTCAATGAAAACTACGCCTACGCCGACTACAGGACCCGGGTTCTGGGCTGTTATCATTTTCTGCTGAGCGTGCTTGATTTCTGTTCCGCCCATGCCGGGGAAATGAGGGACCTCGTTGCTGCGGCCGACCGGAAAACCATTCAGACCGGAATGAATCCGACCGAAAAAGACCTCTGGGCTCTCGAATACGACGTCCGTCCCCTTAAAGAACCCATCACGCTGATCGGATACGAAATGGAAATCGAAGAAGTCGAGGGGAGGCGTTTCCCGCGGGTCACAAAAACGGACAGGATAAAAACCTACCTCCTCCCTTTTTATGCCGATTATTTCGCAAAAAAAACCATTCGTCGGCCGTACGGTTATTTTCTCACGGTGCGTGACGAGGCCGTCATTCACAAGCTGCTTCAGCACGGAGTTGTCGTCGAACAACTCCTTGAGCCTGTGAAACTGGAAGTGGAAACATATGCTGTGAAGGAGCTGAAGGCCAATCCCCGTTTATACCAGGGGCACTACATGAATTCCGTAACCGGAGAATACGCCGTTGAAACCAGGGAATTTCCGGCCGGGACCATTTTTGTCGGCACAGGACAACCGCTGGGACTCGTCGCCTCCTATCTCCTCGAAGCGGAAAGCGATGACGGCCTCGTCGTCTGGAATTATTTCGACAAATACCTGGCCTCCCAGTGGGGCCGCGGGCAGCTCGAATATCCCGTCTGCCGCCTCCTCACCCCTACTCCCCTCGTCAAAGTGAAATTGGGGTCAGGTCTTCCTATTTTTTCTTTTTAGAGTCGATAATGAACTTGCCGCAGTTTTCGCAGACAAAAATATCGTTGCGTCCCTCGAGGGCGGAGCTCATTCCCGTGGCAAGATTGATGAAACAGCCCATGCAGGCGCCGTCCTCGACTTCGGACACGGCAAAACCATAACGTTCCATCAGGCGGTCGAATCGGTCCAGCAGGGACTCATCCAGTTCTCCGCGGATGAAATCGGCCTCTTCGGTCAATTTCTTCATAACGGCGCCGGTCGCTTTTTTCTTATCCCTCTGGATTTCCTGAAGCCGCCAGAGTAGGCTGCCGCGGCTGACGATCTGGTCATCCGAACGGGGGAGACTCAGATGAATCTCGGACAGCACTCCGTACAATTCGGTTTTGCTGCCGGCGGAATAGAGCCGCTCCCGAAAATCAGGACGCCGCAGGAACTGGGCCAATCCGGCAAAAAGGTGATTAAAAAGTCCGGGGAGGGCCGGGTTCCACACAATGAGAATGATGATGTGGACCTTTTTCCCGTCGACGGCGTCAAACTCGACTCCTCCCTTCGAGTATCCGACTGCAACGACGATGTTGCTTCCCGTGTTGACCCGCGCGTGCGGAAGGGCGACCCCGTCACCGATGGCCGTCGTTTCCAGCCGTTCACGATCGATGATTCTCGTTAAAACGGGTTTTTTATTTTTGATCAGGTTTTCCTTGACAAGAACATCCAGAAGTTCTTCCAGAGCCTGAACCTTGTCGTCGGCACTGAGATCAAAAACGACCTGGGAAGGTTTGAGGAATTCGGTGAAATGGGATTCTTTATGAGGATCTGTCCTATCCATGATGATTTATTTTAACACATAATTATATCGGCTTTAAGAAATATTATTTAATATTCGCCGCCCGCTTGCGCCCGTCCAGGCGCACCAGTTCTCATCGCCTGAACGAACTTGAAGACTTGAACTGCGGCAGATCACTCCTCTCCGACAGAAGGGAAATGATGGCCTGAGCCCAGCGGGTGATTTGACGGGTTCCCGACAGATCCCAGTCTTCATCCATTTCATCGGCCACCTTGTGGTATCGGGATGCCCTGAACTCCTCATGTTTCCGTTGTATATAATTCGGGTCTCCGCCGCGTGAGGTGATGCCTTCGTGAAGCCAGACGGACGGAATGCCGACCCGGGCAAAACTCAATTGATCGGAGCGGAAAAAATAGCCCAGATTTCCGTCCCGCTCGGGAATGTAGCGGTAACCGCATTTCCGGGCGGCTTCGCTGCAGATCTCATCCAGGTCGGACTGTTTGGCTCCTATCCCGTAAACGTCCTGGGTTTCCCCCCAGACACCGGTCATCTCGAAATTGAGGTTGGCCAGAACATTTTCCTTTGGAACGGGGAGGTGACGGGCCAGATAATTCGAACCCAGAAGCCCCTGCTCCTCCGCCGTCACCGCCGCAAATAGAAGATCCACCTTCAGATCATCGACATGGTCCGCATAAAAGCGGGCCAGTGACAGCATCGCGGCTGAAGCGGCGCAGTTATCCACAGCACCGTTGTAAATCTGATCCCCTTCGAGCGCCGGGTCTATTCCGAAATGATCAAAATGAGCGGACAGGATAACGGTCCGGCCGGTGTGTTTTTTGTGCCGGCCGCGCAGAAGGGCGGCCACATTTTCCGTTTCGACCGTGCGGAAGCGGGGACGCTGCCGCACACGCACGTTCACTCCCAGGGCAGCCGGTTCAAAATCCCGTTCTTCCGCCCGACGGGCCCACTCCGCCCTGTCGAATCCGGCGGCGGAAAAAATGCGGTCGGCTGTTTCCCCGCTGATCCATCCCTGGAAAAAGAGCCTGTTTTCCACATCGGGGAGAAAGCAGCTCTCTCCCGTCGCAGAACTCCTGACGACCTCCCACCCGTAGGCGGCGCCCCCGGTGTTGTGGATGATCAGAATGCCGGTGGCGCCCAGCTCGGACGCCTTTTCAAACTTGTAGGTCCAGCGGCCGTAGTAGGTCATGTCCTCCCCGTCAAAAATTCCTCCGGCCTCATTTCCGGGCTCGTTGATCTCGACCAGCAGCACCTTTCCCTTGACATCCTTTTCCTTCAGATCATCCCAGTCCCTTTCCGGCGCCTGAATGAGAAAACCGGCATAGACGAGCTCTCCTTCGACTCCATCCGGAACATCTTCTCTGGCACTGTTGATGACAAAATGTTCCTGATTGGACAGCGAGAACGAGCCTCTCTCTGAAAACACTTCCACGGAAGCTTTTTCATCCGGCAGAGCTGCCTTCAGAAAAAAGGACTGGCGGTAGCCGCCGCCGAAGGCAGGCTCGAGTCCCAGGCCGCGAAAATGGTTTTCCTGGTACAGGACGGCCAGTTCATGCCCCCGGCTTCCAACGGCTCTCCCTTCCAGAAGATCGTCGGCCAGAAAACGGATATGGGCTTCGATTTCAGCAGGGGTGATTTCTCCTGTTTCCGCGGGAGGGCGGCATCCCCATAATCCGGCGAACATCCCGATCAAAAGATAAAAACCCCATTTTTTGCTCATTTTCCCCTCTTGTTCGTTTTACCTGATGTGAAAGTTAAGAATACCCGAAGCTAAAAGTATTGTCCATCTGAAAACCGAATCAAAACGCTTCGTGCTCGGTTCGCTGAATGATCTCATTTTGAAGGGCCTCGCTCAAGTCACAGAAATAATCGCTGTAGCCGGCCACCCGGACGATCAGATCCCGGTATTGTTCCGGATTGTCTTTTGCATTGCGGAGCGTGTCGGCGCTGACGACATTAAACTGGATATGGTGCCCGTCCATCTTGAAATAGGACCGGACGAGGGAAGCGAGATTGGCCACCCCTTCCTGTCCGGCCAGAAGAGACGGGGCGAATTTCTGATTGAGAAGCGTGCCGCCCGTCCGCACATGGTCCATTTTTGCCGCCGACTTGACGACGGCCGTCGGCCCCTGGCGGTCCGCTCCCTGGACGGGAGAGATGCCCTCGGAAAGCGGCTGATTCGCCCGTCGCCCGTCGGGTGTGGCTCCGGTCACTTTTCCGAAGTAGACGTGCACGGTCGTCGGCAGCAGGTTGATGCGGTAGGTTCCGCCTTTTGTATTGGGCCGGCCGTCGATGGTCTCGTAGTACACTTCAAAAATGGAGCGCATGACATCGTCGGCGTAGTCGTCGTCGTTTCCGTACTTCGGGGTTTTATTGAGAAAGCGCTGCCGCCAGATTTCAGCCCCCTCGAAATCTTCCGCCAGCATTTTCAGCAGCCCGGCCATGGTCAGATCTTTTTTGTGGTAGACATGGTAGAGGATGGACGTCAGAGAATCCGTGATGGAGCCCATGCCCACGCCCTGAATATAGGAGGTGTTGTAGCGGGCCCCGCCCTCATGGTAGTCCTTTCCCTTCAGAATGCAGTCGTCGATAAGCAGAGAGAGAAAGGGGGCCGGGACATGGAGTGCGTAAAGCCGCTCGATGATATTGTTCCCTTCGATTTTGATGTCGACAAAGTGACGGATCTGGCGGCGAAAGGCGGAAAATAGCTCTTCAAAGGAATTGAATCCCGCCGGGTCTCCTGTTTGAAGGCCGATGGTTTTTCCCGTCCGGGGATCGACGCCGTTGTTCAGAGTGATCTCCAGGACCTTGACCATATTGAAGTAGCCCGTCAATGTGTAGTTTTCCTTACCGAAAGCCCCCACTTCCACACATCCGCTGGCGCCTCCGTTGCGGGCATCCTCGACGGTTTTCCCCATCCGGACCAGTTCCTGAACGATGGCGTCCGTGTTAAAAATCGAGGGCTGGCCGAATCCCGTCCGGATCACCTTGATGGCCCGGTGAATGAAACTCTCCGGATTCTTCTTGCTGAGCTGGACGCACGAGCTGGGCTGAAGAATCCGCATCTCCTCGATGACATCCAGAATGAGATAGGAAAGGGGGTTGACGGCATCCGATCCGTCCTCCTTCACCCCGCCCGTGTTGATAAGGGCGAAATCGGTGTAAGTCCCGCTTTCCTCAGCCGTGACACCCACCTTGGGCGGCGCCGGTTGATTATTGAACTTGATCCAGAACGCCTGAAGCAGCTCCCGGGCCCCCTCTTCTGTGAGAGAGCCGTCCTCCAGCCCTTTTTTATAGAACGGAAACAGATGCTGGTCCAGACGGCCGGGATTAAAGGAATCCCACCCGTTCAGTTCGGTGATGACTCCCAGGTGGACGAACCAGTAGGACTGCAGGGCTTCCCAGAAATCCCGCGGGGCTTGGGCCGGGACCCTCCGACAGACATCGGCCATCCTGTCCAGTTCCTTTCTGCGGGAGGGATCGCTTTCGTTCGCCGCCATTTCATCGATTTTTTCCGCGTGCCGCCCGGCAAAACAGATAAGGGCCTCCGCGGCGATGTCCATGGCTCTGAGCTGTTCCCGCTTGTCGAAGGCCTCCGGGTCCTCCAGGAAATCCAGCCGGGCGATACTCTCCGCTATCTCCCTTTTGAAGTCCAGCATCCCCTTACGGTAGATCTTGTCATCCAGAACGGTGTGACCCGGCGCCCTCTGCTCCATAAATTCCGTGAAGATCCCCGCCTCGTAAGCATCCATCCAGGACGGCGATACGGATGAAAGAATTCGATCCCGGATGGACCGCCCCTTCCAGAAGGGGATGATCGTGTCGCGGTAAACGGCTTTGCTCTTCTCATCCACGGAATAGGATGTCTTTTCACGGGAGTTCAGGATCTCGAAATCTTCCACGCTGTGAACGGTGATCTCGGGATAGGTCGGTGTCGCCTTGGGAGAGGGCCCCCGCTCTCCAACGATGAGCTCTCCCTCGTTGATGCAGACGGTTTTGTTGGCCATGATGTGCCGAAAAGCGGCAGCCCGGCAAACAGGCACGGAGAGAGAGGCGGATTCGGGATCTGTATAAAATTCCGTGAGCAGACGGGCCCGTTCCACGGAAATACCGGGTTTGACGGTCAGTGATTGTTCTCTTAATCGATGAATGCGTTTGTTCATTTTTAACTTCCTATTCTCACTTCCAGACCGAGATCCTGGATGAATGTGGTGATGGTCTGAATCTCCTCTTGGGAGTGAGTCTGAATCCTCTCCATTCTCCGGGTCTCCTGAAGACGGGCATATTTCTGATCGGCGATGGTGTGATAGGGCAGCAGGCTGATCCGTCGAAGGGGTGTGTTCTCCCGCAAAAACCGAACGGTCCGGCGGAGGTTGTCCCGGTCGTCGTTGATGCCGGGGATCAGGGGGATGCGGGCGATAATGAAATGCCCGTCCGCGGACAATTTTTTAAGGTTGGCGAGGATCGATCGATTGGACACTCCCGTTGCTTCGATGTGCCGCGCTTCATCCATCACCTTGATGTCATAGAGGAAAAGATCGGTGAATGCGGCCGCGGCGGCGAGGTGCTCAGAGGAAGCCAGGCCGCAGGTGTCCACGCAGGTGCGGATCCCCGCTTTCCGGCAGGCCTGCAGGCATTCCAGCAGAAAAGGGAATTGAGCCAGGGGCTCGCCCCCTGAAAATGTCACACCGCCGCCGGATTCTTCAAAAAAGACGCGATCCTTTTCGATCTCCTCCATCATCTCCCGGGGGGTCACGAGACGGCCGATCATCTGAAGGGCCTCGGTGGGGCAGGCATCCACACAAGCGGAATGAAGGCGGCAGGCGGAGGGCCGGACGAAGGCTTTTCCATCCTTCAGATCAATTGCGCCTTCGGGACAGACCGCCGCACATTCTCCGCATCCCAGACACCGGTTGTCCCGGAACATCAGCCGCCTCCCGCTCTCGATCCCCTCCGGATTGTGACACCACCGGCAGGAAAGCGGGCAGCCTTTTAAAAAAACCGTGGTCCGAATGCCGGGGCCGTCATGGATGGCATAGCGCTTGATGTCGAAAATGATGCCTTTATACATGATCTTCTTCAATCGAGTAGTATTTCACAAGAAATGGTTTTTGAACCTCGAAAGACCAGTGCACGTCCCGCATGTAAAGGGCCGCCTCGTCGAACCGCCCATCGGAGAGAAGCTGAATAAACGTCTGATGCTCCTCCGTGGAGCGTTCTTCCCATTCCTTGATAAAATCGGGTGAGCGTGGAAAGTCATAGAGACGCTTTTTTAAAGTGTCAAGGGTGGATCTGATTGTCCCGTTTCCGCAGACATCGATATAAACATTGTGCATGGCCAGATTGTGGTTGTAATACAGCTCAAAATTGTCTTTGGCCAGAGCGTCGCGCATCCGCCCGTTCAGACGCTTCATCCGCTCGACCTCCCGGACGCCCATCCGGGGAGCGGCGGACAGAAGAGCCGTGCTTTCCAGGGCGCCGATTATCTGATAAAAATCTTTTATTTCAGCGAGGGACAGCCTGTTCACAATGACACCGCGCCGCGGGAGGATGGTGACAAATCCTTCCACCTCGAGCCGGATGAGCGCATCTCTGAGCGGAGTTTTGCTGATGCCGAGCCTCTCGGAGGTTTCATCCGTGTTGATGGCGGCACCTGGCCGCAGTTCACCCTTTTTCATTCGCTCCCGAAGATAATCATAGACCTGATCCTTCAGGGAGAGAAGATTCAGTAACGAAGGACCTGTCATCGGCGACCTCTGATATGTGATATATCAGATATTACTTCAGAAGTCAATGGTGATCATTCTGCTTCGTGTGATCATTCCGCTGTGATCATTCTGCTGCGAAAAGGAGGTTCTCTTTTATTCAAGCCCCTTCTCCCTGTGTCATGCTCTGTGTCATGCTCCGTGTCATGCTTACCATCCCTGTTGAATTCTGATAAAATGCAACATAACAATGAACACGATCAAACTGGATCTCGGCCATACGGAACTGACGCTGCAGGTTCCCGCGGGGGCCGTCGTTCTCCAAATGGGCGCGGCTCCCCGTCTCCGGAATCCCCGCGAAGAAATCGAACGGTCGCTTCGAAAGCCCATCGGTTCGCCTCCCCTGAAGGACATCATTCGATCCCGCCTCAGGGCAAACCCTGAGGCCCGGGCCGTTGTGGTTCTTTCCGACAACACACGTCCTGTTCCTTACAAAGGGAAAGAGGGTCTTCTTGTCCCCCTTCTTCAGGAAATGAAGAGAGCCGGGTTGAAGGAATCCGCCATTCAGCTTCTTATCGCCACGGGCACCCATCATCCGCTGAATGAAAAAGCCGTTCGCGCCCTTCTACCGGACGATGTTTTCCGGAACGGCATTCAGGTCCTCAACCACGATTGCCGTCGAATGGATGATCTGGTGCATATCGGCGACCGTCCTCTCCTCGGGAAAATCCTCATCAACCGCCATTACCGGGATGCAGACATCAAAATCCTGACCGGCCTCGTTGAAAGTCACTTCATGGCCGGTGCGTCCGGGGGAAGAAAATCCATCTGCCCGGGCCTTATCGGCGAACACTGCACACAGCTCATTCACGGCGGACATATTCTCTCCTCCCCCAAAGCGGCCGACCTGGTCCTCGAAGGCAATCCCGTCCACGAGGAAGCTCTTGCCGTTGCGCGCATGGTCGGGTGCGATTTTATCGTCAATGTCACCCTGAACGCCGAATATTCTCTGTCCGGGGTCTTTTCGGGCGATCTGGTCGAAGCCCACAAATCCGCGGTCCGCTGCCTTCAATCCTACGTCGGCATTCCCGTCCGTGACCGTTACGATCTTGTCATCACCCATGCGGGATTTGTCGGCATCAACCACTACCAGGCGGCCAAAGCCGGAGCGGTCTGCGCGTCCATTCTCGAACCGGACGGATACTGCATTCTCGCCGCCCGCCACCCGGATAACGATCCCATCGGCGGCCCACATTATAAAAAAATGCTCCGGCTGCTCAATGATCTGGGACCGGACATGTACGAACAGGCCATTAAAGATCCCGACTGGACATTTGTTCCGGAGCAGTGGGAGCCCCAGATGTGGGCACGGCTCTTTCGGATCATTCCTCCCGACCACCTTCTCTACTGCTGTCCGGATATAAGAGAAAAGGATTTCGACTGGATTCCGGGAACGGACGCACAGACCATCACCGCCCGGACGAAGGATCTTTCCGTCCTGCTGAACAGAACCGTCGACTGGACCGTCGCTGCGCTCAGGCGCCGCTTGAACCGCCCCCCCCGCATCGCCATCCTCAAGGACGGCCCCTACGCCATTCCCCTTTTGAGGCCTGACCCCAATAGTTGACGTGGGGGAAGGGATTGGCATAAGATGATTTTCCCGATAATAACGTTTCACAGGAGGAATCATGCATAGATTATACAGGGTGGTTGTTGCGGCAGCGGTCGTTCTGATGCTCTGCAGCGTCGTATCGACAGCCCAGCCCGAAGGGCCCAAGCCGGAACTTCCCGTCCTCATCACATCCTGCGGCCAAAGCCCGGGCCCGGCCATGTTGAAGGTCATCTTCATGCGGGCTAAGCTCGAATACGATCCCATCGCTTACGAGATCTCCGAAATGGCCAGTTCAGAGGACCTCAAAGCCGGAAAGGAAGCCGGCACGCCTTTCAAAACCCTCATCATCGTCATGGGCGCCAGCCTCAAAGGCATGGGAGCGGCCGGCATTTCCATGGAGGATGAACTGAGCCGGACGGAAGCGTTGATCGCGGAAGCGAAAAAGCAGGGAATGACCGTCATCGGTTCCCACATCGAAGGCATGAAACGCCGTTCCCAGGGTGCGTCAGCCGGAGACACAACGGATGAACAGAGCATCGACGCCGTCGCTCCCTTTTCCGACATTCTCCTCATCCACAAGGAAGGTAATTCAGACAACCGTTTCAGCATCATCGCCAAAGAAAAAAACATCCCGCTCATCGAAGTGGAAAAAAATCTGGATCTGATTTCCGAAATCCAAAAGCTTTTTCATCGGTAGCCTTCAAATCCACAAAATCGACTAACCATGACTCTCTCCCCTGAAATCATTCTCCTCAGCATGGTGGCCGCCTATATTCTGGCCAAATTATTTAAAATCTCCACCGAACTGTCCATGTTTTTCGCCGCCCTCGCCGGCGCCCTTGCCGGAGGAGCAGGCATCCCGGCCCGGCACATCGCCGAGGGCGCCTTCACCTACCTGGACATCATTCTGATTTTTATCACCGCCACTTTTTTCATGAACCTGCTCAAGGAATCCGGCGGCGTGGCCTTTGTCATCCGTGGCATTCTCAGGAAATTTCACCACAGCAAGATTCTCCTTTTTCTACTGCTGACCCTGATCCTCCTCATCCCGGGCGCACTGACCGGTGCGGGAAGCGTCACCGTGCTTATCACAGGCGGCATGATCGCCGTCGTTCTCGGCTACATGGGTCTGTCCCGCCCGAGGACAGCGGCCATCGTGTTCATCATCGCCGGGCTGAGCGCCGCAGCGCCTCCGGTGAGCCTGTGGGCCATGCTCACAGCGGCCGGCGTCAATATGCCCTATGTCGGATTTTTCCTGCCCCTTCTCATCCCCTGTGTCCTTCTTTCTCTTTTGACAATCTTTATTCTGGGCTGGAAAGGCAAACGGGTCGACCTCGACAAGGCCCTGAAGGAACTGCCGGAGGCCCCGGACAAAATGAACTGGCTGCGTGTTATTCTTCCCTTTGTCGCCTTCTTTTTCCTCATCGCAGCGGGGAGAGTCTGGCCCCATAGTCTTCCCATCGTGGGTCTGCCCCTGATGTTTGTCGTCTCCGCCCTGCTGTCCCTCCTCCTGTCTCCGATCCGACTGTCCGTATTCCGAATAGCACGGGATACCATCCGGCAGCTCCTCCCCCTCATCGGCACCCTGACCTGTGTCGGAATTCTGGTACAGATCATGACTCTCACCGGTGTCCGGGGCCTCATCGCGGTTACAGTGGTGACCCTTCCCGTGTTTATCGTGGTCGCCACCCTCGCTCTGACACTTCCCGTTTCCGAGGCCGTCCTCATGTGGGGAGCCGCGCCCGTGCTCGGCGTCCCGCTTGTGCTCCTGTTCAACACCATCGGGCTCAACCCTATCGTCGCTCTGGCCGGCATGAGTGTCATCTGGCCTCTGGGTGACGCCTTGCCGCCCACCGCCATCATCGGACGTCTGACCAAGGATACGGTCCACATGGAAGAGCCCTACAGGGAAATGCTCAAACACTGTCTGATCCCGGCCGTGCTGATTGCGGTCGTCGGAACGCTGATGGTCCTCTTCAGCAAAAAACTCGCTTTTTTAACGATGCTTTAGAGAGAATAGAATGATGATAACCGTTATGTACTACATTCTGGCGGCGGCCGTCGCCGTTCTGCTGATGATCAATTTTCTGCGCAGTAAAAAATGGCAGGATGAAATTCTTTACCTCATCGTCCTGCTGCCCTTTATTCTGCGCCTTCTCCGCCTGAAATAGGAAACGACCATGAAAGATCACGCCGCCACACTGCGTAAAACAGCATTTTCCCTCCTGGCCCTCGTTGTCCTCATCTCCGCCGGATTACAGTTTTACCGCCACCGCAACCTGAGAGAACCGGTCGTTCTCGGCCCCGGGGTTACGGATGTCAAAAATCTCAGCGATTATTTCGACGGGATAAGCGGCACCATCAATGACGCCCATGTCTATGTCCTGGAAGGAGAGGAACCGGGAGGTGCGATCCTGGTCCTGGGCGGCTCCCATCCGGAGGAACCCGCCGGACGTCTTGCTGCCTGGATATTTGCCGAAAATGCCGTCGTTCAAAAAGGGCGGCTTTTCCTCATTCTCTCCACCAATCGAAGCGCGACAACGGTCACACGGCTGGGCGGGGCCTACCCGACGGATTACTCCATCGAAACCAACTTCGGCAGCCGGACTTTCCGTATGGGAGATCGCTGGTCCAATCCTCTCGACCAGTGGCCCGATCCGGAGATCTATATCCACTACCCCTCCAGACAGGAACTGGCCTACATCGATATTCGGAATATCAACCGCACCTGGCCCGGCCGGCCCCACGGGACGCTGACCGAACAGACCTGCTTCGCCATGACCGAACTTATTAAAAAAGAGGGGATCGACATCGTCATCGACCTTCATGAGGCCGAACTCCAGTACCCCGTCATCAGCACCATCGTCGCCCATTCCAAAGGTCAGGATCTGGCCGCCTTTTCCTCTATGATGATCTCGGGCATGGAGGGATTCAATATCGGCATGGAAAACTCGCCCGAGGCCCTCCGGGGACTGAGCCACCGGGAGATCGGCGATCACACGGACGCCATTTCCCTGCTGCTGGAGGCACCCGAGCCCTTCCTCGACGCCACCCGCGGAAGGACGGACAGAAAACTCCTTCTGGAAGGAAAGGACCGGTTTATCGTTCGAGCGGGAAAACACGGACTTCTGTTTGAAAAAATCGACGAAAACGGCTGGCCCATCGCCCTTCGCGTCGGCCGCCACTGCTCCACTCTGCTTCAGATCTTCGAACTCTGGACCGAGGAAAAAGCGGATAGAGGGCTGGTGGTCTCCGGTGTTCCCCGCTATTCCGACATCGTCGACAGAGGGGTCGGAGCCTTCCTTAAAAATCCGGCCACGGCCGATCCCAACCGGATCGTCTACGAATAAATCAGGACTTATTTTCTCGAACGAAACTCCAGTCCGACCCACAACAAAACCGTGAGGAAATAAACGAATCCCAGCATCAAAAACACAAGGCTGCGGCCATTCGGCATCCGGTAGAGAGCCCCGCGGCCGGCCGGTGGGAGGGATTTCGGGTCCCAGGGAAGCCCGTACTCCGACGCCAGCCCCCTGATAAACAGGCAGTGAATAACCGGAATGCCCCGGGCTGCCATGGCCTGAATCACACCACGTCGCTGGACCGGAGGAAGAGGGACGCTCCTTGACAAGCCGGGCTCGACCTCGAGGATGACCGAATCCGTGCCCATATTGGCCCAGCTGCCGCCGATGTTGACAAAAGCCTTGATGGGCCGGCCCCCGGCGGATTGAAGGTACAACTGCATACGTTCCGCAACATTATTTTCGAGGGGGCTGTCCCTAAAAACCGGGGTGCCCGATGCCTCCAGAGCCCCCTGCAGGATCCGCCGCCCTTCAGGCAACATCTCCCGGCCGATATCCTGCACCCCTCCCAGGGAAAGGGCGGCCGGCTTGAAAGTAACAATCCCGTCCTCCCCAAGGCACCGCCACATGTCCAGCGCGTGAAACTCCGGAAGATTGGCACCCCACTGGGATGCTCCGAGGGAGAGAAAGACGACAGGCTCGAGCTCTAGAGCCCTGGAAGCGCAGAGGGTGGCCACAATCAGCGCAGGAAAAGACCCGGATGCGCCGACCGCGATGACATCTCCCTTTTTCACTCCCGCCTGGGAGAGAAGATAGACAAGCAGGCCGGCAAAATTGGGGTTGGTCGTCGTCCGCTTCGCCTCCAAATGCCCGATAGACGTGGTGATCGGTGAATGCTCCCATCCGATGAGCCCCGTCCTGTTGATGTCGCTGGTCTCCTCCATGGCGATCCCTCGGGAGACACGGCAGTCCCGAACCGACACCAGAGCCTGCTCCATCAGACGGGAAGCCTTGCGCATATCCTTTTTCAATTCGGTATTTGCTCCAAATAAAAGGGAAGCGGCATAGAGAACGATACCCAGGCAGGCAACACCGACAAGGCGTTTTTGGTGCAACCGGCCTTCCGGCTTGGGATAGGGAAAAAAGGAAAGGCGATTCTTTTTTCCCCCGTTTCGCCCGCTTTTCAAAGTCATGGTCCGTCTTTTCCCCATCCCGTCAATACAGAGAGGACAGCAACCCCGTCGCAAAATAGGCGGCGCTCGTCACAACCACCAGGCCGGCGAATGTGGGCAGCGCCTTCTGCCGCATCAGCGTATTGGCCAGAAGTCCGGGGACGATCCATCCGATCACCCTCAGTTCCTGCCCCTGTACAAACAGGTCCGGCAGGAGCAGCCCGGCCGCAAGCGACCAGAACACCCCGAACAGGAGGCAGAGGACAAAGCGCCGCTTTCCGAAGAGGAGGACCACCCGGGAAATACAGAAAACGCATCCGAAGGCCAGGCCCGCCGCCGCCACAGTGAGAAGAATCTTAGCCGGTTCCCCGCCGTGAAGAGCCAGAAAGGCCGGAACAACGATGCCCCCGGGGTAGATATCGGTCAGTTCCGCAAACAGGAGCGCCAGCACAATACCGATCACAAATGTTTCAACAATCATGCCTTTTCCCCTGTTTTTTCCCAGTACCGCACCAACCTGGCGGCGGCAACCGCCATGTTTCCCATCCCAAACAGCACAAATCCGCCGCCAAACCGGTCAAACAGACTGTTCATCAGGACATCCGGCGGAACACCCGGCCCGAAGACACAGGGAACGCTGTATCCGGCCGCTTGAAGCTTTTTCCGAACAGGACGCACAGGTTCTCCCAGAAGCACAAATTCGCGGATATCCAGAAACCTCTCCTCCGAAAGAGCATTCAGCCACTGACGGGTTCTGTCTCCCCTGTCCGCCCGAAGATTCAACAGACCGATACGCTGATTGTATCCTTCCGTCTTCACTCTCAGACGTTCAAGCGCCATCCGGGTGGATAGAGGGTCATTGGCGGCAAAGGCACTGACCGCCAGAATAGATCTCCGTTTTTTGCCGGACTCCAGTTCCCAGACTCTGAGTGCGCCGAAATCCGGCCTGTACCCGGCCAGACCGTTTATAATCCCGTTCTCCTCAACGGAGAGGCTGCGGGCGACAGCCGCACACAGACGTTGGTTGACGGAAAATTCAAGAGGACGGTCCTCTTCTTCATCTCGAAGCGGTCCCTCCTCGGTGGACACCCTCACGATGACGGATCCCCTTTCGTCCGCCGCCCTTTCGAAGGCAGGATCCAACTCTTCTTCGGGCAGAAACACCGTCCCTCCCCGCGGAAAAGCGGCCGTCAGGCTCTTCGCAATCTTCGACGGCGAGACACCCATGGTGTCCAGGTGATCCGCCCGGGCATTGGTGACCACCAGAAGTTGGGGTTGAAAAATAAAAGCGGACTCCATGTGAAGGGTTTCGGGCTGAACAGCCATCAATTCCGACACCAGAACATTTGCTTTTTGACGGACCGCTTCCCGGACAATACGCTTTCCTTCAAGGATGTTCGGCTTCCCTCTGCGGCGCAGGAGATGTTCCGTTCCATCGGGAAGATGAAGGATGGGCTCACTCCCGGTCGTCCGGGCCACCACCCTTTTTCCCGAGGACCGCAGAATACTGATGAGCATCCGCGTCACGCTGGATTTGCCCCTTGTTCCCGTCACACAGATGCGCAGCGGAATCCGCCGCAGTCGGCGGTTATGATTCATTTTTTCAAGAAAAAAGAGGGCGGCAAGGACGACTAAAACCGCCGTGACGAGCAATATCGGATTCATTCCCTCATTCATCATTCAATCGATTGACACCCTGAAGCCGGCACACCGCTGAAACCATGTATCCGATCTATTTATTCTTTCCACTCTTTTTTCTTTCCTCTTCATTCAGGACAAAAAAGAACTTATTATATAAAGTCCCAAACAAAACGGCAAAACAACATTTTGCTGCCGCAGCGACAAGGAAAGGATCCTGCCGGACGGAATGCAGGCGGGATTGAGCCGGAGAGGAAATCGCCTTTTAGCCCCTGTGAGCGGCGAGCGTTCTGATCCCTTCCACCAGTGTGTCGATATGGCTGTAATTGATATAGATAGGTGTGGAAACACGGATGCCGTGAGTTCCCTGTTTGACATCCCCCACGGTTCGAACGACGATATTGTCACGCTGCCGCACGTAATCGACGATGGTCCCGTGATCCACCCCCTCGACGGAAAAGGCCGTCAGACCGCCGCTGATGTAAGGATCATCAGCCGTGTGAAGTCTGATGCCGGGTATTTTTTTCAGCTCCTGCTTCAGGTAGGCGGCCAGGGCTTTGATGCGCCGTTCGATCCGGGTCTTCCCGATATGATCCTGAAAATCGAGGGCTTCGCCGAGGGCGACCATGATGGCGTCGGCCCTCTGGCTCAGGGTTTCAAACCTGAGGGCGTCGGTGTGGGTGTCCCAGCCGGAGGAGGCGATGGTCGGCCAGAGCTTATCATGCCAGTCCTTTTTGATGTACAGGACGCCGATACCGCAGGGGGCCCCAAGCCACTTATAGGGGCTGGTGGCGAAGAAATCGACGCCTAGGTCCTTCATGTTCAGGTCCAGCATACCGATGCCGTGGGCACTGTCCGCCAGAACGGGGATGCCTCTGGCGTGGGCCATGGCGCAGAGTTCCTTAAGGGGGGAAATCAAACCTGAAATGAACACGGTGTGGCTGATGGTGATGATCTTTGTCCGGGGTGTGATCGCCTTTTCAAAACCGCTTACAAATTCATCCACGCTTTTTGGGGGCAAACCGATGGGAACGGTTACGATTTTGACCCCGTATCGGGCGGCTTTCAGGCTCCAGGGATTGGTTCCTCCGGGATGTTCCATGGTCGAGAGGATGGCCTCATCCCCTTCCTTCATGTCCAATCCGTTGACGATGAAATTCAGGCCCTCGGTCGTATTCCGGGTCATAACCACTTCCCCGGGGGAGGCCCCGATGAAGGAGGCCAGTCTGCGGCGGACCTCGTCCCTCTTGCGCGGAATGTAATCGTAGGTGTCGAAAGGATTGGTGACCTGCACCTTGAAGGTTTTCATGAGGGTGTTGAAGACGGGCTTAGGCATGGGGCCGACCGTGCCGTTGTTCATCATGATCACACCGTCCTCGAAGAGGAAATGGCGTTGAATGGATTCCCAGTACCGGCCGTCCGGCGCCTCGTCACGAATGTGTTTTTCGTTCAATTGAGTGATGCTCTGATATACGGAAGCATTGGCCTCGGTCAGAGCCGCGGCGGACAGGGCTGTTCCGGCCGCCAGAAATTTGACAAACTCCCTTCTCGACAAAAAGGAGGGGGGATTTTCGAATACATCCGTTTTTTGGGACATGAATGAAACCTCCCTGATTTTTTCCTATTGTATTCACAACGAACGGATGCTGTCAAACAGGCGGGAGCGGAGAAGAACAAGGCTGCCCTGACGAACTCCCATGTCCCGGGCTACGGCAGCGCACTTCGCCTTGAGCAGGAAAAAGAGAGGCCCTGTTTCCTCGGAGAGGCACTCGTAGTTCCCCTGTCCCTTGCTGATGATCACATCCGCCGAACGGAATATTTCGAGGAAGTCAGGCGTGCAGTCCTTCAATTCGGTTCCCGGAAGGGTGGATCCGCTGGGCAGGATGCGGGCGACCTCATGCAGTCCCGCCAGACGGGCATCCTTTTCGACGGCATCGTTGATGATGGGGGCGGAACGGACGGCATAGGTGACCGGTTTCTCCAATTCCTCGATCAGCAGGCGGTCAAACACCGTTTCCCCGGCGTTATCCCCGATATAGAGGATATGGCGGGCCTTTTCGACCAGGGTGCGCAGTTCATCCGTCCAGTCAACGGCCAATTCAAGCTGTAGATTGGCTTCGATGTCCTTTTGAAGATCCAGGTCCTTTCCTGTTCCGAAATCGATCACGTTTCCAGCTATGGCGGCCCGAACAGCAAGGCGGAACGGATCGGAAGAGGCGCGAATCTTCCTTTTCAGATCGGGATAAAGGGCCAGCGCTTTTTGTGTGCAGCTTGTTTTGACGGCTTCATAGGGATCTACAATACCTGTTTTTTCGGAAAGGAGATGGTAGACGTCTTTTCCAATACGCGAGGGAGTGGCTTCCCGGTTGATGTCTGAAAGTCGATGGTGGACCGCCTCCAGAACGTCCCATATCTGTTGGTCCTCCAACCCAAGATGCCGGCATGTACGGACCGCCTGGGAGAAAAAACAGGGAAAGCATTCCGGCGTGACTTTCATCTGTTCTTGAGCGACGTCTGAACGATTTCCCGATGGCTGGAGAAGGCTATGGGCGGAAGAGCATCGGCAGGAAAAAAGCGGACATCCCTGGAGTCGGAACCGGGAATGAGCTCTCCTTCCGCCTCAACCGCATAGCCGATGATGAGAACCCTGTTGTAGGCCCTGGACTCCTGGGAAAATACGCCCAGCAGACCGGTGATGCGGCCCAGCAGTCCCGTTTCCTCTTCCAGTTCCCGTACGCAGGCTATTTCCGGCGTTTCATCGATTTCGATAAATCCGGACGGAAGAGCCCACTTCCCCACCGCCGGTTCGACCCCCCGTTTGATCAGAAGCACCTCGCCCTTTTCATTCCGGACAAGAGCCGCCACGCAGGGAAGCGGATTCTCATAATGGATCCAGGAGCACTGAGTGCACATGAACCGCAGTCTGTCTTCGACCTGCTCCTTCATCAGAGTGGCCCCGCAGCGCGGGCAGAACTTGTATGTCCTTTTTTCCATCTTCCTCCATCCAAAAAAAATTATATCATAAATGGGGACAGGCATCTTTTTTTCAAAATTATTTTAATTTCGATGAAAAACAACTATATTTGTCTTTTCCCCTAAAAAAAAGACTGATTTTATATTAAAAAAATGAGGGGAAAAATATTTTTGAAAAAAAGATGCCTGTCCCCAATTAATTGAGAAGGAGGTGGATGGAGTTATCCAGGGCTTCCAGATCCAGCGGTTTTGTGAAAAAACGAGCAATGGCGAGGTGACTCAGATCCAAACCGTCGATCTGGTCGGGAAAGGCTGAGATCAGAATGGCCTGCCCCAAGTACCCTGCCTCGCGGAATTTTCCGATCAGTTCGATGCCGCTGTGATAGGGAAGTTTCAGATCGGCGATGATCAGGTCGATATCGGATGGAGAAAACCGCTGCAGGGCTTCCTTTGAATCCTTGGCCAGATACACCCTGTATTTTTCATGAAGGATCAGGAAAAACGTCTTTCGTATCGATTCGTCGTCATCCACGACAACGATCACTTTCATGCCTTCTGCAGAACTCTGTTTTTGTGCAATCATTATAGCCTCAAACCCTTGATAGAGTGCATAATTCATGCCAACACTCTATTTTCTATCGTGTTATAAAACAACAAGATAACACCGTTTCTATTTCAGGGAAAAGTAAAATATGTTTACAGATAAAAAAAGGATTTACACCGGCTCCGGGATTCAGATTTCCAGGTCGTATTCCCGGATCTTTTTGTCGAGAGTGGGGCGGCTGATCTGAAGGATCTGACTGGTCTGCGTCTTGTTCCCTTTGGTGGATTTGAGTACATACTGGATATAATTTTTCTCCACTTCCTTCATCGGAACCAGTTCCTTGGGCAGAAGAACCCGCTCCCCTCTCTCCAGAGGCAGGTTTTCCTCCAGAACCACATCCCCCTTGGCCAGGATGACGGCCCGGGTCAGCGCATTCTCCAGTTCACGGACATTTCCTTTCCAGGGCATGTTCATCAGCAGTTTCAAGATCTGGGGCGGCACCTTTCGCACATTTTTTCGAATTTCGCGGTTTATTTTTTCAAGCAGATAAACCACAAGCTCGGGAATGTCTTCCATCCGGTCCCGTAGAGGGGGCAGCACAATCTCCACAACCTTCAATCGATAGTACAGGTCTTCACGGAAATCGCCCTTTTCAACAAGCTGTATGAGATTCTTGTTGCTGGCGGCGATGATCCGGGCCTCCGTCTTGAGCACCTTCTCCCCTCCCACCTTCATAAAATCCCTGCTCTCGATCACCCGCAGCAGCTTGGACTGAAGGTTGGTCGACACATCGCCTATTTCATCAAGAAAAAGGGTCCCTTTTCCGGCGATCTCAAATCTCCCCCTGGTTTCGCTGACCGCATCCGTAAAAGCCCCTTTGACGTGTCCGAACAGCTCACTCTCAAGAAGCGTGTCGGAAATGGCCGAACAGTTGATGACGATAAACGGCTCTTTGCTGAAAGGGCTGTTATAATGGATGGCCTTGGCCACAAGTTCCTTTCCCGTCCCGCTCTCACCCTGAATCAGCACGTTCGTCCGGGTGATGGCGACGGACCCGATCATCTTGTACACATCCCTCATCGGTACGGAACGGCCGATGATGTTGTCGATGGTGTATTCTTTTTCCTGTTCGGAGACGATGTAGCTCAATTTGTCTTCAAGGCTGCGAACCTGTACGGCTTTATCGATGGTCAAACCGAGGTCGACATAGTCCAGTGGTTTCACCAGAAATTCAAAGGCGCCGACCTTGATGGCTTCAACCGTGGTCTTCATGTCGTCATAGGCCGTCATGATCACGACGGTCGCCGTTTTGTTTTTTGCCTTGATCCGGCGAAGGGTTTCAATGCCGTCGATATCCGGCAGCCGCACATCCAGCAGCACCAGATCCGGAAAACATTCATCGTACTTGGCCAAGCCTTCTTCCCCGGTCATCGCCGTATGGATTTCATAACCTTCCGTGGACAGGTGCGTGGAAAGTGTTTTCCGTATGAGCGGATCGTCATCGATGATCAGGATGGATTTCATATTTCCTCTTCCAACGGGAGGAGGATGTCAAATCTGGTGCCCCCTCCGGTTTTGTGTGTGACTCGGATGATGCCCTGGTGCTGTTCGATAATTTTGCGGGCATTGGCCAGGCCCAGGCCGAATCCCGAAGCTTTGGTGGTGTAATACGGTTCGAATACGTACTCCCAGTCCTTCTCCGGAATGCCGCAGCCGTCGTCCGATATGGAGGTCCGGATCCACTTTCTGCCGTTTTCCGCCGCCGGGGAAACAGCCACCTCGATCGATCCCCCGTCATCGACCGCTTCTGAGGCGTTGCGAAGAAGGTTGATAAAGACCTGCCGTATTTTATCGGCATCCACCCGCACCGGCAGGGCTTCCTCCCGGTAATTACGTGTGATGTGAATATTTTTCCGTTCCAGAGATTCCAGCAGCATCTTGATGGACTCGTCCATAATAACAATCGGAGAAAAATAATCCAGATTCAATACGGAGATGCGGGTGAAGTTCAACAGTTCCTTGATGAATATTTCAATCTGCCGGATTCCCTCCCGGGAAATATCCAGGTGTTCCTTTTCCACATCATGGAGATGGTCGCTCCCCATCACCTTCTGAATATTAAGCTTCACGGATGTCAGAGGATTCCTGATCTCATGGGCGATACCGGCGGACATCCGGCCGATGGAGGCCAGCTTTTCCGCTTCGACGAGTCGCTGATTGGCCGATTCAATCTTTGCCCGGCTGTGCTGCAGCTGTTGGTTCATGTGGTTGAAACTCTGCGCCAGCTCACCGATCTCATCGCGACTGCGGATGACGATCGTATGGGAAAAGTCCCCCCTGGCGACCCTGTTCGTTCCTTCGACAAGCTTCTTGACGGGATTGGTGATATGGCGGGCCAGCAAAATGGCCCCGATGAGGCCGACGAGGAGCCCCGCCGATCCGATCAAAAGAAGGATAAGCCGTGTTTTCGTGATTTCCTTCAGGCTGCCTTCCATGGACAGCCCGATTTTGATGCTTCCCCATTTCTGGGATTTTTCCATATAAAAAACAGGAATCTCCACTTCCTGAATGCGCAGGATCTGGCCTGTGAGAGGAAACCGCAGCATCTTGCGTTCGGAATAATAACTGTCCGGACGGGCGATGACGGGCAGCCGGCTGTACTGGTAGATCTCCTCGAACTGCTGAATAAAACGGGTGGAGGCGAAGGGCATACCGAAGGTGTCGTAGACAACGACGTATATCAGCTCGTAATCGATCAGACTTTGAATCTCCTGCGCTAATTCCTCTTCGTTCGAAAGAACAAACTGATCCTGAATTCGAAGAGAGATGTATCTTGAGATAAAAATCCCTTTCTGGATCTGTTCCTTGTAGATGGCCTGAACCTCGCGCTTCCCGATCATCATGAGGAGAGCGCCGACGATCAGCGTCAGGAGAAGAATGACCATGATCAGAATCCGCGTCTGAAGTGAAGAGAAAAGATGAAATTCTTTGAACTTTTTTACAAAAATCATGGTTTTCTCTAAAGCCGGCCGTGAGGGTCGCTCTTTGATGGGAATGGCCTTTTCTCACATCATAGGGAAACACCCCGCGAAAAGCAAGACGAAGAGCTGATTGTCAGGAGGTCGTCCCGGCAGCCGTTTCGATGACGTCCCGCAGCACGCGCATGACATTTCCTCCCCAGATTTTGGCGATGTCCTCTTTTGAATAACCCCGCCGCAGCAGTTCCACCGTAATGTTAGGCATCTCGCCCACATGATCACAGCCGTCGATGCCGCCTCCCCCGTCAAAATCGGTTCCGATTCCGACATGGGCCACGCCTATCAGCCGAACGACATAATCGATGTGGTTCACAAGATCCTTGACAGTGGCTCGTTCCATGGGATGTTTTTCAAGGATCCGGCGGTATTCCTGGCGCATCCGGTCACGGACCCCTTCATCCTCGCTGTCGGCGGATGTGCTGTACTGTTCCCGGAGTTCCTCTCGCGCCTTATCCCGTTCGGGATTGGGTTCGGGTGTTTTGAGAAAACTGCTGACCAGACAAATCTGGATGACCCCGCCATTCTCTTTAAGCTTTTTCAGCATGTCGTCTGTTAAATTGCGCGGGTGATCACAGAGGGCCCGGACGCTGGAATGTGAGGCAAAAACAGGAGCCCTGGAATGCTCCAGCACATCGTAGATGGACCGTTCCGAAAGATGGCTGAGATCGACCATCACACCGAGACGGTTGCACTCTTCGACAACCGCCCTGCCGAATTCACTCAATCCTTCATCTTCAGGATTACGTCTTTCCGTGGCGGAATCGCAGATATCGTTGTCCCCGCCGTGGCAGAGGGTGATGGAGCGAACCCCCCGATCAAAAAAGTGTTTCACGAGACCCAAATCCCGCCCGATGGGATAGCCGTTCTCGATTCCGATGAAAGCCGCCCGTTTCCCGGCGTTCTCCAGCCGTTCGGCATCCTCCGGTGTTGTCGCCTTCTCCACGAGCTCCGGATAACGGCTGCACATCTCTTCGACGGCATCGATCATCCGGTCGGCCCTTTCCCTGGCGGCGGCATATCCTTCCGGCGTCAATTCTCCCTGTCCGACAAAGGCGGCAAAAAACTCGGCATCCAGACCGCCCTCCTTCATCCGGGGAAGATCGATTTTCCCTCCGCGCGCGCCGGATTCATGCCGTTCGCCCATGTCGTACTCCCCCCGGATCAGACGCATCGGAGTGTCACAGTGGGTGTCCACGGTCAGGACCTCGTCATGAATGACCCGCGCCCTTTCCAAAAGGTCCGCTTCATTCGTTCCGGCACAGGAAGCAAAAAGGATCAGCAGCGCCGATATGCCGATCAAACTCACCCGTCGTTTATCATTCATCTTTTTTCCTCCATCAAAAATTCGGAACATCCATTCTTCCGTTTCCCGGTCAATCGGCCGCCGGCCCCTCAGTCATGCCGGAGCGCCACCACCGGATCCACCCGGGCCGCCCGCTGCATGGGATATAGCCCGGCGATCAGGCTGACAAGAATGGAAAACACAATGGAACCCATATTCAACCAACGGGGAAAATAAAAATAGTCGACGAAAGGAATCCCCTGGCGGGCCAGGATACCGTTGATGATCCAATTGATGGCCGTTGTTACGATCCAGCCCAGGCACAGGCCGAACACCCCTCCGGCCAGCCCGATAAGACCCGCTTCAAACAAAAATATTTTTCGAATATCCCCGTCACCGGCGCCGACGGCCTTCATGATGCCGATTTCCCGGGTTCGTTCCAGGATAGCCATCACCATGGTGTTGACGATCCCAAGAGACGCCACGACCAGAGCGATCATCCCCACCGCCGCCAGGAACATGTCCATAAAGACAAAACCCGTCCTGATTTCCTCCAGCTGGTCGATGAGAGCGAACGACTGGAATCCCTTCTCTTCGGCAAACGCCTTGACACGGTCGACAGCACGGGGGGAATCCACCTTGACATTGACCATGGAGTATTCATCCGCGCTTCCGGAAGAACGGAAAAAGTCCCAGATGCTCGTCAGCGATATGGTCGGGATATCCGCTGCCGTTCCGGACGGGATATAAACATCGCTGCGAAGCGGAGTGGGACCACCGAAACCCATGCGCTCCGCCACTCCGGCAATGGTGAAGCGGTGACTCTGCTCGGAAAAGGGAAGTTTTCCGTTTTGAAACAGTGAAGACATGTCCGACAGGTTCAAACGGCTTAAATCAAGCATCAGCGTCAGAAGTGTGATCTCTTCGCCGATAACCGAATCAGGGTCGGTGATTCCCATTTCGGTCAACAAGGAATCACTGATGATGAGGGAAAGGGAATAATCGTCCGCAAAAGATGCTCCCGCCCGCAGTTTCACCAGTTCGGTGGCGGCGACGGCGGCGGGCATGACCTGGACCAGACTGAATCGGGTTTTCTCCCGAAATTGAATCCGGGCGGGAAAACGAACTTCGGGAAAGGCCGACTCCACCCCTTCGAGAGCCGTTATCTCCTTCAAAGAATCATCATCCAGCACGGACCTGGGGCTTTCGGCGGAAGATCCGGCTCGTTCTCCAGAGAACGGGGATTGTTTCCCAGCCGGGAAAACGGTGATGTAATTGAAGAGATCCAGTTTTTGAAACCGGTCGGTCACATTGTATTGGACTCCCTGTCCGAAGGAGATCATGGACACCAGAGCCCCGATGCCGATCACGACACCGAAGGTTGTCAAAAACGTTCGCAGCTTTTTTTTCCAGAGATTGGACAGAGCCTGTTCCAGGGAATCGACAACGCGCATGGTTATTCCACGGCCTCGGATTCCCTTACCCTTCCATCATGAAGGTAAATGATGTCATCGGCATATTTTTTTAAAAGATACCCCTCGTGGGATATCAGCAGGACGGTCAGGTTTTGGGTCCGGTTCATCTCCTGAAGAAGATTCAGGATGCCCTGCGAGGTGCGGCTGTCAAGATTGCCGGTCGGCTCATCGGCCAGAAGGATATCCGGAGAGTTGATAAGCGCCCGGGCGACGGCCACCCGCTGCTGTTCACCGCCCGAAAGTTCGGATGGTCTATGGTCCTTCCGCTCTTCGAGGCCCACCAGACTCAGAACGGCCTCGGCCCGACGAAGGCGCTCCCTTTTGGGCACTCCGGAAAAAAGGAGCGGAAGCGCGACGTTCTCTTTCGCCGTGTAGGCCGGAATGATGTTGAATGACTGGAAAATCATCCCCACCTGAAAACGGCGGTAAAGCGCCAGTTCCTTATGATTAAGTGAGGACACCATTCTTCCGGCAACCTGAATGGAACCGGAAGTCGGAGTGTCCAATCCGCCGAGAAGATTCATCAGCGTGGATTTTCCCGAGCCCGAAGGCCCGGCAATTCCCAGAAAAGCTCCTTTGGGAACGGAGAGATTGATCCCGTCGAGAGCCTTTACCTGAATCCGGCCGGTTGAATAAACTTTCCCCAGATCATTTGTTTCAATCAGAGGGGATGAAAACATTTATTCAGGAACGACGCTCTTCGATTTTTCAATCACCACTTTCCGTCCATTCTAAACTCGGCGCCGTCAAGGTAGTTGCCCGTGTGCATGACGTAATCATACTGCGCCTGAAGTAGATCGTAGTGGAATTTCTCTTCCTCCGCAATCTCGCGGAATATTTACTTGGCCTTGGGATCGTTCGTTGCGGCTACGGCTTCCTGAAAATGACGGATGGCATCCGATTCCAGCTCCATTCCGATGCTGAGGGCTTCAACTTCTCCCTTGCTTTCGGCATGGGCCATCCGCGCTTTCAGCTTGGTCACGAGGGGAGCCTCGCCCTTCATCTCATCCGGATGAACAAGCTGTCTCCAATCCTCATCCCCCAGGATCTGGCTGAAAAGATCTCCAAAAACTTCCATATGTTTGACTTCTTCCTCCGCCAGATAGCGGAACATCTTTTGTCCCGTCTCGTGGGAGGTCATATCGGCGGCATGGTTGAAGAATTTTCGTCCGTTGATTTCCAGCTTGATGGCTTCGCGGATGGCGTTTTTCACCTGTTCGCTGATCTCGCTCATATTTTTCTCCTTTATTTATTTATGATTTTGTTGGCTTTGATCACACGCCTCTCCACCCGTCAAAAAAGGAATTTGAAGGACTAAATATTGTAAGGCAACACCGCCTTGAATGCAACTTTGGGGAGGGGTGCTCCACTGAAGAACGGGACGGATCGACAGGCCGGATCAGCCCGCTTGACCTTTGGAGCGCAGTTTATCGACGAGCTCTTTCCCCTTAACCGCAAATTCCTCGGATTTTACCTGGTTTCCAAGACGGTTGTAGAGGTCCGCCAGCAGAAAATATCCGAGAGGAAGGTCCTTTTCCTCCGGCTTCAATTCGATGCCCTTCAGAACAAGATCCACCGCCTCCTGGTAGTTTTCACTCCGGTTGAGATAAATCCGCGCCAGATACAAATAGGGCATGGGGAAGCGGGGATTGGACTCCACGGTCTGTTCCAGAAAGGCCTGCTCTTCGTCCGTGCGGTTCTGAAGACGGCAGAGACGGGACAGATTGAAGCTGGCTCGAAAATTGTGAGGGACATTTTCCAGCTCGACCCTGTATTCCTTCTCGGCGGCCGCCGGATCGTTCTTCGCCTCCCACAGCTGCGCGAAGTTGTAGTGGAGATTGGGTAGAGAAGGATTGCTGGCCAGGGCCTTATCGAGCAAGGATTTGGCTTCGTCCAGGCGTTCGGTGATGACATAAATCCCGCCCAGTGCGGTGAACGCGGAGGCGGATGCCGGATTGAGTTCGATGCATTTCAAATAATGTTTTTCCGCCTCGTCAAATTCCCGCTGGATATAGCTGATATTTCCGAGGATGAGGTAAATCTGAGAGTCGGGAGGGACCGTTCTGACAAAATCCGTAAGGAACGATTCCGCTTCGTCCAGCTGGCCCAAACGGATGTGGGAGTTGGCGATGTTGATGGCCGTGAAGTCGTCGTCCGGTTTTTTATCAAGAACAATCCGGAAGGTATCCAGGGCCTCCTGAAACCGGTTGTCCTTGAAATAGAGGTTGCCTTTCATGAAATAGGCGTCGATGATATCGGGATCGTCGGCGATGATGCGGTCGATCAGCTGAAGGGCTTCTTCGGTTTCTCCCTGAAGTCCCATTTCCTTCGCCTCGGAGAGCTGATTAAAGACAACGATTTTTTCCTTGGGATCACCCAGCCGGCGGCCCTGAAGGGAGGACGCGTCCGTAAAGGTGCCGATATATCCAAGCGCGGCCAGCTTTTGGCGGGACTCCTCGTCCATTTTCGAGTAGTCCATCTCCAGGGCGTTTTGCCCCGATTCCTCCAGAAAGGAATTGGCCCACTCCATAAGACGCCGTGTTTCCTGCGGCATGGAAACAACGAGATTGGACATTTCGTCCGGATCGTTGTCCAGATCATAGAGTTCGAGGTCCGGAGCGATGATCAGCTTGAACCGACGGTCCTGCACGCTCTTCAGTTCACTCCAGCCGTAATGGAAACGGGGATAATAGGTTTCGGCGTAGGCGAAGGAGTCCTCGAACTTTTTTTCCCCGGTCATCAGAGGCAGAAGACTGCGCCCCTGAAGCTGATCCGGCAAGGGCAATCCCGCCATTTCCAGAACGGTGGGCATGATGTCGACGAGGGTGACGACGGAGCCGTTCGTGTGTCCCCGGTATTTTTCAACGGGTGTAACTATAATAAGAGGAACGTGGATGCCTTCCTGATAGATAAAAAACCCATGGGTGCTCTCCTGATGCTCTCCCAGGCTTTCACCGTGGTCCGAGGTAAAAACCAGCACGGTGTTTTCGACGAGCCCCTGCGATTCCAGATAGAGCCACAGGCGGGCCAACTGGGAGTCGGTGTAGGCGATCTCTCCCACATAAGGTCGATTGGAATACCGGGTATCAAAAGGCGGCGGCGGCTCATAGGGGGTGTGGGGATCATAAAGATGAATCCAGGAAAAAAAGGGCCCGGCCTTGTGCTGGTCAAGCCAGGCCAGGGTTTCATCGATGACCTCGTCACCGCGGCGCTGCACATTGCCCAGGGAGATGGTTTTGTATTTGCTCAGGTCAAAGCGGTCAAAATAGGTGTCGAATCCCTGATTGAGACCCCACTTGGAATCGAGGACGTAGGACGCGACAAAAGCCGACGTGTCGTATCCGGCTTTTTTAAAACTCTCGGCCATGGTTTCGAGCTGGGGAGGAACGAGAAAACCGCCGTTGTCCCTCACTCCATGAAATGTCGGAAATGTGCCCGTCAAAAGGGAGGTGTGGGAGGGAAGTGTCAGCGGGGTCTGGGCTACGCAGCGTTCAAACCGGACCCCCCGGGCGGCGAACATGTCCATGGTCGGGGTTTCAACCCCCTCGTAGCCGTAGCAGCGGATCCTGTCGGCCCGGAGGGTGTCCACCGTTATCAGAATAACATTCAACGGCCCCAAGTTCCTCAATCGGGCCAGTTCATCCCCGCTTCGGCGCAGCAAAAAGAACCATGCGGCCCCAGCCAGAACAATCACAATCGTCACTATCCAGATCGGTTTCTTTAATTTCATGACTCTTTTATTTTAACAAATCATCGGGATCAGGTCTGTATAAAATCGGGGTCAGGCCTCAATATTTTACAACCATCCGGGAAATTCCTTGATTCGTGTAAAATATTGAGGCCTGACCCCAAAAATTGACAAAAAAAAGCGGCGGGGATTGGGGTCCCCGCCGCTTGGGTTTGTTAACCGGAAAAGGTCTAGAACATGAACCGGATGCCGACCCGGTACTGACGCGCAGCCGTGATGCCGTAAAGCTCATGCCCGCTCGTCGAGGCGTAATCGCCCGGACTCCAGTCGTACCCGATCCGCGTTCCCCAAGATGTGATGGTGTCGTCGTTGAAGACGTTGAACACGTCACCTATGACGCCAATCCTGTATTTGCCTGCCAGGGTGAAGGTCTTCTCCACCCGGAGGTCCAGCAGCATGCCCGTTTCGTAGCGGTTCGATCCGCGGTCCTCGGTGAAGAAGGTGACCCGTCCCTGACCGAATCTCTGCGTCCGGTAGCGGGTTGTCCATGTGTCTCCCGAGATGGCCCGGAAGTAGGCGTTGAACTGGATGCCGAAAGGCAGCACGTAGGTCCCCTGAATTTTGACCTGGTGAGTCGGGCTGTTGGTCGACTCTCCATCGGCATTAATCCAGAAGTT
>JAHIPL010000322.1 GCA_018894615.1 Acidobacteriota bacterium | reverse complement strand
TTCACCTGACCAAGCAGGCCATCCGGGAAAAGACCTTTTCCATTCTGGTCGAGGGATACACCGATTTTGTCGCTCTCTACCGCAACGGATTCCAAAATTGCGTGGCATCCCTGGGAACGGCGTTGACGTCCGAACAGATGACGGCCGTCGCCCGCTTCGCTCCCCGTATGATGATCTGCTACGACGGGGACATCGCCGGTCGAAAAGCGGCGGCCAGGGCCGTGTCTCTCAGCATGGAAAAGGGCGTTCAGGCCAAGGTGTTCTCTCTTCCGGAAGGCTCCGATCCCGACAGCTATCTCGAGGAGGTCGGCGCCGACCGGTTCAAGGCCGAATGGAAGAAAAGCACGCCTGGGCTCCGATTTCTGGTCGATTACTTCTCCACGGGAAAGAAAAAACAGGTTCCGGAAGAGAAAAGCAAAATCGTCCGCGATGTGGTCGAGGTTCTCAACCGGATACCGGATGCGGTGACGCGCAGCGAATATGTAAAACAGGCCTGCGACCTGCTTTCCGTGGACGAAAGGACCCTTTGCGGCCTGACAAAAACCGAGAAGCAAACAAAAATCCCTGTAACGAAAAAACAGGTGCTGTTCAACGCCGAAAAAAGGCTCCTTCAGATTTTTTTCGCCGACACGGGGGTGGCGGTTGAAACATTCAAGGATCTCGACCTTCAGTATTTCGACGGATTGACCAGCAAACCCATCTTCACCGTGCTGGCCGAGTTTTTTCAAAAGGGAAAAAATCCGGATTTCGGCAGCCTCAGGGACAATCTTGATCCCGAGCTGCTGAGCCTCCTGTCCCGTGTCCTCATGGAAGGGGAAACGGGAGCGTCATGTGAAGAGGCGCAGGACTGCCTGCGGTCCATCAAAACGCTGGCGATCGAAAAAAAGCTGAAAGCGCTCGGCGCCCGAATCAACGAGCTGGAAAGAAACGGAGAACGTGATTCCATCGGCCCTCTTCTCAAAGAGAGACAGGCCATGACCGAAGAACTCATCGCGCACACCCGAACGGAAAATACGCTATAATACAATACATGGTATAAGGCTCAAGGAGAAACGAGTGGCAGAGGAAAACAAGTACCAAAAGAGTGAAATTAATCAGCTGATCTCCAAAGGGAGAAAACGCGGCTATCTGCTGTTTGAAGAGGTTGACAAAACCTTTCAGGACGAGATGGACACCTCGACAAACTTCGACGATTTTCTCAGCTCCATGGGTGATTACGGCATCAAAATTCTGGACCGCCACCGAATCCCCGCACCCAAGCGTCGGAAAAGCGACCTCGTTTCCCTCGAGGGCCTGGAAAGAACAACGGATCCCGTCAAGCTGTATTTGAGGGAAATGGGCAATATCTCTCTTCTGACCAGGGAGGGGGAAATCGCCATCGCCAAGGAAATTGAAAGGGGAGAAAAATCCATCATCAAGGCTCTCTCCAAAACCCGCATCGTCCTCAATGAGGTGTTGGATATCGAGGAAAAAATCAAGGACGACCCCAATCACATCCAGGGCATGTTCGACCTCACCGAAGACGATTTGGCCGAGGGCCGCCTGGAAGAAAAAGCCAATCAGCTTCTGGTGAAAATTGCGGAACTCCGCAGCCTCAGCGACCGGTTGGAAACCCTTCCGAACACAAAAAAATTCAAACTGGCCCAGGGCCGCTTGACGGTCACCATGAGCCGCCTGGTCCGGAATCTTGGAATCCGGGAAGCACAGCGGGAAGACATCATCGAAACGCTGCGGGAAAAACTGATCGTTATCAACGAGCTTGAGGAAACGCGGGATGAACTCATCACCTCACGGGACAAAGCTGTTTCCCGCCGCGCAGGCAAAAAAGAAGCCGAGCTCAATCAGAAACTCAAGGAGGTCAACAAGCTCCTCCGGGAATACGAAAAAGCGATCGGACTGGATTCCCAGGCTCTGCGGAAAACCATCCGCGCCATCACCACCGGAAAGCGCATCAGCGACCAGGCCAAAAAGGAACTGGTTGCGGCCAATTTGAGACTCGTCGTCTCCATCGCCAAAAAATACAGCAACCGCGGTCTGCAGTTTCTCGATCTGATCCAGGAAGGGAATATGGGGCTGATGAAGGCGGTGGACAAATTCGAATACCGCCGGGGATATAAATTTTCCACCTATGCAACCTGGTGGATCCGGCAGGCCATCACCCGGGCTATCGCCGATCAGGCCCGCACCATCCGTATTCCCGTGCACATGATCGAAACCATCAACAAGCTGATCCGCATCTCGCGAAGCCTGGTTCAGGAAATCGGCCGGGAACCGACCTGCGAGGAGATCGCCGAAAAAATGGATCTGCCTCTCAACAAGGTCAGAAAGATCATTAAAATCGCCCAGGAGCCCATCTCTCTCGAGACGCCGATCGGCGAGGAGGAAGACAGCCATCTGGGTGACTTTATCGAAGACAAGGTCATCCCTTCTCCCCCGGAAGCCGTCATTCACATCAACCTGAGGGAACAGATTGAGGACGCGCTCAAGACGCTGACGGAAAGGGAGGCCAAGGTTCTCAAGATGCGTTTCGGCCTGGGTGACGGCAACGAACACACACTGGAAGAAGTGGGGCAGCAGTTTAAGGTCACCCGTGAACGGATTCGGCAGATCGAAGCGAAAGCCCTGCGCAAACTCAAGCATCCGAGCCGGAGCCGCCGCCTCAAATCCTTCTCCTCCCGCACATGACAGCCGGGATTCAACCCGTTTCATTGACTCGTCGCACCTTATTTGCTATAAGGGTTGTTCAGGGCCTATAGCTCAGCGGTAGAGCCACCGGCTCATAACCGGCAGGTCCCAGGTTCGAATCCTGGTAGGCCCACTCTGAACAGAGGAAAAAATGTGGAAGCCGTATTTGACAGACTGATTCAACTACAGGATCTTGATAAAAAAATCAAAGAAATTTCTCTTTTCCTTGATAATATTCCGTCCCGTCTTCATACCATCGACGCCAAAATCAAAGAGAGCGAACAGATTGTCGATTCCGCCAAATCGGAGCTGACGCACAATCAGAAGATCCGACGTAACCTTGAGGCCGATACCCAGGATGTGAAAGAGCGGCAGAAAAAATATAAAAGCCAGCTCAACTCGGTCAAAACCAATCTGGAGTACAGCACGCTTCTCAAGGAAATCGATGATGTCCAAAAAAAAATCGATGCCGTCGAGGAGCAGATAATCACCGAAATGCTGTCGGCCGATGATCTGGAGGAAGCGATTCAGACAGCGGAACGGAAGGCTGAAGTCATCAGGGACGAAGTCTCACGCGAAAAAGACGCCATCATCCGGGACAAAGAAGCCAGAGAGACAAAGAAGGCGGCTCTTCTGGAAAAACGGAATACGCTGGTTCCCCAAATCCCAGCAGGTCTGATGACCCAATACAGCGCCCTTTCAGGCAAACTGTTCGGAATCGCGCTGTCGCCCATCATAGACGAGTTCTGCGCCATGTGCTACATGCGCATCCGCCCTCAGATGCTGAACGAAATCCGGGCGGAAAAGGAAGTGATTCTCTGCGAAAACTGCGGACGGATTCTCTACTTTGAACGCTCCGCCGCAAAATGACTCAATCCTGATACAGCTTGTCGATATCTTTTTCGTACTGCCCTTCGACGATGTTCCGTTTAATTTTGAGAGAGGGCGTCATTTCACCCTTTTCAATTTCAAAATCCCTCTCGAGAACAATAATTTTTTTCACTTTTTCATAATTGGCCAGATTGGGAGTGGCTCGCTCGACTTCCGCCTCGAGAAATCGGATGATGGATTCCTTTTGAATGAGGTCGCGGATGGACTCATACGCGATGCCGCTGGATTTGGCGTACTCCTCAAGCTTCTCGAAATTGGGAATGATCAGAGCGGATATGAATTTCCGCCTGTCGCCGATGACGACGACATTGGCGATGTAGGGATTGGTCTTGATCATGTTTTCGATGGGCTGGGGG
>JAHIPL010000321.1 GCA_018894615.1 Acidobacteriota bacterium | reverse complement strand
GCAAACGAGGCTGGGCTTTTCGCCAGGTTACGATTTAAAGGCCGGCCTTGAACAAACCATCCGCTGGTACCTCTCCCACCATTGGCTGTAAAAAACCGGGGTCAGGCCTCGATATTTTACATCATTATCCATAAATCGATTTTTTCCCCAAGTTCCGAGAAAGGGTCTCTTGATGATATTTTCCCGGGCTGACTATGTATAATTTCGGGGCTTGACCCCTGAATTTTACATTTTATTTGATGTGGATGCGGTTGAGGGTGTAGAAATCGGCTGAGAATTTGGCGGTCGTTTTGATGCCGTAGCCTTCCTGGAAATTGCAGACGAAATACTTGATCGTCCCTTCCAGCGTATGATTGCCCCGCAGAGCCTCCAGGCTCACGGTGAATGGGATTTCCACCGGTTTGTTCAAATTCAGAAACTCCCGGCCGTTCATTTTTCCGATTTCAATCTCGAGGTCGGAAGCCGTGAAAAAATATTTAGGGAAAATGAGTTCTTTCGAATCCTTCAAATCGATCAGAAATTGAGGCTGTGGAATGACGGTCATCCCTTCCCGAAGCGAGATTTTCAGGATGATCTTGCCCTCCTGCCCTTTGCTCAGCCGGCGAGGGGCGATGGAGGCATCCACAACCAGATGATTTTCTCCTCCATTCGACAAGACGGGGCAGATCAGAAAGAGGAAAAAACCGCCGACGGCGGCTCTATGAAAAAACCGGATGTTTGTTCGTCTCATAAAAAAATAGTACCTCCGGGGGAAGAGCAAGTCAATATTCGGTTTTGAAGAAGAGGATGTTCACAATCAAAAATCTTTATTTTTTTTATCTTATCCTTTAAAATAAAAATAAGAACAATGAATAGAAAAGCTAAAATAACCGGTATCGGTCACTACGTTCCGCCGACAGTCATCACCAACCTGGATCTCGAAAAGCGGATGAACACAACGGATGAGTGGATCCGCGCCCGTTCGGGCATTGAGGAGCGGCACTATGCGGAGGCGGGAGTCGGCACATCCGATCTGGCCGTCAAGGCCGCTCAACTGGCCATTGCCGATGCGGGCATCGACAAGGATGATATCGATTTTATCATCGCCGCGACAATCTCTCCGGATCACTACTTTCCCGGAATCGGAGTGATCGTCCAGGCCAAGCTGGAGCTTCCCACCATCGGGGCGCTCGACGTCCGCAACCAGTGCAGCGGATTCATCTATGCCCTTGCCGCCGCCGATTCGTTTATTTCGTCCGGCATGTACAAAAATATTCTGATCGTGGCCGCCGAAATCCAGTCCGCCAACCTGGATTATTCGGATGACGGCCGGGACCTCGCCGTTCTTTTCGGAGACGGCGCCGGAGCCGTTGTCGTCGAACGCAACGATTCGAACGACGGATCGGGAATTCTTTCCACTCACCTCTATTCCGACGGACGGTATGTCCCCATGCTGTGGATGGAAAAGCCCAGCCCCAAAGACCGCCCCATCTTTTCGGAAGAAACTCTGAAATCGGGCGGATTTTTTCCTCAAATGCAGGGGAAGCACGTCTTTAAAAACGCCTCGGAAAAAATGCCGGAAGCGGTCCGGGCCGCTCTTGAACAGAACAACCTCACCATCGAGGACGTCGATCACCTGATTCCCCATCAGGCCAATGACCGGATCAGCCTTATGGTGGCCCATAATCTCAAGATCCCGGTGGAGAAGGTCATCCGCAACATTGCCAGATTCGGAAACACAACGGCCGCATCCATCCCCATTGCCATGGATGAGGCGATTAAATCCAACCGGATCAAAAAGGGCGATCTGATCATGCTGACCGCCTTTGGGTCCGGTTACACCTGGGCCTCAGCCGCCCTTCGGTACTAAAGCAGCATCACGGGTTAAAAGTTGCTTTTTGGGCCGAAACTGTGGTAGACTTTGCCTTCTATTTTCTGCTAAGCCCGCAGAGAAATAAAAAAAAGTTATGATTTCAGAGGAGGGCACCATGAAGAGAATCATCTTCCCACTCTTGGTCCTGGTCATCATCTTCATCAGCGCGGGAGTACTCATCTCTCAAACCAATGCAGAAGACCAAAAATTCCAGAAGAGCATCGACAAGTACATGGAAGAGTACTGGAAGTTCTACCCCACCTGGGCCACCATCGCCGGATTTCACAAATTTGACGCTGAAGTGGAAGATTTCAGCAGCAGAAGCATCGAAAAAAGGAATGACGTCCTGGATGATTTCAACCAGGAATTCATCACAAAAATCGATAAAACCATGCTCAGCCCCGATTTTCAGATCGACCATGAGCTGATCATCGACGGCCTCGACCTGGATCTCCAGCGTCACGAACAGCTGGTTCCCTGGGAATACAATCCCCTGCTTTACAACACCATCTTCAATTTCACCATTCGCGCCCTGATCAACGACGAGAGCGTCTCCATGGCCGACCGGGCGAAAAACGCCGAGAAACGCCTTAAAAACCTGCCCAAATTAATCAAACAGGGCCAGGATAATCTGAAGACTCCGGCCCAGATCTACACCGAAACTGCCATCGCCCAGTTCCCCATCATCCTCAATTTCTACAAGAGCGAGCTTCCCCAGTGGATTGAACAGGCCCCGGCCGACAGCAAGAGCAAACTGCAGCAGAGCCTCGATAAAGTCATCCCTGACCTTGAAGCCTACCAGACATTCCTCAAGAATGAACTGCTGGCCCGCTCGACCGGCACTTTTCGCTATGGAGAAGCCCACCCCCGCCTGATGCGGAACACCCTGCAGAACAATCTACCCACACAGGAACTGGTCGCAAGAGCCAAAGCGGACGTCAACAACATCCGCCGCGAAATGTTCCTTGCCTGCATCTCTCTCTACAAAATCATGGATCCCCGGATCAATATCGAGCAGCCGCCTTCCACTTGGACTGAAGAGCAGCTTTACAACCATGTCATCACCCACGTTCTGGATAAAATTGAAGGAGATCATGTCGCGCAGGACAAGTTCATGGACGCCATCAAAGCCTCCATGGTCGAAGTGAAAAGCTTCCTTGCGGAAAAGGATATCATCGAGCTTCCCGACGCCCAAATAGCCATCGAAGAGCTTTCGGCATTCAATCAGCAAGCGAGATGGTACCGTCTCTCCGTTCCCGGCATCTACAAAACGGACGGCGCCTATGCCTTCCAGATCGCTCCCATTCCGGCCGACAAAGCGGACGGATATCTGGAGGAATACAACAACTTCCTGCTTCCCTTTTGGACTGTCAGCGATGTCTATCCCGGAAGTTTTGTACCCACCATCAAAACCGCGAACACTCCGTCCCTTGTCAAGAAAATGTTCGCCAACAAACCGCTGCTGACCGGATGGCCGCTTATGCTGGGAGATGTTATGGTCAAAGCCGGTTTCCGCAATTACGACATCCGTGTCCGTCTCAACCAGCTCAAACACATGCTGCGCGGCCCCATCGATTTTATGGTGGAATATCAGGTCCACGAAAGCGACATGAATAAAGAGAGGGCTATCAGCTACCTGACCCTTGTGGGCCTCCGCACTGAAGCCGAAGCGGGACGAACCTTCGACGAAATCACCCTCAATCCCGGAACCGCCGCCTATCCCTATGTCGGTTACCAGGAATTGATCGACATGCACAACCAGTACATGGGTCTCAAGGGAGACGCCTACAGCTTCAAAGCGTTTATGAACGATGTCCTCAGTTTCGGCCCTATTCCCATTCGCAGCCTGAAGGCCAAGCTCGTCCAGTAAAAATTTGATTCATACGTCCTCCGGATTGTCCCATCGATCCGGAAGACATCAGGTTACAAACGGAAGGCCCGTTTTCGGACGGGCCTTCTTTTTTGGGGGCACATTCCTGAGAGAGAGGGAGACTCGCCCATGACGATACCTATTGTCGATTCCCACGCCCACCTCAATATGGCGGATTTTGACGCCGATCGGCAGGCCGTTCTGGAGCGGACCTTCAAGGAGGGCATCCGGGCGGTCCTCTGTCCGGCCGATCTGACGGAGCCGGACAGGCTGGATATCGCCGTCGCCATGAAGAACTCCTTCCCCGCCGTCCTGATGGCGGCCGGCATACATCCCCACCAGGCCGGGCACACCACCGACGACTTCCCAAGCCGGCTTCAGACTCTGCGGAACAGCGGACACATCCAGGCCGTCGGGGAAATCGGCCTTGATTTCTACTATGACCTCTCCCCCCGCAAAGCCCAGATTCAAATCTTCCGCGAACAGCTTCGGATCGCCGAAACGCTCAAACTTCCGGTCATCATCCACAGCCGTGATGCGGCCGCCGACATTCTCGAATCCGTCCGGGGCGAGAGATTCACCGCGGGAGGTGTTCTTCACTGCTTCACCGAAGACTGGAGCCTGGCCAGAGCCATGCTCGATCTTGGATTCTATGTTTCATTCTCCGGTATTCTCACCTTTCCCAAAGCGGGCGATCTGCGGGAAACGGCTCAAAAAATTCCCATCGACCGCCTTCTCGTTGAAACCGACTCCCCCTATCTCACTCCGGTGCCGTTCAGAGGAAAGGTGAAACGGAATGAACCGCGTTATGTCCGGGAAACCGCCCGCACACTGGCCGCCCTCCACAACCTGTCCGAGGAAGAGATGGGGATTCGTACGACCGCCAATTTTGAGACATGCTTTCGGTTTGAAATTCCATAGGCGGAATGGTAATATAAATCAGCCTTCGAGCCGGATCCCGAATTGATACCGGATATAAAACAGTGAGAAGCGACACAAAAAAGAAGCAGATGGAACAGCGCATCCGCGCCGATGTCCCCCTCAGCGTGATTTATAAAGACATTCAGAAGGACCTCGAGCGGGTTGAGCAGACGCTGAAAACCTTCGCCGAATCGAACAACAAACTCATTGCAGAGGTCAACTCCTATATCTTTGAAAAAAAAGGGAAACGGATTCGCCCGGCGCTTCTGCTTCTCGCGGCCAATCTTATGGAGTACGCGGGTGATGAGCACATCGAGACCTGCAGCCTTGTGGAAGCCCTTCACACGGCCAGCCTGATTCATGATGACATCATCGACAACTCGGATCTCCGCCGCGGGAAAAAGACCGTTCATGCGAGATGGGGAGCCAACATCACCGTCCTGCTCGGGGACTATCTCTACATCAAAACCATCGGCCGATCCCTTTCCAGTTCCTTTCCGGAAATCATTCGGGTTCTAACGGACACGTCCATACAGATGATCGAGGGGGAACTTCTCGAATACTCCCTGAGCCGCAATCTTGACATCACGGAGGAGCAGTACTTCGAGATCATCTACAAAAAAACCGCCGCCCTTTTTGCCGCCTCGGTCCGTCTGGGGGGAATTCTGGGGGGAGCGGACAAAAAAAAGGAAGGCTACCTGGAAGAATACGGAGCGCAGTTCGGCATGGCCTTTCAAATCATCGATGACCTTCTCGATTACACTGGAGATGAAAAAAAGTTGGGAAAACCCGTCCTCTCCGATCTCACCGAAGGGCGCATCACGCTTCCTCTCATCTACTCATTGAACAACGGAAACAAAGCCGACCGAAGGGAAATCAGAAAACTCATTCAGGAAAAAGAGTCCGCAGCGGATTACAAGCAGAGGATTCTATCCCTTCTCCGTTCCAACGGATCCCTGGACAAAGCCTATCAAAAAGCCGAATCCTTTTCCCGGGCGGCCCAGGAGGCCGTCAGCCACTTCCCCGAATCCGATTTTCGTCGAGCCCTCACCATGATTTCCGATTATATCCTCACACGCAATCAATAGAGTACGCCGAATCATCAGGCGAATGGAGCGGAGCAATAAGGACGTGCTAGAAATCGAAGTTAAAATCAAAGTCGAGGATCCCCTCAAGGTGAAGGAGAAAATTCTCGAATTGGGCGCCACGCTTGACAGGGAGCGGCATTTTGAAAAAAACACTCTTTTCGATTTTTCTTCGGCCTCGCTTTTCGCAAAAAAACAGGCTCTGCGTCTGAGGACCGCCGGCAAAAAACACTACCTCACCTTCAAAGGGACACCTCGGAAATCGAGAAAATTCAAAATCCGCGAAGAGTATGAAACGGAGTTAAAAAACGGGAGGGACGGGGAAAAAATACTCCGGAACCTCGGCCTTCAGCCCACCCTGTCCTACAGCAAACACCGCACGACATTCCGCTTTCGCAAACTGAAGCTCTGCCTGGATGAAACCGCCGCAGGGGCGTTTCTGGAACTGGAAGGGAAACAGAGCGACATCGTCCGTTTCGCCGGATCGCTGGGTTATTCCAAGCTGGAATTCATCAAAGAGGATTATATTCAGCTTTTAAGCAAAGAAGGGAAGTTGCTCAAGGATTAGGGAAGAACCGTCAATCCTTATCGATATCGTCCGAGTCGTCATCGTCATTCCCATCGTCCGCATCATCATCCATATCCTCATCGTCGGTCTCGTCCTTGTCGCCGTCCTCATCATCTTCATCATCCGCATCGAGTTCCTGCTCCGGCACTTCAATTTCATCGGGCAGGTGTTTCTTTTTCAGTGCCTGCTTCATCCTCTCTTCCAGATCCAAGGTTTGGGTTTTTCCCATTTTCTCCTTGCTCCCGCCCTTGGATTCCGGTTCATCGACAGCCGGACCTCCGATGAGATTGATCCCCTCCATCCCGATTTCCTCACCGATAAACATCCCGTCACCCGCATCCAGTACTTCCCTCTCCCCGGGCTGGATAATCCGATAAGGGATCAAACCGCGCCGGACCTCTTCCTGGGCCACACGGATGAGATTCTTGGATTTGGTTTTAATTTTTGGTTTCGAGCCCCTCAGAAGCTCCTTCGCCCGCAGGGCGGCTATAATCACAAACCTGAATTTACTGTCCACTCCTCCGAATTCTTTCAACACCACATCTCCTTTAGCTCACGCCATTGAATATAAACAATTAGGATAACAAAAAAACGGAGCTTTTACAACCGTTTTGCTCATCCATCCCATAATGTCAGGCTGATTTCCTGATATTGCTGAAGTAATAAAGACATCGGCATTTAATGACCACACCCGATTCACTCATAGACGGAATGGCCAGCCCGATGAACATATGCTGAGGCACCTTTATCAAAAGAATCTGATGCTTTTTTCTCCGCTTCGGAAGTATTCATTAAAATCGCCAGCCGAATCCTGCGCCGATATGAAATCCCCGCAGAGGAAAAACATCGGATTCCGGGTCGTATTTTTTTAACCGGTAGTGGAAATGGATGTCAAACAACCAGTGTTCATCCATGGGAAAAAGAAAGCCGGCCTGGCCGATAAGAGCCCACTGCTGGGAAGAAATCACCTCATGGGCGAAAACTTCCTGAATAAAATGAAGCCCGATGCCCGCACCGACATAGGGGACAATCCCCTCCCCGGTCATGTGCAG
>JAHIPL010000320.1 GCA_018894615.1 Acidobacteriota bacterium | reverse complement strand
TAGTCCAAGCCGCCAAAGCTCGAGCAAGAGGATATCGAACGACAAAGAATCTCATCTCTATGATCTATCTCATTACAGGGAAGTTTAATTTCAATCTACCCACATGAAACAGCGAGGAGCCAAAAATGTTTTGTATTATCAGGCCTTTTGCCTTTTCATTCTACATGAGCCGTAATAATAATTCTAGAGTATATTGGGATTGGAATCGATTGATGAAAAAATAATAATTATCCAATCGGTTGATGGCAAAGTCCAGGTCACATATTCCAGCGGTAAGAGAGCTTGAACATGAAAATGTTGTCGCCGGGGGCGGTCAACAGATTCCCGAGGTCGCGTCCCAGCCGCAGATCGCCCGGCTCGGCATAATCGGCTCGATTTTGGGTCCAGACGAGGTAGAAGAGAGATCCGGGCAGGTATTCCCAGCGCAGAACGACCGTGCCCCGCAGCGACTTGACGTTGAAATTCGGATTGCCGAAAACAAACGGGGCGGCCGGGCCGGATCCGTCGGGATCGACGGTGTAGCGGCCGTTCGTCAGGCTGATCGTTGAGGTGCTGTCTCCAAAGAGGTTGTAAGCAAATTCCTTTGGCCTAGCCAGCTCTTTGAACCTGTCGTACCGGCCGACGGCGATAAATGGCTGGAGATAGGCCTGAATCGATAACCGGGGATTGAGGGACCAGTCGAGGCGGATATCGGCCGAGACGATATCCTGCTCGATGCGGCCGAAAATATAGCGCCGCCCGTAAGTGTCTGCCATGAGGCTATCACCGACCGAGGTGACCCACTGCATTTCCGACCGGTCTTTGATATAACGCGGGCCGATGGATAAACTCGCGTTGGTGTTCGGTTTCCAGCGCAGCGCGCCGCCCAGACTCCAGCCTGCGCCGTCCTGCCGGTCCCCGCTGAGCGAACTCGATGTTTCGAGAACGAAATTTTTTCGGCTGTCGGTGGATAAAACGAAAGTGCCTTGGTACCCGGCCGGCGAAGCGGCCAGCGGCCCGCCTCTTGTCAGCCGGTTGCTTAGAGTCTCGGTGAAGCCGACGACTTCGAGGTTGACGTTCCAGAAATTCCGAAAAACACCCTGACCGATAAAGACCGCAGCCTCGGCAACCTTATTTCCGCTGAAATCGTAATTCAGCAACCCTCCCATGCCGACCATGGCCTGCTGAAAAACCTTACCGGGTTTTGTCCACTGGTAAACGGGCAGGAAAGACATATTGATGACATCCGAGCCGGATGGTTGGAATCCGGCGTCGTTGGGATTGAAACCCGGCGACAGCGCCCCCAGGCCCACGACCCAGAGGAAGTTGCCGCTCTGTTTGGCAATCTGGACACGGCCTCCCCATCCGGCCAGGGATGTGGCTTCCGAATCGATTGCGACGTGGCCTGCGTCGGGACGCTGGAAATAGTGTGTGGGGGAATACTGGAGGCGGAGGATGTCCAGGGGGCTTCCCGCGACACGCGTCCCGCCGATCCACCCGCCGACGACATAGGTCCGCTTTTCGTCCAGAAAGCTCCAGCCGTCAAGGGCCAGGCTGAAGGCGTTCCTGTTCATGATACCGCTCAAGTCCGGATTCCCGTCAAGGTCGCGCATGACGCCCGTGGCCATGACACCGAACCCGTGGCGGCCCTGAGCGATTTCCTTCTGAGCCCGAAAGGCGCCGTAGTAGGAAAAAGGCTCCACAGCCTCTCTTGAGCGAAGGCCCTGGTTGTCGATCACCGCATACTCGCGGGCGGTCAGGGAATTGATGAACCCGACGTTCCAGCCGCCCAGCTTGCCGGTGACCTTGGCCGCGCCGAGGATGGTCGAGCGGTCGGGGTAATCGACAAAGCCGGGTTGAGTCACATACCCCTGAGGCTCCCGCCCGATCCGGCGGCTGTAGAACAACCTGGGATTGGGCCAGTTCATGCCGGCGTTGAGATAGATCCCGCCGCGTCCGAAACCGTTGAAGAGGGACGAACCCTCGATGAAGAAGGGGCGTTTTTCCTGGAAATAGGACTCGTAGGCCGACAGGTTGAGGACGGCCGGATCGACTTCGACCTGGCCGAAATCCGGGTTGACCGTGGCGTCGAGCGTCAGGTTGCCTTTCAGCCCCACTTTCATGTCGAAGCCGGCATTTCCCAGGAACGAACTCCCCGTTTCGAAGGGATTGCCGCTCTCTGCCGGACGGAAACGGCCCTGCCCGACAGTGTAAGGGACGACTTCGATATGCCGGCCGGGCGAGATTCCCCGGATGCCTTCCAGCCGGGCGAATCTGGAGACAAAAGCGGGCTCGTTCTTGGGCACCCAGGAGAAACTGGAGACTTCATTCTTGCGCATGACGACCCGCCTGAAATTAACGCCCCAGACATACTCGTCCTGTTTGGGAAAGCGGATCTGGTTATAGGGGATGCGCATCTCAACCATCCAGCCGTCCTCAGTTTTCCGCACTTTGCTCTTCCAGACACCGTCCCAGGAGGAATCCTCGGCGACGTCGTTGGACAGGGCATAATCCATGATCGAACCGGCCGGATTGATGCAGAAGAGATAACCCGACCGTTTATCGTAATAGGGGTCAACGGCGACCATGAACCAGTCCGAATCGAGGGATGCGTCGCGCCGCCCCACCCGTCCGGAGATCTTATCCGGTTCGGAATCGTGGCAGAACGCCGCGATGTACAGCGCCTGATCATCGTAGGCCACCCACACGTCCGTCTTTTCCGTGGCCGGCTGGCCGTCATTGGGATCGTTCTGAGTGAATCCGTTGACGGCATCACCCTTCCAGACGGACTCGTCGAGTTGCCCGTCGATGACGATCGGGGCCTCGGCCCTAACGGCAGGGACAATTTTCTGGCCGGGTTCGGGTTTGGGAAGGGTATTCCTTTTTTCGGCGGCTATAAGCCCAAAGGACAAAGAAAGGCATATGGCAAGTGCGGCAATTTTTTTCATTTTAAATTCCTCACCCCTATATACGAAATAATGACGATTGGGGTTGCCCCTATTAAACCAAACACTTTTTGATCCTAAGGTTTAGCTGCTTATCCTCTCTCGGAAACATCATTTTCAAGCCAGAAAACTATTTTAATGACTGGACCAGTTTTGCGGGATGAGGCCGGCAAGAGGATTTATCAACTCCTCATGAGAAAGCGGCTATGTTGAATCCTTCAACAGGAAGCACAGAGATGTGTTGCTGAACCGTGAATTTTTTGATACGTTATTGGAAATCAAAGTGGATTTGGAGCGTTGGCGATGGGAATTCAATTGGATTCGGCCACACAGTTTTCCGGGAAACAGACCACCGGCGTCAGCGGCCATTCTGACCGAAAAACTCTCTCTCGGAGAGTACAAAATCTCCCTCTTATTATCATCTGCATTTTTGGTGCTCTCCTCCGATTTAACAAATTAGGTGTTTTAATATTCCATTTGGATGAACCTCTTGACAGTGTGCGGATTGCCGCCAAATCCTTGTCATTCAATGTGACCCATGACTATGGAAGTGTCCTGTATCAAGTCGTTACCCATT
>JAHIPL010000319.1 GCA_018894615.1 Acidobacteriota bacterium | reverse complement strand
GGAGAGAGGGCGGAATGAATGATGTTGTAGTCGGCAAAAGATTCGTCGATGATAAGAGTGTGGATGGAACGGGTTGTCATAAATTCAAATGCGTTTTCGAGCCGGGTCGCCGTGTACACGGTGGCGATGTCGTCACAGATTTTGGTCAGAAGGATGGCGGCGGCGGGAGAAGGGGAGAGAACCAGAACGATCTGTTCTTCCATAGATGGAATTTTCCCGTTCCTGGAAAGATTCATGCTTTTTTCCAAACCTTGTGGGCATTAATAAATGCCGGTCAAACCTTGTTTAGCCTAGTAATAATTATATGATTTTTTGTGGTTCTGTCAATGTTTTTTTTTATAACAAATTGAAATAAATACAATTGAGCTTGCAGCGAAGCCTTGATTTATCTTTCCCGGGTCGTATGATATAGTGCGGAAATCATGCTGCGTGTACGATTTGCTCCAAGTCCGACGGGATATCTTCACATCGGGGCGGCCCGTACCGCCCTGTTCAACTGGCTGTATGCGAGGAAAAACGCAGGACGGTTCGTTCTTCGGATCGAGGATACGGATGTCGAACGCTCCTCGGAGATGATGTCAAAGGAGATTCTTGAAGGTCTCCGCTGGCTGGGCCTCGACTGGGATGAGGGGCCTTTTTATCAGTCCGAACGCCTTGATCTGTATCGGAAAAAAGCGGCCGGCCTGCTGGACAGGGGGCTGGCCTACCGCTGCTACTGCAGCGCCGAAGACCATCGGCGAAGCGCATCCGCCGAACCGGAAAGGGGAGCGAAGTCCCGGATGTATGACTGCCGCTGCCGTTCCCTTTCGGACGCTGAACGGAAAAAACGGGAAGATGAAAACGACTCGTTTGCGGTTCGGTTTGCCGTACCAGACGAGGAAATCCGATTCAGGGATCTTGTTCACGGCGATATCACCATTCCCCGCGGCATACTGGAGGATTTTGTTCTTCTGCGGAGTGATGGGCTGCCCACCTACCACCTGTCCGTCGTTGTGGACGATCTGGATATGGACATCAGCCATGTCATTCGGGGAGATGATCATATCTCCAATACACCCAAACACGCCCTTTTGTTCAAAGCCTTTGGTGAGCGCATGCCGAAATTCGCCCACCTGGCGCTTATCATGGGGCCGGATAAAAAAAAACTGAGCAAAAGACATGGGGTGACCTCGGTCCTCCAGTTCAGAAAAGACGGATATTTTTCGGAGGCTGTCGTCAATTTTCTGGCCCAGATGAGCTGGTCGCCCGGCGAGGGCAAAGAGGTCTATTCTCTCGAAAAACTGACGGAACTGTTTTCACTCAAAAAACTGAGCAAAGGCAGCCCCGTTTATGATCCGGAAAAACTGAATTGGCTGAACGGTCGGCTGATCACGGAAAAATCCGCCGAAGAACTGTACCCGGCGGTTCTCTCTCTGCTGTATGAGGAAGGCCTCACGATGGACAGGCCGGATGAAGAGAGCCTGGCCCGAATAAAAAAAATCATCGATCTCGTCAAGGTGAGGAACAGGACCCTGGATGATTTTATTCCCCGCATGCGCCCTTTTTTAACGGACAGCTATCCGATTGAAGAAGAGGGCATTGAAAAATACCTCCGGGTTCCGGACCTGGATGTTTTTCTCCCCCGGCTGGCTTCGGATTTTGAAAAACTGCCTGATTTTACGGCGCCCAACGTCGAAAACGCCCTTCGAAACCGGGCGGAACAGGAGGGGATCAAGCCGGCCGTGCTCATTCACGCGCTTCGGGTTCTCTGCCTGGGCATGACGGTTAGTCCCGACATCTTTGAAGTGCTGACCCTGCTGGGCAGGGAGCGAACGCTGCGGCGAATGGCCATGCAGAGAGTCAATCGTATTTGACCCTCTGTCACCCACTATTGACCTCTTTCACTCCCGCCTCTTTCTTTTTGCCAAGAAGTAATTGTTTAACATTAATCATTTCAATGAGATAAAAAGTATTACGGATGCGGACGCAGTTGGCATGCTTCATGCAAAAACCGGGGTGAAAGGAGATTCAAATGTTTAAACGTTCCAAATGGGTTCGGAGTTTTTGTGTGGGGCTGATTCTGGGGCTGGTGCTTTTAACGGCCGTTCCTGCTCTGGAGGCGGCCGCCGTATGCGAAGGCGCCTACAAAAAGTGCTTAACGAGGGCGCTGCTGTCCAGTTTTTTGTCCATGAATCTGATTCAGCTTTTTTATTCGGCGGTAAGCTGCAGTCTTGGGTATGAGTTCTGTCTGTTGTACTACGAAACCAACAGGTAATAAGGAGGGAGAAGTGAAAAAAAACAGAAAACGGCAAAAGGGAAATCGTCTGCTTGT
>JAHIPL010000318.1 GCA_018894615.1 Acidobacteriota bacterium | reverse complement strand
TCGTATTTATCGAACCTAAATCTCCAAATCTTCATATTTATTCCCAGTTCATTCTCCCCCGCTTGGGCTGTATGATTCTCGCCACTTTGATGAAGAACCGCGGCTGGGATGTAGACCTCATCATCGAACAGAAAACTCCCGTCGATTTTGAAAAGATACGCGGCGCCGATCTTGTCGGAATTTCCACCATCACCTCCACCGCACCCCGTGCCTATGACATTGCCGACAAAATCCACTCCATGGGAATTCCCGTCATCATGGGAGGCCCCCATGTCACCTATTTGACTGAAGAGGCCCTCAACCACTGCGACTATGTCATCCGCGGCGAGGGAGAAAATGCCCTCATGGCCTTTATCGACGCTTGGGAAAGCACCAGAGATTTCTCCACCGTTCCCAATCTGTCCTACCGGACGGATGACAGTATCGTTCACATCCCGATCGCTCCCGCCCTTCATGACCTTGACGACCTGCCTTTTCCCGATTTTTCGCAGACCCTGGATAAACCACGCCTTTTTATGCCTCGTACCATTCCTGTCCAGACTTCCCGCGGCTGCCCCTTTGACTGCACATTCTGCTCCGTCACGGGGATGTTCGGACGCCGCTACCGCTACCGCTCCACCGAAAACATCATCGCCGAACTGCGCCAATACAACTCCCGCAAAAATTACATCTTTTTTTATGACGATAACTTCACAGCCGATCGTAAAAGAGCCAAAGCCCTCCTTCAGGCCATGATATCCGAAAAGTTCCGTTTCAAATGGTCCACCCAGGTCCGCGCCGATATCGCCGGAGACAAGGACCTCGTCCGTCTCATGAAAAAAGCAGGCTGCCACACCCTTTATATCGGCCTGGAATCGGTCAATCCCGACAGCCTGAAGAATATGAAAAAGAAACAGACCGTTGAGGAGATTCAAAAAGCCGTCGATCTCCTCCGGCATCATGGAATCCACGTTCATGGCATGTTTGTGTTTGGATTCGATGAGGATAATTGGGCGACCGTAAAAAAAACTCTCCGCTTCGCCCGCAAGTCCCGACTGACATCCAGCCAGTTTTTGATTCTCACTCCCCTTCCCGGCTCCCAGTTTTTTGACCGGATCACCTCAGAAAAACGCGTCCTTTTTCACGACTGGGCTCTCTATGATGGTCACCATGTCGTCTTCAAGCCGGCCCTCTTCACCCTTCCCGGCCTTCAGAAAGCTCAGATTTTCAGTCATGCCCGTTTTTATTCCTTCCGGGAAACGATCAAACATCTGTTCCGGTTCCAGTGGTTGGCCGTGGGAGTGGCCCACTATTCCCGCAAGCTCAACCGGTCCTGGAAAAAGAAGAACATCACTTTCCTCAAGGCCATCGACCTGCTTTCCCCGCGAAAAGACATCTTCATCTCTCTCGATTATCATCAAACCAATCACCTCGATAACTGAATCCAGGAATCCGCAGGAACGAAGCAGATCGGTGGGTTAGGTTGGATCGTCGCCCGGGGTAGGTTGGGTCGGAGGGGAAAAAAGGCTCTCGTGGGGCATCGGCATTTTTTATGATTAATCCATGCTTGCTTATTCTGATATTTTTTGTATGATAAACGCAGGAGGACATGATGAAAAGGTATTTCACCGTACTTGTCGTCATGGTGGGCCTCTGCCTTTTCGCCTGTAAACCCGGAGCCAAAAGCGACACGGCCGCAGACTTAGCGACCGGCGGCGTCGAGTTCCAGAAACTATCACTCGAGGATGCGATTGCCATAGCGAAAGCGCAGGACAAGCTCATTATGGTCGACTTCTACTCACCTACGTGAGGCGGCTGTGTCGAGCTGGACCAGTTGGTCTGGCAACAAAGCGATGTTGGGACATTTACGAAGGAAAAATTCGTCAATGTCAGAATTGACACATCTGATGATGATTACGATTGGTGGCGGGAAAAATTCCAGACACCCGGAACACCGACCGTTCTCTTTCTCGATGCCGAAGGAAATGAAATCGACCGCTTCGTCGGTTTCGGCGGCAAAAAGGATGAGACATTCCAGATGGTCAAAGATTTCGCCGCAGGAATAAACACGCTTCCGGCGTTGTTGGTTGAACTGGACGCCAAACCGGAAGACGTGGACATTAACTTCAAGCTGGCGGAAAAGTATCAGATGCGCTACGAAATCCCTAAAGCACATCCTTTTTATGAAAAGGTGCTCTCTCTCGATCCCGCCGACACCAAGGGTCACAAAGAGGAAGCCACCTACCAGGTCGCACTTTACACGGCCCGCACGAATCAGGATCCTGAACCGCTTAAAGCGTATATTGCAGCCTACCCGGACGATAAGGACCATCTTCTATCCGCCTACACGACGATTGCAGGCACGTACCAGAGAAAACAGGAGATGGACAAGGTCGTCGAAACTTATGAGGAGGCCATGAAAGCGCTTCCCGACAACGCGCGCCTGCACTACTCCTACGCCGGTGCCATCTTCAACGGACGGATCGAAGACAAGTACGACCTCGGCCTCAAACTCAATGCCAAAGCCAAGGAACTGGACCCCGAAATGGAGAGATCAACGGTCTACAATCTGATGTCCTATTACAGGAACACGGACAACAAGACCGAGATGATCAATCTCCTCGACGGAGCCCTCGCGAAATGGCCGACCATGGCCTATACCTACGCCTCAACCGTGACCTCGATGGAAATCGAGGACAAATACAACGCCGCCATGGCTTTGCTCCAGACCGAGATCAAAAAGGATGAAAACGCTAAAGCCGGCTACATGTGGTTCACGCTCGGCCAGCTCTTCCTTAAAAAGGGAGACAAAAAAGCCGCTCTTGAACACATGAAAAAGGCCGTCGAACTGACGCCTGAAAAAAGAGCCGCCCGATACATCAAAGCGGTGGAAGATCTCGAAAAGGAGATGCAGCAGAAGTAAGACGACGGAAAGCTCATTTTATTTGTCTTCTTCTTCCGCCCGGATGCGGCCCTCGGCGACGGAGTCCTGAATGATCTTCTGTTGGAACTGTGCCGGAACTTCCTCAAAATGGGAAAATTCCATCATGAAGGATCCGCGGCCACCGGTGATGGAGGTCAGAGTGGGTTCAAAATCGAGCATCTCAGACATGGGGACCTGGGCTTTGATGAGCTGCATGGCCCCCTTCAGCTCCATTCCCTGAACGCGGCCGCGCCGTCCGTTCAGGTTGCCCATGATGTCTCCCATGTTGCCTTCTGGAGTGTAGACCTCGACGTTCATGATAGGCTCAAGAATGGTTGGTTTGCATTCCTTCATGGCTTTCTTGAAGGCCATGGTGGCCGCCACCTTGAAAGCGATGTCGGAGGAATCGACCTCGTGGTAGGAACCGTCGTAAAGTGTCACTTTAAAATCGACGGCGGGATATCCGGCCAAAACTCCCTTTTTTTTCGCCTCCCGAATGCCCTTTTCAATAGAAGGGATGTAGTTCCTGGGAATGGCTCCGCCGAATACTTTATCCTCAAACTCAAAATCCGCACCTCGGGCCAACGGCTCCATGATGATCTTGACATCTCCGTATTGGCCTCGGCCGCCCGTCTGTTTCTTGTATTTGCCCTGAACGTCCGCCTTCTTTTTAATTGTTTCCCGGTAAGGCACCTTGGGCGGTTTGAGTTCGACCTCCACGTTGTACCGCTTTTTCAACCGATCGGTAATAATTTCGACATGAAGCTGGCCGTTCCCGGAAACAATGAGCTGGCTGGTCTCGGGATCCCGCTCGAAACGAACCGTTGGATCCTCCTCGGTGATTCGATGAACGGCCTGGGAGATGCGGTCTTCGTCCGCCCTTGTTTTCGGCTGGATAGCGAAGGAAATGGAAGGCTCGGGAAATTTGATGCGTGGGAACTCCACCGGGCGGCTCTTGTCGCACAGGCTGTGGCCCGTTGTCGTCACCTTCAATTTTGCGGTGGCCACGATGTCCCCCGCTCCGGCTTCCGGAGTGGGGACCTGTTCCTTGCCCTTCAGAAAAAAAAGGCCGGTGAATTTTTCGTTGGCCTGTGCATTCACATTGTACACCGCGGAATCGGGTTTTACCGTCCCTGAAAATATTCGCATAATGGTGATTCGTCCGGTGTATGGATCGGAAATTGTTTTATAAACCAGAGCAGAAAACGGGCTGCTGTCTTCCGGCTTGATCTCGATATCGTCAACCATGATACTCCCTCTTTGTATGGGAGAGGGAAGAAAATTGACGACACCGTCCAGAATGGGCTGAGTGGCCATATTCGTCAGGGCGGAAGCGGCAAAAATCGGAAAAAACTCCCCTTCACGGATACTTTTATTGAGGCCTTGAATAACATCCTGAATCGAGAGCTCTCCGCTTTCAAAATACTTTTCCATCAACGTTTCGTCATTTTCGGCGACCATCTCGGTCAGTTCCTCGATCTTTTTGTCGACTGCTTCCTTCATGTCGGCGGGAATCTCGCCTTCCGTCATCTTTCCGCTGCCGTCGCCCTCAAAGAGATACGCTTTCTTCTGAACGAGGTCGACGACCCCTTTGAAATTCTTTTCGCTGCCGATCGGCAGCTGCACGGGAACGGCGTTCCGTCCGAAAAACTGCTGGACGCCCTCGACCGTCCTGTCAAAATCGGAGTTTTCCCGGTCCAGCTTGTTGATGATGATAATGCGGGGCAGCTTGAGATCCACAAGCATGTTCCACCCTTTTTCGGTGCCGACCTCCACGCCGGCCACGCTGCACACCGTAACGACGCCCGCATCCACCGCCCGCAGGCTGGCCCTTGTGTCCCAGAGAAAGTTGGTGTAGCCGGGACAATCGATCAGGTTGATCTTGTGTTTATTCCACTCGAAATGACACAGGGCCGCATTGATCGATATTTTTCGTTCAATTTCATCTGGATCATAGTCTGTCACCGTGTTGCCTGCATCCACCTTTAAAAGCCGGTTTGTTGCGCCGGAATTAAATAGAAAGGCCGCCGTCAGGGATGTCTTCCCCGATGAACCGTGTCCGATCAGTGCGATATTTCTGATCTTTTCTGCTGGATAATTAGCCATCGTGTCGTTTTCCTCCGATCTCGTATTTACAGCTTTCGATGAAACGTAAATGCCTGTATTTTCAGAAAAGTGCAACAGTTAGTTTACACCAAATGTCCGATATTTCTCAACAAAAAAAGTGGAGGGGACATGCATTTTATAGGGCCGGAATCATGCGATGGATTGGAGAAAACCTCGCAGGTCGGCCGGAAGGGGCGTTGAAAACGCCATTCTCTTTCCGGAGGACGGATGGGTGAATTCAAGCGAAAAGGCGTGCAGAAAAAGACGCGGGCAGGACGTCTTCTTTTTACCGTAGCCGGTATCTCCGACAATGGGAAATCCGGACGCCGAGAGATGCACTCGCAGCTGATGGGTACGGCCGGTAACAGGGATAAGATCCAGAAGCGTGTAATTGGCAAAGCGTTTTTTCACCCTGTATGCGGTTTCAGCTCTCCGAGGCCGGTTTGTTTTGACGCTCATCCGGTCCCCGTACCTCACGTGACGCCCGATCGGCAGATCGATCGTTCCCTCATTCCGCGGCATATTCCCCCAGACGAGACCGATGTAATGCTTGCTGATCTCCCTGGCCTTGAACTGCCGCAGAAGTTCCAGGTAGGCATCGACCGTACGGGCCGTCACCAGAACACCCGAAGTCTCTTTGTCCAACCGGTGGACGATTCCCGGGCGGTCAGGGGGGCCCGCCTCCCGGATTTCCGGATAATGGAAAAGGAGGGCGTTAACGAGAGTATCATTCAGATGGCCGGCGCCCGGATGAACGACAAGTCCCGGCGGCTTGTTGACGACAATGACGTCCCCGTCCACGTGAATGATGTCGAGCGGAATGTCATGCCCCTCTGGCGGAACATCCTGTTCCTTTGCGTTTTCAGCCGCCAGCTCCACCCGATCACCTGTCCTCAGTCTATGGGAGGATTTCACAGCAAGGCCGTTTATTCGCACATCACCTGAACGGATGATTTTCTGAATGCGGGACCGGCTCAGTTCGGGCAGGTGCGAGGCGACAAACAGATCGAGCCGCTGATTTTCTTCAATGTCATCCGTGATGATCCAGATCCGGTTGAGATCGAGATGTTCTTTCACGGATTCATCCTCCGGAGGTCAGTCCGAATGAAGGGTGAAAAATCGCCCCTTTTGCATGAATCACCGGCAATCCACTTCCCGAATCCGGGATTCGATGAAACAATCAATGCTCCGATCAGGCGCTTTTCCTTTTTTTCAGAATGAAAAACAGCGTAAGTGCGACGGCGATCCCGACGAGGCTGAACAGCTGCGGAAAGGAAATCGAGGTGTAAGGCGATCCTCCCTGAATCAGGTAGGTGTTGGATTCATAATCCCCGCGGAAAAATTCGGTCACATAGCGGATGATGGAGTAGTTGATGATGTAGAGAAAAAAGACCTGGCCGTCAAATTTTTTCTTTCTCAGAACGACAAATAGAATGAAAAAATTGAGAAAATTGAGAACGGCCTCATACAGCTGTACGGGATGCCGGGTCACATGCAGAGGAATGCCGGTGATGTTGTGAGCATAGTCGCTGGTGAAACTCACGCCCCAGGGCAGTTCGCATTCCGTCCCCCAGCAGCATCCGGCGCTGAAACAGCCGATCCGCCCGAAGCCATGCCCCAGGGCGATGGCGGGGCCGACGATGTCCGCCGTTTTCCATAGAGGGATTTTATGCCGCCGCATGTAAAAGATGGCGAACAGAATGCCGAACGCCAAACCTCCCTGGAACACCCCTCCCGAGCGGGCCAGGCTGAGGAGTTCTCCCGGATACTCGGTGTAGTAGGAGATGTTCCCGACAAACAGAACCAGTTTGGCTCCGAGCAGGGCGATGATAATGGTGTAGAAAGCCATATCCAGAATTCGGGGAGCGTTCATTCCTCGATTTTTCGCCTGCCGAAACATGAACCAGATTCCGATTCCTACCCCCAAGGCCAGCAGAAATCCGTACGTGTGGACGGTGAGCGGGCCAATTTTAAAAAGGATGGGAAACATGTTCACCCCTTCCTGAAAAAGAATACGAAAAGAAGCAGGGCCGCCCCGCAGGTGATGCAGGAGTCGGCCACATTAAATGAGGGAAAGTGCCAGCCGCTCGCGTAAAAATCGAGAAAGTCGACAACATATCCCTTTATAATCCTGTCCGCCATATTGCCTGTCGCACCGGCAAGAATGAGCGTGAGGGCCAGCTTCAACGATTTCTCCGTAGGCGGCGTCCGGAAAAAATAGACGAGGATAAAAACCAGAGCAAACAGGGAGGCGGCCAGCAATCCGAAGCGGATGAGTTCGGAGTCGGATTGATTTAAAAAACCAAAAATCGCTCCTCGGTTCCGGATGTGCGTCAGATCGAAAAAACCGGGAATGACACGGCTGCTTTCATAAAGAGGAATGGACCGGACGATGAGAAGTTTGGTCAACTGATCCGCAACGAGCAGAAGAAGCGCCAAAATCAGAGAGGGAGAATGCCTTTTCATTCACCCCTCCTTTCCACCACATCAGCGCAGCGCTTGCACAATTCCGGATGAGCGGCGATGGTGCCGACCGCCGTCGATATGTTCCAGCAGCGCTCGCACTTGTTCCCGGCGGCTCTCTTCACCCTGACGCTCGGTTGTTCGGCGTCTCCGTCTTCGAGACTCACGCAGGATACGATGAAAAGAGACGGCAATTCCTGTTCGTGGGCCCGGAAAAATTCCATCTGATCGGAATGGACCGTCAGGCGGATTTCGGCTTCGAGTGAGTTGCCGATGATTTTTGCCTCCCGGGCGATCTCCATCTCTTTCAACACCATCTCCCTTACGGCCGTCAAGTGCTCCCAGTCACTGAAAACGGAGGATTCGAGACACATTTCTTCGAATTCCGGAAAAAGCGTCAGATGCACGGATTCCTCTTTTCCGGCAAATCCGGGCATGGCCTCCCAGGCTTCCTCGGTCGTGAAAGGAAGGATGGGAGCCAGCAGCACGCAGGTCTCACGCAGCAGCTTGAAGACGGCCGCCTGGGCCGACCGGCGCATGTTGTCGCCGCGGCCGGAACAATATAACCGGTCTTTGAGAACGTCCAGATAATAGGAACTGAGATCGACCGAAAAAAAATTGTAGATCAGGTGAAAGATGGAGTGATATTCAAACGTATCGTAATGTTTTCGGATTTTTTTCCCGAGTTTCCGAAACCGCTCTAGAATCCAGCGGTCGAACGGAAACATGTCCTCCGGCTCCGGGGTCTGCGTATCGGGATCAAAATCCGAGACATTGCCCAGCATAAAACGCCAGGTGTTGCGGATTTTCCGGTAGGCTTCCACCAGGCGCTGGCGCGTTTCCTGTCCCCAGCGGGCGTCCTCCTTGAAATTCAACATGGCCACCCACAACCGCAGAATTTCAGCGCCGTTCTGCTCGATGATCTCTCTCGGTTCGATGAAATTGCCGAGGGATTTAGCCATGGCTCTGCCCTGCTCGTCCAAGACGAATCCGTGGGTGATGCATGTCCTGTAGGGGGAGGCGCCACGTGCCGCGACACCGATAAGAAGCGAACTGTTGAACCATCCCCTGTACTGGTCGTGACCCTCGATGTAGACATCGGCCGGATAAGGAAGATCCGCCCTCTTTCCGAGGATGTTGTGACTGGCGCCCGACTCGAACCATACGTCGAGAATGTTGAATTCCTTGTCGAAATCGCCGCCGCCGCACGACGGGCAGACCGTCCCGGCAGGCAGAAGATCCCGGGCCTCCCGCTCATACCAGGAGTCGGACCCTTCCTCCGCGAAAATATCCGCGACGTGCAGGGTGATGGTTTCATCGGCGACAACGGAGTCACACTTCCGGCAGACAAATGCGGGGATGGGAACGCCCCAGGATCTTTGGCGCGAGATGCACCAGTCGGGACGGTTCTCCACCATGGTGGCGATTCTCTCCTCACCCCAGGCCGGAATCCACCTGGTCCGCTTGATCTCCTCCAGAGCCCGGCCGCGGAAACCGCCTTCGTCCATGGAAATGAACCATTGGGAGGTCGCCCGGAAAAGGACGGGTTTCTTGCAGCGCCAGCAATGGGGGTATGAGTGCTCGATTTCGCCGTGTTTGAGAAGGCTTCCGTCCGCCTCCATGTCCTTGACGATGATATCGTTGGCTTTAAAAACATGAAGGCCCGCGTATTTTTTCACATCGTGCGTGAAGAGCCCGTGGTTATCGACGGGGGTGTAGATATCAAGATTGTATTTCAGACCTGTCAGAAAATCGTCCTGCCCGTGTCCGGGAGCGGTGTGGACGGCGCCTGTTCCCTGATCCAGGGTGACGTAATCGGCAAGGACAAAAATCGCTTCCCTGTCGATGAACGGGTGGCGGGCCTTGAGACCTTCCAACTCCCTGCCGGGAAATTTGACGAGGGTTTTCGTTTTTTGAAAACCGATCTCCTCAATGATAAGGGGAATGAGTCTCGTTGCGGCGATGTAGATCTCGCCGTCGGCCTCAAACGCGCCGTACTCAAAGTCGGGGTGGAAGGCGATGGCCAGGTTGGCGGGCAGGGTCCATGGGGTTGTCGTCCAGATGATGACGGAGACATCCCGGCCCTTTACTTCCGGATATTTTTCACCGAGTTCGGAGATGACGGGAAATTTGACGTAAATCGAGGGGGATTTGCGGTCCTTGTATTCGATTTCAGCTTCGGCCAGGGCCGTAACACAGGTGGGGCACCAGAAAACCGGTTTTTTCCCTTTGAAGACGTTCCCGGACCGGAAAAAGGCAGCTAGAAAACGCAGGATTTCCGCTTCATAGTCCTTGTTCAGGGTTAAATAGGGGTCTTCCCATCGGCCGAAGACTCCGAGACGTTTGAACTGTTCTCGTTGAATGTCCACGAATCCGAGGGCGTATTTGCGGCATTCTTCCCTGATTCCAAGGACGGAGAGAGACTCTTTCTTTTCCTTGAGCTGTTTATCGACCTTGATCTCGATGGGAAGGCCGTGGCAGTCCCAACCCGGAATATAAGGGGCTTGAAATCCGGCCATGCTCCGGGATTTGACGATAAAATCCTTGAGTATTTTATTGAGAGCCGTGCCCAGGTGAATATTGCCGTTGGCGTAAGGAGGCCCATCGTGAAGGACAAAAGGCTTTTTCCCTTCCGAACGCTTTTGAATTTTTTCATAGAGACGGATGGAATCCCATTTATCGATAATTTCGGGTTCGCGCTGGGCCAGTTTGGCCTTCATGGAAAAAGTCGTCTGGGGCAGGTTTAAAGTGTCTTTGATCGGTGTCTTCTCAGCCATCCTCTTCTCCGCATCTGTATTGCTGTTCGGCGGTTGAGCGGTGAGACCCATTCATCCGGTCGAACCGGACTATTATAAATTATATGAGGCGTTTTCTCTACCTCTATCTCCTGAGTCATTCATGAAAACTTCCCCTCTACACTTTTTTTCGATGATTGCAGTTAGAAATACCGGTCAGTCTATTCGCAGATGGGCGCCGCGGCTGACGGTGTTGTTGAGAGCGGCGGAAGTGATGAGCTGAGCGACCTGGATGCCGTGTTTCAGGACGACGACCCTGTGATCGATGCGGGCCTCTCTGTAAAACTTTTCGATCCGGTGGCGCAAGTAATCCAGGTCCGCCCTGGCTCTTTCCAGTCTTTTTTTTGTTCGAATGATTCCGGCATAATTCCACATAGTGGATCGGATGAAGAGCCAGTCCTGGTTGATGAGAGCCGGGTCTACATCCTCCTCATTTTCGGAATAATACCAGGAATGAATATCCTTGAAATCAGTGAATTTTTCGTTGTAGGACATGGTTGCGATGTGTTTTCCGGCCCTGGTTCCCCATATGAGACCCTCTAGAAGTGAGGTGGAAGCCAATCGGTTCGCACCGTGCACGCCCGTGCAGGACACCTCCCCCACCGCATACAACCCTTTGAGAGAGCTTCTTCCCCATGAGTCGACCAACACACCGCCAAGGCAGTAGTGGGCGGCCGGAACGACCGGAATGGGTTCCACGGTTATATCAATCCCGTAATCCATGCATGTTTTATAGATATTGGGAAACCTTATTTTTATATCGACCTTTGCATAGGAGGCCAGATCGAGGAGAACATAATTGCTGTCGGAATTGATCATCTCTTCATAGATGGCACGGGTGACCTCGTCACGGGGCCCGAGATCCTTCCGTTCGTGATGGTTCTCCATGAAGGTGCGGCCGTCCTTCGTTTTCAGGCGGGCTCCCTCTCCCCTGACAGCTTCGGATATCAAAAACCGCTCGGCGTCCCTGTGAAATAGGGAGGTGGGATGAAACTGGATGTACTCCATATTGACGATCCGTGCACCCGCTTTGTACGCCATGGCGTATCCGTCCCCAATGGCCCAATTCGGATTGGACGAATAAAGGAAAACGGCACCACACCCGCCCGTAGCCAGAACGGTGTCGGCGGCGAAAATCGCTTTGACCCTGCGCGTCCGGTTGTCGAGGACATAGGCCCCGATGCACTGTGCCTCATTGTAGAAAAAGCGGGGATTCTTTGAGTGATGGGGAACGGTCAGAAGGTCGACGGCCGTGTGCTCGTTGAGGAGAGTGACGTTGGGATTGGCCTGCAGGGCCGAGATGAATTTTTCGGCGATGGTCCGCCCTGTTGTGTCCTTGATGTGAAGGATCCGCCGACGGGAATGACCGCCTTCCTGGGCGTAGTCCAGTTTATCAGGTGACGATCGGGAAAAGGGAATTTTCAGTTTGTCGATCAAGATGTCATCCACCATCTTTTTCCCTTCGGTGGACAGGATCTCGACGGCCTCGGGATTGTTGATTCCGTCTCCCGTTTCGACGATGTCCTCTTTCAGGAGCTCAGGCCTGTCATCCGCTCCCAGCGAAACGATTCCGCCCTGAGCGTAATAAGTATTGGATTCAGCGGGATTCGCATTTTTTGTGATCACCACCACCCGAAGACCACGATTGGCGGCCTCAAGCGCGGCGCTGGCCCCGGCTATGCCGCAGCCGATGACCAGGACATCCGTTGTGTACATTTCCGATTCGTTCATTCGATCTATTCCGTTGTCAGAGAAATGGCCCTCATTTGAGAAAGTGAATCATAAAAATTCCAGACTGATATCAAGGGATTGATAGGAGTGCGTCAGCCCTCCGATCGAGATAAAATCCACCCCCAGATCCTTGAGACCGGCGGCATTTTGGAGGGTCACATTGCCGGAAACTTCCAGCGGAACCCGGCCGTTAACCCATTGGATGGCCTCACGCATCTCTTCGATCGGCATGTTGTCGAGCATGATGATATCGGCCCCGCTTTCGATCGCTTCTTTGACCTCGTCCATGTTTGTCGTTTCGACTTCAACTTTGATATGAGACGGCACTTTTTCCTTGGCTAATCGGACGGCTGCAGAAACGCTGCCTACGATGTGCAGATGGTTGTCTTTGAGGAGCACCATATCCGAAAGTGAAGAGCGGTGGTTTTCTCCTCCTCCCATTTTGACGGCATATTTTTCCAGAACCCTCATTCCGGGCGTCGTTTTTCGCGTGTCCAGTACTTTGGTCCCGGATCCCGAAAGGATTTGAACAAATTTCCTTGTCGTTGTTGCGATTCCCGACATCCGCTGCAGAAAATTGAGTGCTGTCCGCTCTCCCTTGAGAAGGGAGATGGAAGGTCCTTCAATCTCCGCCAGGAGGTCTCCGATCTGAACAAACCGGCCGTCCCGCTTGAGAACTCGAAAAGAAACGGAGGGGTCGATAAGCTCGAACACTCTCTGGGCGACAGGGATTCCGGCCAGAATGCCCTCTTCCTTAGCCATAATGACGGCTTTTGACCGGGAATCGGCCGGCACTACACTTTCGGAAGTGATATCCCCCTGAGGAATATCCTCCGTGAGAGCGGATAAAATAACGTCATCGAAGTTGTAATCAGTCATGAGCGCTGATTATAAGCTTTTTATTCCTACCTCGTCAATCCGGAGTCAGGGGATTGACAGGATGGGGAAAAAAGACCTTAATAGACCAGTGCGAAAAAAAAAGACCGTCTTTGTCCTCATTTCCCTGGCCATCACCATCCTTCTTCTAGGGTTGCTTTACTCCCGGATCGACATGCGGGATTTTCTCGACACCCTCGCCCATATTCACCTCCCTTTTCTCTTTCTTTTTATGCTGATATCCCTGGCCAACACCTTTCTCCGATCCTGGCGCTACCGCTGGCTTCTCCAGCCGCAGAAAATCGGTGTCGGGGCCGTATTTCTGGTGACACTCATCAGGAATGTGTTTGTCGACCTTCTTCCCGCACGTATCGGATCACTTTCTTATATCTACATCCTGAACAAACGCTTCAATTTTTCCTTCGAATCGGCCGCCTCCTCTCTTCTCGTCTCCATTTTTTTTGATTTCCTGACGCTCAGCCCCTTTCTTATTCTGGCCGCCGTAGTGGTCGGGTCCGGAGGATCGGCTGTCTCCCTCTCCCTGCTGATCGCGATTGCGGTCCTCTTTTTCGGCCTGGTGTTCGTGCTGTACACCCGGCTTCGCCCGCTGCTTCTCTTTGTCATAAAAATTGTCCAGTCCATTCTCAAGGTTTTCCGTCTTCAGGACAAACCCTGGGCCCGATTGATCGATGAAAAGGGCCGCCTCACCATCAAGGAGCTGGAAGGGACTAAACAGCGAGGCATTTTCTGGCCGCTCTTTATTGTTTCTTTTCTTATCCGCAGCGCCAAGTACGGCGCCCTCTACTTCCTGCTGGCCGCTCTGCTGAAGAGCCACGGCTACGTCCTGCGGCAAATCAGCTTCTGGAAGACCGTACTCGGGATCAACGGAGCGGAACTGACATCCGTCCTCCCCATCAAAGGGATCGGCGGATTCGGCACGTGGGAGTCGGCCTGGGCCCTTTCCTTTCAACTCATGGATTTTGATTCGAGGCTGGCCGTCATCACCGGCATCGGTGTTCACCTCATCACCAACCTGTTTGAATACATTCTGGGGATTGCCGCCATTCTAGTTCTTGTCGCCCCCCTCCTTCTCAAAAAAAAAGTTAAGGGAAAAATGGAATAATCCGATCTTATTCTCGCCTGTACCGATGGTCCTCTATCCAAGGGATTTCAGCCGGCTGTCCTGCTTAATCGAGGAACCGTTTGGTTCGGCCGGACATCAGGCCGGACATCAGGTGTATCCAAGATGTGCGGGATACTCTATAATAGATCATTCCTGAAACAGAATCTTTTTCATAACCATAAAAAGGAAACGTCATGATAAATTCTTGTGCACTTGTATTTAAAGATCATTTTCACATCCCTCCGGAGGACCTTCAAACTTTTCTTAAAACAGCTCTTTCCCGCGGAGGAGATTTTGCTGAACTCTTTCTGGAATACCGCATTTTTAACGCCATCCTGATGGAGGACGACATCATCAAGGAAACATCCGAAAGTGTCGGCCTCGGTCTGGGAATCCGAGTCATCTCCGGGGATAAAACAGGCTACGGATACACCAATGACATCTCCTCTCAAGCCATTCGAAAGACCGCCCTCACCGCCGCTTCCATCGCCGACGGAAACCGGGATTATACCCCACCCCCTCTCTATCCAAAACCGCCCAGCCGGAATCTTTTTATTCTGAAAAAACCCGCCTCCGCCGTTTCCCTCGCCGATAAGATCGAACTGGTTAAGAGCGCTTATGCCAGCGCCCAGCAGCATGATTCCAAAATCACAAAAGTCCGGGCCTCACTGACCGATCTGATCCAGTATGTCACCATCGTCAATTCCGAGGGAACAGCCGTCACCGATGTCCGCCCCATGGTCAAGCTTGTCTGTCTGGCCGTCGCAGAAAAAGGTTCGGAGCGGGAAGCCGGATTTTACGGCGGCGGAGGACGGGTGGGCTACGAATACTTTCAACACGACCTGAAACCGGAAACCATCGGCCGGGAAGCAGCCGGGGAAGCTCTCCATCTCCTCGATGCCGAACCCGCACCAGCCGGTGAAATGCCCGTCGTTTTGTCTGCAGGGCACAGCGGCGTTCTCATCCATGAAGCGGTGGGGCATCTTCTTGAAGCCGATTTCATACGTAAAAAAACATCGGTTTTCTGGGACAAAATGGGGAAAAAAGTCGCGTCCGACAGGGTCACCATCTATGACGATCCCACCATCCCCTATTTCAGGGGGTCTTACAATGTGGATGACGAGGGGATCGAGCCGCAAAAAACCCTACTCATCGATAAAGGCCGCCTTTCAGGGCTGCTCCAGGACAGGCTTTCGGCCAAAATCCTCAACATGACGCCGACCGGTCACGGACGCAGACAGGACTATTCCAGCATCCCCATTCCACGTATGAGCAACACCTATATCGAACACGGGGAATATGACCGCGAAGAAATCATCCGGTCCGTCAAAAAGGGATTCTACGCCCATCACTTTCAGGGAGGGCAGGTGGAGGACACGGGGAAGTTCACCTTTTCCGTCTCATCCGGTTATCTTATCGAAGACGGCCGCCTGACGACTCCGGTCAAGCAGGCCACCCTCATCGGTTCGAACATCGCCATCTTGAATTCTATTGAGATGGTCGGCTCCGATCTGACATACAGCCTGCAGACGGGCATCTGCGGCAAGGACGGGCAGGAAGCCCCGGTTTCGGACGGCTGCCCGACAATGAAAATCACCTCCATGACGGTTGGAGGGGCCAGATGAACAGCAACATTTTGAACCGGGAGCTGAAGGATCTGGCGGAATGGGCGGTTTCCTACGGACTGAAGACGGGTGCGGAAGAAGCCGAAGTCACCGTGATCGACAGCAGGGAATTTGAGGTCAGTGTCCGCATGGGAGAAATCGAACAACTGGTGGAAGCCGGTTCCCGCTCCCTTGGATTCCGCTTGCTCTGCGAGGGGAAAACGGCATCGGCCTCATCCTCGGACCTCGATAAAAAAACCCTCACGCATCTCATTCGCAATGCGGTCGAGCGGGCGCAGCTCGGCCATTACGATGAATTCGCCGGTCTTCCTGAAAAGACGGAATTCACAGTCGAGCCGGAATCGCTGCAGCTCTACGACCCCAAGTTTATCTCGCTCGATCCCAAGGAGAAGATCCGGCTGGCTCTGGAAACCGAACGGATCGCCCTGGGCGACAAACGCATCACCAATTCCCACGGGGCCGGGTTTGAAAACAGGGACATTCTGGGAACGCTGGCATCCTCCAATGGATTTGTCCAGCAGTACCGGGAGTCATACGGTCATCTGAGTTTAGGCCTTCAGGCAGAAGAAGCCGGCCAGGTTGTGGAGGACGGCTGGGGTCACGGGACCCGCTTCCTCAATGAACTGGAATCTCCGGAGGAGATCGCCCGAAAAGCGGTGAATCGCACCATCCGGCTCCTCAATCCCAGAAAAATCAAAACCCAGAACGTTCCCATCATTTTTGAACCGGACATGACCTCCTGGCTGCTGGGTTTTTTATTCTCATGTGTCGCCGGCACATCGGTCTTCCGGAAAATGACCTTTCTGGCCGATCGGCTCGGAGACCGGATCGCCGATCCTCGCTTTACGGTTTATGACCATGCGCTCCTGCCGAAAAAACTGGGATCCATCCCTTTTGATTCGGAGGGCGTCCCGGGTCGAAACAAAACGGTTGTCGACAGGGGGGTGCTCAAACATTTTCTCTGCGACACCTACGCCGCCCGGAAACTGGGATTGGAATCCACGGGGAATGCGGATGGAGGCGGAGTGGGGCCCACCAATTTTTTCCTGGAAAACGGGTCCATAGATCCGGCCGATATCATCAAGGCGACCAAAAAGGGCCTGATCCTGACCCGGGCCATCGGACACGGACTCAATCCCGTCACCGGAGATATTTCTCGCGGGGCGGTCGGATTATGGGTGGAAGGGGGAGAGATAGCCTATCCTGTCAGTGAAATCACTATCGCGGGCAATCTGGGCCGGATGCTGGAGGACATCGATTCCGTGGGAAATGATCTGGATTTCAGCCACTCCGTCTGCGGACCCACCCTCAAAATCGGCGAAATGACCATCGCCGGCGAATAATTGGGGACAGGCATCTTTTTTTCAAAATTCTTTTTTTAAAACTGATTCAAGCTCTTTCTCAAGTTTGGACTAAAGATTCTAAACAACAAGGAATGATTCAACTCTGCTCCAAGGAAACTTCTTTTTAAAACGCATTAACGGAATTTAATTCTTAAATATCCGAATTTAAATGTAGCCGACTTGTTGAATATAAATCTCCGACCATTCTCAAAAATAAAATATTTCTGAAAAAAAGATGCCTGTCCCCAATTAAAATTTATTGTGGTGGAGGACAGAATGGAGGGGGCGTTTCGGCACATGAAGCCGGCCCTCCACATCCTTCCAGTACTTGATGGAGTCGGTGGTCATTTCATCGGCGACAGGTGATTCGTCCGGATATCCGAGCGCCAGGACAGAGTCTATGAGGTAGCCGGAGGGTACACCCAGGATCTCTGCGATCCGCTTCTTATCGATAGAAATCAGCCAGCAGCTGCCCACTCCCTCTTCAAGGGCGGCCAGCGTCATGTTTTCGATGGCCGCGCCTGAATCCCATTCAAATGCGCTGGTCCGGATCTCTTCATTGACCAGGACCACGACATAGGCCGCAGGCTCCCTTCCCGGCTCCGGATTTCCGGCCGGCTGAATATAAGCCGCCCACTTGAGACAGGGAAAGAGGCGCTTGACGACCTCCCGGTCATCGACCACGATCAACTCGAGCGGCTGCTTGTTTGCAGCGGAAGGGGCCAGCCGGGCCGCATTCACAAGCCTGTCGAGCAGCTCCCTCGACACGGGATCCTGTTTGAATTGACGGATGCTTCTGCGCTTCAGGATGAGTTC
>JAHIPL010000317.1 GCA_018894615.1 Acidobacteriota bacterium | reverse complement strand
TTTTTAATCTGATACAGAAAGCTTTGAGCACACCAGCCGGTTGAGGCTGATTCTTTCCTCGGCAGCCTGAATAGCCAGGTGGCGATGAATATCCGGGGCCATTCTTACAAGAAATTTACCGCTATATCTCTTAATAGCTAGGGGAGTCGGAGGGTTTTCACCTTTAGATTTCATTTCTTCGACAACCTTGGAAACAAGGTTTCGAATCCCTTTCAGTGCAGATTCCGGTTCTCCCATCAACCAACTCAGGCTCGGAAACTCCACACAAATTCCGACGTATTCCTCATCTTCAGGAGACCAGGTGATGCGATAGCTATATCTGTCATCTATTAATGTCATTTTTAATTTCCATTTTTTCAATCGCTTTCAGAACCTGTCTTACCTGATAAGTCTTCGTCATGCCTTTTTGGTTCTGAATATTGACTCTCGGATCTCCCGTCCATGGCATTTTATACACTCGATGACTCCCTTTTTGAATTCGAGGCGGCCCGAAATAATAATCACAAATCTCACATAAATCTCTGAATCTCACATTTTGAGGATTTTCCTGAATTTGATTCAGCTTATCCTCGATATTCTTCATTATGATATCATTAATGATACTGTTGTCAAGTATGGTGTTTATAGAAAGGACGATAAAGAACGGTTCAATATCTCAGATCCGCTCTAGATGAACGTTCACAAGTGAGATCGTAACTTTTTCACTTCTGATTCTCCAGGACAGCGTAGAATTTCCATCGGGATTTGAAGTCAGGGGTGAGTTGCTGCCCGGTTAGTTTGGCCCTCAGGAGCTCTATAGGGATGCTGTTTTCGCACAAAACAGCATCATGGAATTCTTTGGCCGTCATTTTCCCTGAATCCACCAGTTCCCTCGACAGGGCGCGCATCTGCAGGCCACCTGTTAGGTAGGAGATCTGGGCCAGCGGTTGGCCGCCGTAAGCTCTGCCGCTGAGATGGGCCTTGACCTCGACTTCAGCCAGAGGTTTTTCATGCCCTATTCGGTCGACGAGAAAGTCGATGCAATCGTCCACACTCATTTTGCCCAGGTGATAGCTCATGGAGAAGATGATGCGGGCGCATCGGTGCATCCGCCAGAAGAGCATCCCGATCCGGTCCTCCGGCGATCTCTGGAATCCCATGTCCCAGAGGTACATCTCCCAGTAGAGGGGCCAGCCTTCACCATAAAAACTCGTCTGAAACGGGCGGCGATAGGTCCGGTGCCTCGCGGCCATAAATCCCTGAAGATTATGTCCGGGGACAAGCTCGTGATGGACGACGGCACGGGAAAAGTGGGGATTGTTGCCGCGCATAGTCGATATTTTTCGTTCATAAGGGACACTATCCGCTGGATAGGCTACGCTGATGACCTCGCCTCCGGTGAAGAAGGGAGTTGTCTGCTGGCGGACGAGTGGCATCATCTCCATTCGGATCAGGTCCTTGACCATGGGCGGAATAGTGAGTAAGTCGTGCTTTTCAAGAAAATCGATTGCTTCGAAGGCCAAAAAACGGATGAGTTCCGGCTGCTCTCCCGGTTCGACACATTTGTTTTTGACATGTTCTACCGCCTTCTTCCAATCATCACCGTAGCCTATCTCACGGGAAGCGATCAGCCTTTCCTTCTCGCACCAGGCCAACTCCTGCCGGCCGATAGCCAGAATCTCCTCTGGGGTGTACGGGATCATCTCAAAGGCCAGTTCTTCGAGAAGGACTTCACGTCCAACCGGATCTTTGATGGCATACGACGGCCCGCCGGCGCGGTCTTCGCCCGGATTTCGTCGGAAGGCTTCTTCATAGGACTGAAGAACTTTGTCGGCGGCTTGATAGGGCTCCGACACCCACCAGGTGAAGAGCGGATCATAACCGTTGTAAAAATCGAACCAGTCCTTCAGGCTTTGGCGTAAAATTCCGGAGATCGAAACAGCACGTCTCAGGTTGGCAGTTGATTTCGAAACTTTTTGTGATTCGAGTGTTTTTTTGGCGTTTTCGATTTGAATCCTAAGAGAATTCAGTTCCCCTGCAGCTTTTTTACCGTCGATCCAGTGCATCTTTTTCAGATTTTCCCGTAGATTGATGATTGTTTCGGCAAAAGGCAGCAGAGGAAGAACATCATTCGTATCCGCCTTCTCCTGCTCAAGTCTTTTTTGTTCTCGTTGAAGAAAATTCTTGAAGAGAAGGTAGTCAATCCGCCCATCCTGACCAAAAGAATTGAAATCCACTCCATCCAGTATCGCTATCCATTCCCGATAGAAATCCTCGTAACGGGAAAACCGTCCCTTCGAAAAATTGAAGTCATAGTACCTGTCCAGGGAACGTCTGTCGGCCGTGTAGCGCTCGATGTGGGCTTTCAGCTCACTTGTTTCAGGTACAATTTTTCCTGAGGACAGACGATTATACGCAGGTGCTTGCCCATAAAGACGCAAAACAGGAGAACTCAATCCTGCTATGACCAGAGCGAAGACCAACAATGGACTAAAACTCATCCCTTTCAAAATTGTCTGGCGTTTCATCGGCATCTCCTCCAGTAATTTATCAAAATGTAGGGCCAATCGCCTGGGAGCTCTCCGTGCGTTATGACGACAATTCTCGCTGCTGTCAAGCCGTTTCACAAGCCGCTATAGAATTTATTTTTGTGCTGATCGGCGAATTCTATGAGTTGAGCGACGATCCGGGGATATCGTTCGATCAAATTGATCGTTTCGTAAGGGTCATTCTTCATGTCAAACAACGACAATTCAATCTGTTCCCGTTTGTGTGATCCCGGCATCCCGTCTCGACCGGCTTGAACTAGAGTCCCGTAGGGGTGAGGTAAGTGAAGTTTCCACCTTCCATCGGCACTGATGATGCCTTCAAAATTATTATTGGTGGAAAACGCGTAATAATCATGGGGATTTATCGAATCCGGTTTACCGGCAATAAGGTCCCACACATTTTTGCCGTCAATTTCGTTGGCCGGGAGTTCCGCGCCCGTCAAATGACAGACAGTGGGCAGGATATCGATGGAGCAAAAGACGTTTTCCGAAACGGTGTCGGGCTTGATTTCCTGCGGATACTTGATGACGCAGGCGGACCGAACCCCTCCGTCGAAACTAGTGGCTTTCGCCTCGCGGAAGGGAGTTGTCCCGGCATGGTTGCCGTAGCTAATCCAGGGGCCATTGTCGGACGAGAATATCACTACGGTGTTTTTTTCCAAACCGTTCATTTTCAGAGCCTCCATGATTTGACCGACAGACCAGTCGATCTCCATCATCACATCGGCATAGAGGCCTTGTCCGGACTTTCCCTTGAATTTTTCGCTGCAGAATATCGGCACATGAGGCATGGAGTGCGGAACATACAAAAAGAAAGGATTGTTTTTGTTGCGGTTGATAAAATCGACGGCATGGTCCGTGTACCAGGTTGTCAGCATGGATTGGTCGTCCATCGTCACCGGATCGATGGTGATCTCTCCATTGTCCCAATACTGGAGAGGCCATTGTCCCCAGTATTCCGGGTTGTCGGGATGGTGTTTCCACATGTCATTGGAGTACATCAGGCCGCAGGACTCGTCGAATCCCCGGGCCGACGGACGGGTTTCGGATTGATCCCCCAGATGCCATTTGCCGAATACAACCGTGTTGTATCCCCGCGCTTTCAGAACTTCCCCCATGGTTGCATATTGTGGATCCAATCCCCGCGCCTTGGGTGGATGTGCACCAAAAACCTTTGTCCGTCCTGGATAACACCCGGTGAGAAGGGAGGCGCGAGAAGCCGAACAGACGGCCTGCGGCACATAAAACTGAAAAAAACTGCACCCCTCCCGGGCCAGTTGCCGGACATGTGGTGTTACATACTCCGGATCTCCGAAAGGCTCAAAATCCGCCCACCCCGAATCGTCGAGAAAAATGATGACAACATTGGGTTGATTTTTTTGTATTTTTGTCATTCGATCGCATCCCAATCCGTAATAGGCGACAGGAGCAAGAGCGATCGTTTTTAAAAAGTCCCGTCTTGATTGTTGTGAAAACATTTTATTTATTTATAAGATTATCACATCAGACTATTTTTTCAACAACCAATGGAAAAAGAACATATCGTCAAAGTCATCCACATGTAGACACATTACGAATAGGGGAGAGGTGATGAAATAGGGGCTAGCCCTGAGATCCAAACAGCAGAAGGGATTCTAGGATAAGGACTACCGCCTGATACAACTACATCTACCTTGATGGATTAAAGAACCGAACCGTCCTCATCAGTGAAAGTGCATAGATGTATCAATCAATTCCTATAACTTGACAATATGCACATATGTACATATATTAAAAATGAACTTCGAATGGGATCCACGCAAAGCCAAAAGTAACCTTATCAAACAATGAAAAAAGAATATGATTTCAGTAACGGTAGTAGGGGAGCGGTCTTGAGGGTTCCTCCTGGAAAAACCCGCATCACCATCCGGCTTGATGACGATATCCTTGACTGGTTTCGGGATCAAGTTGATAAAGCAGGTGGAGGTAGCTACCAGACCATGATCAACTCTGCTCTTCGCAACTATATACAAAATACAGAACAACCGATAAGCGAAACTTTAAGGCAGATTATTCGCGAAGAACTTTCAACATATCATCCAATGTCTGATTTTAATAAAAAGGAATCACCCGAATCGAAATGAATATCAAGGTCATTGACTTTTATCACTGACGGCACTATTATTATTAAGCGTCTGGGACGAGTCGCCAAGCGTCTTATCTAAAGGTCGAACGGCCTTACACCCAGTCGCTTTTTTTTTGCGGGTTTGAATGTATCTATGTTATATCGATGAATCCGGCACTCCATTAAATCCTTGATACTTTTCAATTCTTAAAAATATTATTAATATAATATATTCTTATATAATTTAAACATTATGTTGACTATTATATGTATTTAATATACATTCCATATAGGTAACAAAAAATGGAAATACAAAATAAATTAGCAAATCTTTTAAAAATAGAACGGGAATCACTTGATTTTACCCTTAAGGACGTATCGAGAAAGGTGGGATTCAATAATTATCAGACCTTGTTGAGCATAGAAGCGGGGGAGAGGGAGGTAAAAGCCTGGGAACTTGCCAAACTAGCGTCTATTTACGGCCGTGATATTGATTATTTTTTGAATTTCGAATCGACTTCTTCTGAAGATGTCAGAATCCTTTGGAGAAGTCCGGAGTCAAGCCCCAAAAAAACACTTATTGAACGACAATTCATTTCGATATGCACGCGTTATCAGAATCTACTGAATATTTTAAATGAAGCTGAAATGGGTAAAAATGGATTAAAACTCAAGATAAACAAACATGCTCTGTTGTCTAAAAACGCTATTAAAAACGTCGAGAATCTCGCTACGGACTATATCAATTTACTAAAATTAGGAGCGCGGCCGGCATGCTCACTTGCAAAAATTCTAGAGGACATAGTCGGCATCAAAATTATCTTTCTGATGATGGATTCCAGTATTTCCGGGGGTTCAACAGTAAACAGCAACTTTGGCATGTCAATTTTGGTCAATGCCAATGATGCACCATGGCGGCGTAACTTTGATCTGGCTCACGAATTTTTTCATATATTAACTTGGAATGAGTTTTCACCGGAAGATATTTATTTGGATGACAAAACCAAAAAAAAGAGTCAAGCAGAGATTTTAGCAGATGTTTTTGCTTCATCGTTACTCCTGCCCGAAGAAAATGTGAGAGATGAATTCGAAAAAAGGATTCAAAACCAGTCCATTTCTCATCTCAGTTTGGTTGAAATCGCTCGGGAATTTAATGTGTCCATCGAAGCTTTGCTCTGGCGAGCAGTCAATCTAGGCCTTCTCAAGAAAAAACACATCCAAACAGAACTTGAGAAAGGGAACATAAATGATGTTGATAAAAAATATCGAAAAACGGACTGGGCTGAAACTGACAAACCAAATCTATCCGATAAGTATATAGCACTGGCAATCAAAGCATTTCATCTCGGAAAAATATCTAAAGGCAAACTGGCCGAATATGTGGGTGAGAATTACAGCGCCATTCCTTCGTTTTTAAAAAAGTACGGATACGATGAAAACGAGGACTATTCCATTGCGTATCGTACTGCTTGATTAGGATTTAAAGATGGCAATATTCAGGGAAGCAGCGATAGTCTTCGTGGAAAGCTTGGAGAAAATGAGGAAAACAGTCAATCATAAGTGGTTCACTTTTTCACGACTATAACTGGCATATCATTAAAAAGCCGTTTGGCATCAAAACCAGACGGCATGTTTTGCAATCAACCACCGTTAATCCCCGTTGAACTTGATCTCTCAAGGAAATTACGATACATACTGTTTATAAATATTGTGGGTCTGTTTGGGGAGTCGGACATGTTCACCAAAAAAGCATCACGGTTTTTTGTTCTCTGCCTATGCGTATTTCTTTTGTTTTCGACTGCGGCTGCCGAGGAGAAAAAACCGATCGTCACATCGGATGTCTTGAAGATCAAGACAATGGGGCAGATCGACATTTCTCCGGATGGGAAACGCGTCGTGTTTGTAGTCACATCCATGGACAAGAACAAAAAAGAGGAATACCGCTATAACAGCCATCTTTGGATGCTCGACCTGGAAAAACTCGAACCTCCGATTCAACTCACCTTCGGGGAGCGCGGTGACAGCTCTCCGGTCTGGGCCCCTGATTCAACAAGAATCGCCTTCGTGAGAACACATGAAGGCCGACCTCAGATCTGGATCCTTTCCATGCAGGGCGGTGAGGCCTACCGGGTCACCTCTTCCGATTTTGGTGCTTATGCTCCCCAATGGTCCCCCGATGGAAAGAAGCTGCTTTTTTCGGCGACCATACCGGATTGGGCTTTGGACAGCGGTCCGACATGGCCCTATGAACGGCCGGGACGGGCTTGGGGCGATGCTCCCAATTGGCAAAAAATAGAACACGACAAGATAAAAAAAGCTGAGGATAAGACCGCTGTCACCGAGGAAACCAAAAAGACTCCGGACGAGCCCATTAAAGCGGATCCCGACGGCACCATGGAAGAGATCCGGGCCTGGCTAGCAAAAAACGAAGGCAAGGGAGATCCCAAGGTCATCACCCGCACGAACTTTCAAGGAGAACGGGAGCTTCAGAAAGGAATCGGTTTCCCGCATCTCTTCGTCTGCCCGGCTGAAGCGGATGCCCGGGCCTCACAATTGACGAAAGGCATGCAGAGTTTTTCTGGGGCGGATTGGTCGCCTGACGGACAGAGCATTGTCTGTTCCTCCCTGAAGTATGAAAACCACCCCGACCGCACCATCGACGGTGACATCTGGATCCTGAAAGCCGATGGTTCCGAAGCCCGATTGTTGCTGGATTGGGACGGACACATGGTGAACTCTCCGATTTTTTCACCCGACGGCAAGTCTCTGCTCTTCATGGTGGCCGATCAGAATGACTATGTCTATTCCTTGAGACAGCTGGCGACCATGGATTTGACCACAAAAGAACCACACCCGTTGACCTTCGCTTTTGATCGCAGTGTTTCGGATTACCATTGGTCGGCGGATGGGCGGTTTGTGTATTTCGTCTCACCGGACCAGGGCGACTTTCCGCTGTTCCGCATCCCTGCCACCGGCGGGGAGGTGCAGACCGTTGTCGGAGGCGATAGAGGAGTCCAGGACCTGGATGTGTCCGCCCAAAGACTGGTGTATGCTCTGACGGAGGTCAAAAATCCTTTGGAAATGTACGTCAGTGACCTTGAGGGAAAAAATCCCCGGCAGATCACCTTTTTTAATTCCAAGTGGATTGAAGATCGGGAACTGGTCTTCCCCGAGGAAAAGTGGCTTGTGCGGCCCGACGGCAGGCGGATTCAGTACTGGGTGATGCCTCCGGCCAAACTGGAACCGGGGAAGACCTATCCACTGGCTGTAGAGATCCACGGCGGCCCCAGCGCCATGTGGGGACCGGGAGAGTTCTCGATGTGGCATGAATTTCAACTGCTGGCCGGCCGGGGTTACGGTGTCGTGTACTGCAATCCCCGCGGCAGCGGCGGATACGGGTATGATTTTAAGAAGGCCAACTACCGCGACTGGGGCATAGGACCGGGAGAGGACATCCTGGCCGTGTGTTCGGAAGCGGAAAAGCTGGACTGGGTGGACCCGGACCGTCTGGTCGTGACAGGCGGGAGTTACGCGGGTTACATGACGGCCTGGCTGGTCACCCAGGACCACCGTTTCAAGGCGGCGGTGGCCCAGCGCGGGGTGTATGAGATATCGGTCTTTTTTGGAGAATCCAACGCCTATCGCCTGGTGCCCACCCATTATGGAGGTTACCCCTGGGAGGAAGAGGTGCGCAAATATCTGGACGCCAACTCTCCCTTGACTCATGTCGAAAACATCCAAACCCCGCTGCTCATCATCCATGCCGACCGGGACCTGCGCGCAGGCGTGATCCAATCGGAGATGCTCTATAAGAGCCTCAAGATTCTCAAGAAACCGGTGGAATATGTGCGCTATCCTGAGGAAGGCCATGAACTCTCCCGTTCCGGCCATCCAAATCGTCGCATGGATCGTCTGAACCGCATCATCGAGTTCTTTGATCGTTTCGTTCATCGATGACGGATTGTGCCGCGGCAACTATGATCGGTCGAAATCACTTTTATAGGCGGCAAGGTTTGGGGCGCAAGTAGATAGCTGGTTCCCTGTCCGGAGGCGACCGAGAAAAATATTATAAAAAGCCCGTTATTTAGTATATTCTGGGGAACTATAGCACCCAAAATATTGAAAATATGTACAATTGTGCATATATTTAAAATGAATTTCAATTGGGATCCACAAAAAGCCAAAATTAACCTTATCAAACTATGAAAAATGAATACGATTTCAGCAAAGGGAAG
>JAHIPL010000052.1 GCA_018894615.1 Acidobacteriota bacterium | reverse complement strand
GTTCACCTGGACGGACTCCCTTCAGGAGAACGGGTTGGTCTTTTTGGATGACACCCTCTCCAGCGACATCGTTCTTGTCAACACCTGTACGCTGACCGGCCGGGCGGATCGGGATGTGAGGGCCTTCATTCGAAAGGTGGGTCGGGAGAATCCGGATGCGAAAATATTTCTGACAGGCTGCGGCGTCGATCGCCTGGGAGAAGGGCTTCAACTGAACGAACAGGTCGTGAATCTTTTACCCAATGCGGAAAAAAAGGACCTTGTCGAGGCAGTGCTGGCCGTGACGGGGAAGGGTCCCGCCCGCAGCCGCGCTCCCTACAAATCCCGTATGCTCGTGAAGATACAGGACGGCTGTGATTTCCGCTGCCGGTTCTGTGTCATTCCCAGTGTGCGCGGCCCCAGCGTCAGCATCGGCGGGGACAGGATTTTCGCCCGAATCGAAGAAGCGATCGAACGGGGATTTTATGAGATCGTTCTGACGGGCGTAAACGTGGGCCTTTACGGCAGGGACCTCTCTCCTCCGGAGTCATTCCTCGCTCTTCTGCGGGACATCGCCGCCCTCCCCGGATTGGGCCGAATCCGCCTCAGCAGCCTGGACCCCCGTTTTCTGGAGGAGGATCTCCTTCGATTTATTTTAAGTGAAAAGAAGATCTGTCCCCATTTCCATCTTTCCCTGCAGAGCGGCTCCAACCTGGTTCTTCGGGCTATGGGGCGAAACATCGAGGTGGCCCGGTACAGGGAGATTCTCAACACAATGAGGGATCTTTCCCCCGGAGCGGCCCTGGGTGCGGATATCCTGGTCGGGTTTCCCGGCGAAACGGACGAGTTGTTCGAGGAAACCCGCGCCTTCCTTGAATCATCACCTCTCACCTCTCTCCACGTGTTTTCTTATTCGCCCCGTCCGGGGACTCCCGCCGCCGCGCTGCCGAATGTGACCGAACGGATCGTCAAGGAGCGGATGCAAAGCCTCCGGCGTCTATCGGTTGCGCGCCATCTCTCCTTTCGCCGGGATCAGATCGGCCGGGTTCTGGAAGCCGTGGTGATTAAAAAAGGGCCGCGGACAAGCCTTTGCCTGACCGGAAATTACGTGGAGGTGGATGTGGAGAGAGTGGATGCGGACAAAGGAGCGATGGTGCCCGTTCGAATCACGGACGTGACTCCACAAACGACAAAAGGCAAAGCGGAGAAATCGCGATGACGGCCGGAAAACAGAAAATCCGCATTTTGCCTCCCGGGCTTTCCGTCAAGATCGCGGCCGGCGAGGTCATCGAATGCCCGGATTCCGTGGTTAAGGAGCTTGTCGAAAACGCGCTGGATGCGGAAGCGACGGACATTCGGGTCGTTCTCCTCGAAGGCGGGAAGGGCAGCATTCAGGTGACGGACAACGGACTGGGGATGAGCCCGGAGGATGCCGGCCTCTGCTTCGAACGGCACTCGACGAGCAAGATTCAAACGGATGAGGATCTGAACGCCATCGCGACCCTGGGATTCCGGGGAGAAGCGCTGGCCAGTATCTCATCGGTCTCCCGAATGACCCTTCAGACCGGTACGGGAGAAGACGGGAACGGCACGCGGATCAGAAGGGAAGGGGAGAAGGTGAGGGAGACGTGCACGGTGGCCTTCCCCAGGGGAACGAGTCTCGTCGTCAGGGACCTTTTTTTCAATCTTCCCGCCCGGAAAAAATTCCTTCGCACCGACCGTGCCGAGCTCAGCCGGATCGTCAAAACCCTGACCCACTGCGCCCTTGCCCATCCCGACGTCGGATTTTCCCTCACCCACGACGGACGGCAGACCTTTCACTATCCGGTGGTTCAAACCCTTAAGGAAAGGCTGTTCCAGATTTACGGAAAAGAGACGCTGGCCAATCTGGCTGAAGTCGATTTTTCCGCGGGGGACTTAGCGGTGAAAGGTTATGTATCCGTTCCACCGAAGGGGCGGCGGGACAGGAAGCGGCAGATTTTTTTCGTCAACGGCCGGCCGGTCAGGGACAAAACCCTTCAGGCAGCGTTTTCCCAGGCTTACAGAGGTTATCTGGAAAAGGACCAGTTCGCCGAGGGCTATCTCTTCCTGACGGTTCCTCTTTCCGAAGTGGATGTGAACGTTCATCCGGCCAAAAGCGAGGTGCGGTTCCGGGACAACCGGGCCGTGTTTCAACTCATCTTTCACGGTGTCGAGCAGGTGGTCCTTCGCAGCCTCGGGCTGAAAGAGATCTATTCTCCTTCAGGGGATCCCTCGCCCAAACACTGGATCTCCGAAAAAAAACGGCCGCCGTCCCCGTCCCAGTCGGCAAATGGCCTGACCTTTCCGCACGAATCCGCACCGCCCGGGGGCCGCCGGGTGCTGGGGCAGCATAACCAGGCCTATATCATCGCCGTCGATGAAGACGGTCTCCTGATCATTGACCAGCACAACGCCCATGAGCGGGTGCTTTTCGAGCGTTTTGCGGCTGTCGACCGCGAAAAAAAATGGCCCCGGAAAATGGCCCTTCTGTCCCTGCTTTTCGAATTGACTCCGTCCCAGGAACTGGCGCTTCAGGACATCCTCCCCCTGCTGGAGGGCATGGGGTTCCGGGTGGAGCCCATGGGGGGCCGAAGCTGTGCCCTCAGGGAATATCCCGACATGATCGGAGAATCCGAAGCCAGGGATATCTTTTTATCGCTCCTCGAAGACCCGGGGGAAAAGGACCTGGCGAAACAAAGGGAGCATCTTCTGGCGACCATGGCCTGCAAAGCGGCCGTCAAGTACGGGGAATTCCTCAGCCGGGAAAAGATGGAGTACCTGACCGAGCAGCTCTTTCTGACCGAAAATCCGGCCCTCTGTCCCCACGGCCGCCCCATCGTCATCCGCATCTCCAACCGCGAGATCGAAAAATCCCTCAAACGCTAATTGGGGACATGACTGCCGCCCTTTCCGCCCCGGGACTATTGATTTTTTTGGGGGAGGCTGTATCATAAGCATTCCCTTTGACGGCGGCGGGGAGTAGCGCAGCCCGGTTAGCGCGCCTGCCTTGGGAGCAGGAGGTCATCGGTTCAAATCCGGTCTCCCCGATATTTTTCCATCCTCCATTTCCAAAAATGTTTTCGCCGGCCGTTTTCTGTTTATCCCAATCCATTTCTCACCATGATACGGCTTCCCACCTGAGAGCATCCCATCTGAAAAGAATGGCGGATCGGCAGATGTTTTCCGGATGCCTCCTTCCTTACTTTTATCGTTTGAATCGGGCGGTTTCACCTCTTTGAGGACCTGTGAATTGAAAATCGAAACATTTTGGGCTATAGTAGTTACTCCCAAGCGGGCGATGAACGGCCCCGTTGATTTCTGTTCCGAAATGTGCGCGCCAGTAGCTCAGTCGGATAGAGCAGCTGCCTTCTAAGCAGCGGGCCGGGAGTTCGAGTCTCTCCTGGCGCG
>JAHIPL010000316.1 GCA_018894615.1 Acidobacteriota bacterium | reverse complement strand
GAGGAACTTGTCACCCCAGGTCCAGCTGATATCGGAATAAGGATGGGCGACGATCGTGAAGCCGCCGTTCCGGGAGATGTGGGCGGCGGCTTCCTCGGCGATCCGGGACAGAGATCCATCCGGCATGTCGAACCCCAGGCCTGTCATATGGCCCCGGTTGACGGACAATTCGGATCCGGCCAGAACAAGAAGGCCCTCTTTCCAGCCCCTGGCAGCCATGCTTTCCCGATTGGGCCGCCCGTGATCGGTCAGAATGATAAAATCCAGCCCGGCGGCGGCGGCGACGGCCGCCACTTCGTCCGGACTTTTTTTCCCGTCGGAGAGAGTCGTGTGAATGTGGTAAACACCGGTGATCTCCGTCCGTGGGTCCTCTTCTCCTGGGTCCGCAACATAGACCCGGAACCGGAGGATTTCCAAACCCAACCAGACACAATACAACAGCAGAATGGTCAGAAGGATCCGGAGGATTTTTTTCCCCAATTCCTTTCCTCTCAGGATGATTCTTCTTCCATGCGTTTCAGAGCGAAGGGGACGGTTGCAAGGTAAAGAAAGAGGACCACCACCTCGGAATCACCAAAATTGTACTCAAAAAGTCCGGCGGAAAACAGCCCGACCAGGGCGGCCAGCGCTCCGGCCGCATAGGGAAAAACAGGACCATCCCTTCGCTTGAGGAGTCTGAGGAGATCGACACAAAGCCAGATCACAAACACCAGCCATGCAGTCAGAGTAAAAAGGCCCCGTTCGGCTGCGATCTGAAGGACATTGTTGTGCAGATGGACATTGCTCCGGGCGATCTCGGAAAGGCCGTATTTGGGATGCTGAAAGACCATCTCCACGGTATCGGGTCCGGTTCCATGCAACGGAAAATCGCGAATGATTTTGAGACCGGCGCTCCAGTATTCAAATCGCTGTTTGTTCGTGGGATTTTTGAGATCAAACGTGCTGATGACGCGGTCCTTGATATATCCCGGAGAAACCAAGAAAAAAAGCGCCGCCAGGACTGGAACGAGCAGCAGCGCTTTGGGTTTCCAGAGGAGGACAATGACCACTCCGGCGGCAAAGAGACCGACCCAGGAGTTGCGGGTCAGTGTCAGAAGAATCAGGGGCAGGCCCAGAATAAAGGCCCCTCCCCAGGCATAACGGATGATCCGTTTCTTGAAAAGAAAAAGAGCGGCAGCCAGGGAACAGAAGAGCAGAAGAAGTCCGGCCTGGGTCATCCAGTGTCCCATGAATCCCGTGATGCGCTCTCCGGGAGTGGATGAAAAGGCATAATAATAAAACGAATAAACACAGGTAACCGCAAAGGAGATGAGCAGCACCCGGTTGACCGTTACCAGACCCTTCAATGAGACGAATCCGGTGAACACGATGGGAACGATCAAATAAAGCAGCATTTCCCGTCCGTCAAGAAAGCTGATGCCGGGATTGACGGAAAATAGGCTCACCAGAAGGGAGAGTCCGACATAAACAAGGAGAGGTATGTAAAAACCGGGGATGCGGATTTTCCGTTTCGTCCTGATGTGAAATCCCAACCAACCGATCAGAGCCGCCGCCAGAAAGACCTGGGCAATGGTGATGGAAATAAAGGAAAAGAGGAGGTACATTCCGACCCCGCAGAGAACCAGCAAGGGCCAATCCGGTTTGATCTTTTTCAATAACGGCATGGGCTAACCTCCGCCAGAGCCTGAATTAAAGGAACGTCTGAAAATCCTCCTTATTGTAAAGAAATTTCCGTCAAAAGGAAATACAACCGGGTAAGGGATTGAACAAAGCGCAGCGGCCCTCTTCTTAAGCGGTTGTTCAGAGGTATTTTCTCATGGCTTCGATCACCTCTTCCGGCCGTATGGAGCGGATGCAGGCAAAATCACCGGACAGACAGTCCCGCTGTCGGCAGGGACGACAGCCGAGGTTTTTCTCCAAGATCTCACATTTGGATTTCCAGGGCCCAAAATGAGCGGGAATCGTGGGACCGAAAAGAGCGATGATGGGGGTCGATGTTGCGGAAGCGATATGCATCGGCCCGGAATCGGGACCGACATAAAGGGCAGCCTGAGAGATGAGACGGTGGAGAATTTTGAGGCCGATCCGGCCGACGAGGGAAACAACCGAGGAATGTCCTCCCTCGAGAAGGGCTTTTTCAGTCTCCGCATCATCCGGTGCGCCGACAAGAACGATCTTCAGGCCGAAGACCTCAGACGCCTGCCGAAGGAAAGCGGACATGTTATCCATACCCCAGAAGCGGAATTTATTCCCGGCGCCGACATGAAAAACGATATATTTGCTGCTGACCAGGCCGAGGGCGCGAAGGACAACATCCGCCTCCTCCTGGACTTTCCGGTCGGTCGGAGGGAAGGAAATAGCGGGCGAATCCTGTGTCTCCACCCCGAGAAGACGGACCAGATTGAAGTGATTTTCGGCGCTGTGAACAGGCCCAGAATCATAATGTCGCGGTATTGTTGTGTGATAAATCCACCCTTTATATCGAATTCTGTATCCGATTTTTCGTTTCGCACCCGAAAAAAGGGTGATCAGCGATGCCTTGGGGCCGCCATGAAAATCCAGAACCGCATCAAAACGGTTTTTCCGGACATTCCGGATGAAGCGGAAAAAGTCCCGATTCCCGACAGGGCGGGGAAGGACGAGGATATGATCCAGGGCGGGATGGTTTTCAACGAGTTCGCGAAAAGGCTCTTCAACAATGTAGGTGAATGAGGCTCCCGGTAGATGGCGTTTAAGGGCGACCACGGCCGGAAGAGTCAGCAGGACATCTCCCATCCTTCTTAATCGAATAAGAAGGATTTTTTGAGGAGGATCGGCGTCAGTCTTTGACTTTTCGCTTCGGATCAACTGTCGCCTCATCGATGAGCATGACAGGGATCCCGTCTTTGATGGGGTACACACGAAAACATTCCATGCATTTAAGCCCCTGCTCATCCGCCGTCATTTTGATGTCTGCCTTGCACTTTGGACAGGCCAGAATATTCAGAAGTTCCGGGTCTATGCTCATTACAATTCTCCAATCCGATTTGTTCCATTATAGAGGAGGAACGGAATAAACCGCAAGTCTGTTGACAGAACAGGGAACGGAGTGTACTCTTTTTTCGTCATTTCATTCCCGTCCGGACAGAAAACATGGAAGAGATACAGGCTATTCCGCTGGAAACCGGCTCCTTTCAGGGGCGCATCCATCTCGAGTACGACTGTCCGGAAATCCGCAAAGCCCTCTCAGACTGCGGCTCTCTTCTGGCCGACGCCCGGACAAAAATCCTTCTCGACAGCCGCAACCTGGTGGGAGCCCTCACGATACGGTCCTGCTCCACGCAGGATTTCGATGTGGTCATCAAGGAATACCGCGACAACCTCCTCGGCCGGTGGAAGACACGATTCCAGCCATCAAGAGCCCGGCGGGCCTGGAGAAACGCATCCGTCCTTGTCCGCGGAGGCATCCCGACTCCCCGCCCCATTGCCTATCTCGAACAAAAGGAAGGACGTCTGGTCGGCAGAAATTATTTTATCATGGAGTGGCTCAAAGGCACCGAAGAGATCCGCTACCCCCTGATGGAACTGTCCGGCCGGCCGCTTCAGGCGTTGATCGAGGCTCTCGCCCGTTTTGTCGCTGAAATCCATGCGGCCGGCATCCTTCATCACGATCTATCCGACGGAAACATCCTCATCAGGCCGAAGCAGGAGGGTGGTTATCATTTTTTTCTGGTCGATATCAAACGTGTCCGTTTCCGCAGGGAAATCGGGCGGTTCCGGGCGGTGGGCAACCTGGTCCGGCTCGGTATCCCCCGCAGGAATCAACATGATTTTCTGGTCTCCTATTTGAACCGAAACCCGGGAACGCTCTGGTGGTGGTACCGATTTAATAAAATCCGTTTTTCGACACGCATCACCCTGAAAAAAAAACTGGGGCTCAAAAAGCTGGCGAAAAAACTGAAACTTCACTGAAATGAACAACTCCTTCCGCTGGAATCCCTATGCCGACCAGCCCCACAATGTCGCTCCAAAATCCGAACGACTGAAAACCCACATCCGCTATGCGGACGCCTATTTCATTCAGCTCATCGACAATCTGGTTTATCTGTTTCCCGGACTGCGCCGCTTTCGGGCCCTCAGAAAAAAAATGTATGTCGAATCCGTGGAAATCGGCGATTCCTTCGGCCTGTGCTTCACTCCCCATCCAGACCTCAATCCCTCGATTCTTGAGTGTTTTCAGGAACTGGGGATTCAAAAAGCGCTCTTTCGCATCCCTTCATGGGAGAGAAAGAGTCTGGATTTGTTTGAGCGGACATGCGATCTTTTTAATGACGCCGGAATCGAATTGACCGTCGCTCTGCTTCAGCAGCGGGCGGATGTGAAGTCATCCCAAAAATGGGACTCGTTCGTTCGCGACGTTCTCCAGCGGCTGGGAAAACGCTGTGCCGGCATCGAAATCGGTCACGCCTGGAACCGGACCAAATGGGGAATCTGGGATTTTCGGGAATACATCAGGCTGGCGGAATCGGCGGGGCGGCTCGCGGCGGAACACGGGATGTACACTCTGGGCCCGGCCGTTATCGATTTTGAATTCCACCTCTATCCCTCCGTTCTCAGGCGCGTCCACTTTGATGTGATCAGCTCACTGCTTTACGCCGACCGGGTCGGTTCTCCGGAGAACAAACAGTACGGCTGGGATCTGGCCAAAAAAATCGCTCTGCTTCGAGCGGCGGTGGATGTGTCCGGCGGACAGGCTAAAGAGCTCTGGGTGACGGAGTTCAATTGGCCGCTCAAGGGAACCGGAAAATACTCCCCGGCCTCCGGAAAACCCAATGTCACGGAAAAAGAACAGGCAGATTTCCTGTCCCGTTATTTTCTGCTGGGATTATCGAGCGGCTGTCTGCAGAGAATCTACTGGTGGCAGCTCATCGCGCCCGGATACGGACTGATCGACGATCGGAACAGCAGCCTTAGAAAGCGGCCGGCCTTCTTCGCCCTCAAAACACTCGTTCAGCAGCTGCGCGGTGCCCGATTTACAGGAAGAATCCCCCACCCCTCCGCTTTCCTTTTCACCTTTGTCAATAACGGGCGCTCCTTTGCGGCCGGATGGACAAACGGATCTTCCATCAGACACACTTTTGCGCGCGGGATCGATACCGTTCTCTCAAGGAACGGCCAATCCAACCCGGTTCAGGGACAAACGCTGCTTCTCAATTCCTCCCCTCAATGGATATTTTTTAAATGAAAAACAAAACGGATCGGCCCCCTGCCTCCGACCGGTTCACTCGGGATGAAGTCCTTCACTACGAAGGCAAACGCTACAGGAGCCCGGACCAGCGGTGGGTCAAAAATCGGGAAGAACATATCGTCAAAAAGCTGATGAGAGGTCTCTCCGGACCGGACATGCGCGTGCTTGACCTGCCCTGCGGCTACGGCCGGTTCACAGGATTGATCAGGGGGCGGGGCCTGTCTCAAATCTGTGCCGACCGTTCTTTTGAGATGGTCCTCCGGTCACGGGAAAAATATACTTTTCCCGACGTTCAGGGTGTGGCGGCCGACGCCTCATCCAGCCTTCCCTTTGACGATGAATCTTTCGATATTGTGCTCTGTATCCGCCTGTTCCACCACATAAAGGACAGGGATTCCATAGCCTTCCTGCTGCGGGAATTCCACCGGGTGACGTCGGAATGGGTCATTCTCTCCACTTATGTGTCCACCCCGCTCCACCGCATCCAGAGAAGCCTGCGCCGCCTGGTGCGAAAAAGACAGAAAAAAATCCATATGCCTTCCCGGTTGGAATGGAGCCGGATTGTGAGGGAATCAGGCCTGGAGTGTGTGTCGGAGATCCCCCTGCTTCGGGGATTCCACGCCCAGAGGTTCCAACTGCTGCAAAAAAGTTAAGGGGAAACGGCGGATTTGTATCGTACAGGGACAGAGCGCTCGCATGAAATCGGTTCTGATTGATTTTCCCGCAAGGGCGATTGACATTTTTTATGTCCCCCTATACTCTCAAAAAGAGTCCTATCAACCAAGGGAGAATATCCATGTCACCCGCAAAAAAGATCATTCCACTCGGCATCATCTTGTGTTTTCTTCTCTCCGCATGCCGATCAGCCCCCTATCCCGACGGGATCTATGCCGAACTGGGGACAGAAAGAGGAACCATTGTCCTGGAGTTGGATTTTGAGCGGACACCCATGACCACCGCCAACTTCATCGGCCTGGCCGAAGGGACCCTCACGAACCAGGCTTTTCCTGACGGACGCCCCTTCTTCGATGGAACCGTTTTTCATCGCGTTGTCCCGGGTCACGTCATTCAGGCGGGGATTCCGAACGGAGGGGAGACGGATTCACCCGGTTACACCATCCCCAACGAAATCGCATCCGATCTCAGTCATGACAGGGCCGGAATCCTGGGAATGGCCAACGCCGGTCCTCACACCAACAGCAGCCAGTTCTATGTCACCCTGGCCGACCGCTCCTATCTCGACGGGAATTTCACCATATTCGGCCGGGTGACAGAGGGGATTCCCGTGGTCCGGTCCATTCAACAGGGAGACTCGGTGCAGCGGGTCAAAATCCTTCGAATCGGGAAAAAAGCCCGCCGCTTTCGCGTCGACAACGACTCCTTCAACCGAATCAGGACGGATGTCGAGCAGGAAGTCGCCCGCATGGAAGAGGAAAAAAAGAAAAAGGAAGCCGAGTGGATCCGGACGAACTGGCCGGACGCCGTCCAATCCCCGCACGGATCCCTGTTTCATGTCACCCAATCGGGAACAGGGGCAGCGCCCGGGACCGGACGGACACTGCTCGTCCGCTATTCAGGGATCTTTCCCGACGGGACCTCTTTTCGCAGCACGGGAGAAGACGGGCAGCCCTTACCGACATGCGAAGAGGAGAGCACAGAACGGTCATCTGCCCCCCCCCATTGGGCTACGGGCTTCAGGGTTTCTACGCCCGGCAGCGGGAAGGGGAACGACGCTTTGTCATCTCCCCGAACACAACCCTGGTCTATTTTGTCGAACTTCTCGATTTCAGGAATTGAAGCGACCGGAGTTTAAAATGAACGGAACATCCGGGATTTTATGGCGCACGAGGGTCTCTTTTTTCATGTCTGCCCGGATCATGCCGCCGGAGGTGTTCGCTACTGGAGCTATGACACGGTTGAAGCTTACCTCAGAGACGGCCTTCGGGGCTGGGAAAGGGCATGACCCGAAAAAACGCCCTGGCGGGGCTCTGGTGGGGCGGCAGCGGCAATCCATCCGTCCCGACAGCCCGGGGAGTGATCTGCGGCATGGAAGCGGCCCTTGAATTTCTGAATCTGGGAGAACTTGAAGGAAAAACCGTCGCCGTTCAGGGAATGGGGAATGTCGGCCGTCCGCCCATTCGATTCTCTCGTTGGAGACGAGTGGCACCTCTCGCCTCCTGATGATTGAAATCACCCCTCCGTCTGTGATAAATCAAGGGACTGGAATCATCATGCAGATAACAGCCAAACGAAGCAAGGAAATCTGGACGGAGCTCATTCGGGAACATTATCTCGAGAAGGGCACATCCGCCGAAGCGGCCGGCTGCAGGCTGTTGAAGGTGCGGTTTGGAAAAGACGGCTTTATCAAACCCGGAAAAGCCGCCGATTATTTGCGCTCCCGGCACGGCTCCATTCTCAAGCTCTTTCTTTTAAAAATCGGGGAAGAGCGAGTCCGGCGGCTGCACGGCCAGATGGACCTGCCTTTCTAATGCAGCGGGCCTTCTCTCTCTCTCTTTTGATAACCTCAAACAGTATCATCCGGATCTTTTGGGGAAAAAAATTATTGCCAAATGAAGACAAAACCCCATAAGATAAGAATCATGTTTCGTTCCTTTTTAAAAAACCCCGTCATTCCACACCATCATCACTGAAAAGGAGGTCGCATGAGACCACTCTACGGATCTCGTCTGTCGATGACCGTTGCTACGGCCGCCCTCTTCCTGGCATTCTTCAGCCCGCAGGCGACGGCCGCACAAAAGGTGCCGATCCATTTCGAATCCTATCATGGCTACACGGCCACAGCCGACTATCTGAAGACCGTGGCCAAAGCCTATTCGGGAATCACCGATTTGCTGGAGATAGGGAAAAGCACCATGGGACGGCCGATCTACGTCCTGGTCGTTAGCAACCAGAAAAACGGCGCCACCCACGGCAACGAGTACACGGGAACCGAGGTCTGCCTCTACATCATTGACAAGCTGGTTTCCGGATATGGGGAAGACGAAACCGTCACCCGGATGGTCGACAAGAACACCTTCTACATCTGTCCCGTCATCAATCCGGACGGTGTCTTCAACAGCGTTGAACGAGGAATCCCCCAGCGGGCCAACAGCATGAATCGGGATGAAGACGGGGATGGAAAGCGGGGAGAGGATCCGGAAGCCGGCATCGACCTCAATCGGAATTTCCCTGAGGGCTGGTTCACGGAAGACGGTTTTTCCGGAGGAACGGGTGACTATCCTACATCGGCTCCTGAAACCCATGCCGTCGCCGAGTTCTTTTCCAATCACCGCAATATCCTGATGGGGCAGTTCTACCACACCTCCGGCGGTTTCACTTTCCGCCCCATGGGAACAGCCCCTCACTCGACCATGAATCCCCTGGATGTGGCGGTATTCGACTTCGTCATGGGAAAAAAATACCTGGAGATTATCGGCGAAGACGTTCCCGAAGCCTGGGAAAAGCCCCAGCTCCTCAATCAATTCAAGGGAAAACTGAAAGAAACAAACGCCAACACTTACGCCCAGCAGCGCGGCTACGTCCTGCCGCGCGGCTGGAGGGTGAGCTACGACGAAGACAGGGACCGCCGCTACAGCTACGGCATGGCCACGGACTGGGCCTACAAGCAGTACGGCATTTACTCCATCACCACAGAACTGTGGAACCCTCTCAAGGATATCCCCGGACTTCCGGAAATTAAGGGGGCGTCCGATTCCACGGAACGGGCCCTTCTTGCCTATCAGGACGCGGAATACGGCGGCAAACTGTTCCGGGCCTGGAAACCGTTCAAGCACCCGGATCTGGGCGAGGGGGAGATCGGAGGATGGCTGCCGCAGCACCGTGTCAACAATGCGCTGCCCGGAAAACCTCTCGTTGAGGTGTGCGACAAGCACTGGCGGTTCGAACTGTTCCGGGCCGAACTTCTGCCCGACATCACCATCACCAAAGCCGACACCAGGCTTCTCTCCACGACCGCAGGCAGCGGAAAGGCGACCGTCAGCACATCCGGAGATACGGTAACCATTAAAAAAGGGAAATCCGGAAACAGCGTCAAAATCATCGAGGTCACGGCCGTCATCGAAAACAGAGGCAAGCTGGCCACCCACATCGCCGAAGGCGCTCAGCTCTCCTGCCTGCGGGAAGATGTTGTCTGGCTGCTGGGCGATCCGGAAAAAGTCCGCTTCCTTCAGGGAACACCCTATCAGATCCTGGGTGTTCTCGACGGCACTCTGACCATTCCCGGCGTCGGCGGACAGAGAGCCGCCGCCCCACCGGATCAGGCCCAGTCCCGGATGATGATGTTCTACCCCGCCGCTCCCATGGGGTTCCGCCGGGGACCGAGCTACCGTCCGACGGAGGTCAAAGAGGGAGGAGCCGGGCGGGAAGTGAAGTGGGTGATCGCGGTCGAGGGGACGACACCACTCAAAATTGTCGTTTCCTCACAGAAAGGCGGCACGGCCGTTTTGGACCTGAAGGTCCGGTAAGGAGGACAGCATGAGTCAAAAAAAACACACCATCACCTTGAGCCTGACGGTGCTTCTCCTCGCAGGCATCCTGGTTCTGTTCAGCCCTCTCCACGGCCAGAAAAAAATCCAGAAAAGCCCGGGCGGATATCACGGCGAGTTGGATTTCTCCATCAGCTGGAAGCGGTACTACTCCTATGCGGAGTGGACAAAAATCATGCACGACATCCAGAAACAGTATTCCCACCTGGCCGACATCGAGAGCATCGGTAAAAGCCGGATGGGCCGGGACCAGTACCTGATCACCATCACAGCCAAATCCACCGGACCCCATGTCGACAAAACAGCCATGTGGGTGGATGGAGCGGTTCATGGGAATGAAGTCAACGGCATCACCTGCTCCCTCTATCTGATATGGTATCTGTTGACCCGGTATGACTACGATCCCTATATCCATGATCTCGTCGACAACTGCACCTTCTATATTCTGCCCGGCCTGAATGTCGACGCCAACGAATCCTTCGTCGCCCATCCCAACATTTTTGCCACATTTCACTACCATAACACGGGGCGGTTGATCATGTTTCAGGCGCCTCCCGCCGTCCGCAGCCGCAATCAGGACCCTCAGATGCAGGAGCGCATGCAGCAGATGAGGGAGCAGCGGTTGGACGAGATGCGTAAAACCAACAAATACGCCCAGGTTTTCGACCGTCAGGTGGCGCCGGACGACCAGCACGACATGGATGTCCAGACCGAAATCGTCACCGCCGGAGCGCGTATTCTTAAGAATTACCGGCCGGTGATCGGCGGCCTCAGCGGACAGGCCAACGCCGCCACCTATTACATGCTCGGTGCCTATTCCTACCTGATCGAGCTCTGGGGCACACCGGCCTTCGACGCCGACATGAACGACGACGGGCGGGTGACGGATGAAGAGTATCTCGAGTGGATCGATATGGACCTCAACAGCGAAGGCTGGATCGATCCTCACGCAGTCAACCATCCCGACCTGGGGGAAATCTGGATCGGCGGCACGCCAAAAAAACATCTGCGCCGCACTCCTCCCTCCCGCTACATCGAACAGGAAGCCTTCAAAAACAGCCAGTTCGTTTTATACTGCGCTTCTCAGTTCCCGCGGGTGGAGATTGCAGATATCACTATCGATCCCGTCACCGATAAACTGCTCTGGGTGGAGGTGACCGTTACAAACGACCGCACCTACCCCACCTCTTCGGACCGGGCGGCAAAGCTCAAACGGGCCGTCGAGCTGCCGAAGGGAACAACCAACACAGATCCGTTCGACAGCAAGGAATCCTTTGAAACCATCACCCCGGAAGGAGCGGCCTTCCGTCTCAAGGGGAAGGAATCCAAACGATTCTGCGCCTTGGTGGACTGGAACGGAGCCGACGGCTGGGTTGAAATTTCGGTCGCATCCAAATTCGGTGGAACAGCAAAAAAAAGAATCACCATCCGGAAGAATTGACATACGATTGAGAGAGACGGTCCCCCTGTTTCCCGAATTTCCCATAAAGGAGAACGCCCTTGAATTCCGGGGATACTGAAAAAACGCGGTTCACCTGCGACTGGATCTTCGATCTGCTCGTCGTTTTGAGCGACGGGAAGGTGGTGTGCGGCTGCGCCGACCCCTACGGAGAACGGCCGCTGGGTCATCTGAAGGACGAGCCCATTCTGGATATCTGGCGCTCGGCCCGTGTCCGGGAAATCCGGGAAGGGCTCAATGCCGGCTATGCCCCGTTCTGTGAGCCATGCGGCCTGAAACGGAGGTTGAGCGATGAGTCTCCCGTTCCTCAGCGTCCCGTGGATCTCGAGAGACTCCCCCGCATATTTCTGGAACCGACCGTGCTTTGCAACCTGTCCTGCTTTCAGGCGGTCTGCAACCATGACTCCGGTATTCTGAAAACAAGGGAAAGATCCCGTTTTCCGCTGGACGAATTCAAACGCCTCATCGATGAGGTCGGAGAACACCTCATTCGGTTGGACCTGTTCAACTACGGTGACCCTTTTGTCCACCCCCAGGCCGTCGAAATGGTCGAATATGTCAAATCCCGATACCCTCAAGTTTTTCTTTATGTGAGCACCAACGGACTGATGCTTGATGAAGATAAAATTCAGCGCCTGGTGATCAGCGGAATGGATGAAATCACTTTTTCCGTTGACGGGCCTGACCAGAAAACATACGAGCGCTACCGCTGCGGCGGGGATTTTTCCGGGGTGCTGTCTCTGATGGCATCCTTTGTCGCAGAGCGCGACAAAACCGGGCGGGAGGTGCCCTACATCAACTGGCGCTATATTCTGTTCAGGTGGAACGACAGCCGGCGGCGGATGAACAAGACCCGAAGGCTTGCCGAAAAAATCGGTGCCGACCGCCTGACCTGGGAAATCACCGATCATCCGGCCGCCGCCCGGTCAAAACGCTATCAGATCGGAACTAAAGCCTGGAACAAAATCTATCATGAGATCTGGGATTCGAGCCAGATCGGAAACGCCATCCCGGGACGCCGCCTTCGGGCGGACATTCAATCGGAGGAGAGCGATCCGGTGATGACGCGGGGACAGCCGCTTCGCTGTTCCATTCGCGTCAAAAACACGGGCGGAGCATTGTGGCGAAAGCAGGCCTACTCGGGCCGCCGCATCATCCGGCTGGGAGCACAGCTGCATAACGCGGAAGGACGCCTTCTTGATCTGAACTACGCCCGGGCTTTCCTCAACCGCGATATGACGGGGGGGGATACGGACACGCTCTCCATCGAGCTGCCGGATCTTCCTGATCCGGGGGAATACCGGCTCAAATTCGACATGGTCTCGGAAGGAATCGACTGGTTTGAATCGGGAGGTTCACCCGTTCTGTGGACAAACCTTATGGTGAAGGAGTCCGGCTGAGGAGAAGCCCTCTACCGGAGAAACAGCCGTCTTTTTACCAGATTCCCGGAAAGAGTCGGATCCGGACTCTCCGGTCTCTCGAAAAATTTCCTTTTCCTGAAAATATTCCTGTCCATACGGGAAGAAAGCTCGGGAAAAAAGGTCTAATGATTGAAATGGTTCATGCTGCTTCGTTCCCGCCAGCCCGTTTCAAATATGACGTTGTTTTGTGATATGGGATCACGAAATCATCATTTAAACAAAAAGGAGGTTTGAATGGTTCAAAAGAAAATGTTTCGCACAACTCTTTTCCTTTCCGTCTGCCTTTTGGCGATAGCGCTGGTCACAGCACCGGCCCACGCCCAGAAAAAAGCTGGTAAACCGGAACTCATTCAGAACACCGATCCGCAGCTCCGTTTTCAGTGGTTCGCCGAGTACAAGGAAATGGCGAAAAACACTCCCTTTAATAAAGAGAAGTGGTACCATATCGGTCCGACCAACATCAGCGGCCGATGCACCGACATTGCAGCCGTCTCTCCCAGGGGAAAAAGCTACACCGTCTACGTCGCAACGGCTTCGGGAGGCGTCTGGAAAACCGAAAATGAAGGCACGACTTGGGAACCTATTTTCGAGAATGAGGCGACGGCCTCCATCGGAGATATCGCCCTCGCTCCTTCAGATCCGAACATCCTCTGGGTAGGATCGGGTGAGGCCAATATTTTCCGCAGCTCCCAGAACGGGGCCGGTATCTACAAATCGACCGACGCGGGAAAAACCTGGACCCATATGGGGCTGGCCGACACCCTAACCATCGGACGGATCGTTGTTCACCCCACCGATCCGGACATCGTGTATGCGGCGGCCGGCGGCCACGAATGGACGGAAAACGCTGAACGGGGTCTCTACAAAACAATGGACGGCGGAAAAACCTGGAACAAGATCCTCTCTATAGACGAGCGGACAGGGGCCTTCGACCTGGTTATGGATCCGACCGATCCCGAAATGCTGTACACGACGGCCTGGCAGCGAATCCGCCTCAAATGGAACGATCCCCGCGTCCTTCCCGGATACGATAAAAGCGGGATTTACAAGACAACGGACGGCGGCGCCACCTGGAAGGAAATCAATGCCGGCCTGCCTGCCGCCCGGTACCGCGGCCGAATCGGCATCGATGTCTGCCTGACGCAGCCCAATGTGCTCTACGCTCTCGTTGACAATTACGAGATGGCCAGAGAGCTGACGCCGGAAGAGCGGGCCGACGCCTATACGGGCACATTGACGGCGATCATCAAGGGCGCCACGGTTTACCGTTCCGATGACAAGGGAGAAAGCTGGACACAGGTCAGCGGATTGGATGAGAGGACGCTCCAGTACATGATGCGTCACTCGGGAACCTACGGCTGGGTATTCGGCCAGATCAAGGTCGATCCCAATGATCCCGACACCGTCTACATCATGGGCGTTCCCCTCAGTGTATCCGAAGACGGCGGAAAAACCTTCCGCTACATTCGGGGTATGCATGCTGACCATCACGGCTTGTGGATCGATCCGGACAATTCCAACTACATCATCAACGCCAACGACGGCGGCATCGTCATCTCCTACGACAAGGGCAAAACCTGGAGGCAGTTTCTCGACAACCTGCCCCTCTGCCAGTTCTTCAATGTGTCCTACGACATGGCCGCGCCCTTCCGTGTCTACGGCTCCATGCAGGACCACGGCTCATTCCGAGGAGTGGTCACCAAGACCGGGACCCGGTTCGAGGCGGTTGAATGGGAGTACGCTCCCGGAGGAGAAGGATCCACCCACGCTATCGATCCGCGCAATCCGGATATCGTGTACTCCGCCGGATTCTACGGCCGCATTTCCCGTTCCGACCTGTCAAAATCGGGTGCGGAGCGGTCCAAAAACATCTTTCCGTCCCAGGAAAAGGGATTGGATCCCCTTCGGGGCCAGTGGATCGCACCCATCGTGCTTTCACCCAACCATCCCGACACCGTCTATCTCGGCACTCAGTATCTTTACCGATCCCGGTTCAACGGGGATGTCTGGGAAAGAATCAGCCCTGATATGAGCTACGGAATCAAAGAAGAGCTGGGCGATATTCCGTACCAGACCATCTTTTCCATCGCCGAAGCGCCGGGAAACGCCAATCTGATCTATGTCGGAACGGACGACGGGAAAGTCCACCGCACCATGGACGGAGGCAAAACCTGGAAAGAAATCATGAAGGGACTGCCCTATCGCAAATGGGTCAGTGAGATCGTGGCTTCCGCCTTTTCGGGAAATACGGTCTACATGACCCAGAACGGGAAAAGGGAAGACGATTTTGCCGCCTACATCTGGAAATCGACCGATTACGGAGAAACCTGGAAGGATATCAGCAACAATCTCAAACTGGGTCCCGTCAACGTCATCAAGGAGGATCCCTTCAACAAGGACATCCTCTATGTCGGGACCGATGTCGGCGTGTACGTGTCAAAGGACGGCGGTGAGACCTGGAATGTGCTGGGGGGCAACCTGCCCACCGTCTACGTTCAGGATCTGGTCATCCATCCCCGCGACAATGTCATCATCATCGCCACCCACGGCCGCGGCATGTGGGCCATGGACGCCACCGGTGTCAATGGCGGCCCGCGCCGCATGCGCCGCTCATGAAGCGGATTTGATGAACAACCCGGTTAATATCGGCTGCAGGCCGTCAAAGCCGTACTTGAGGACCTTCTGAAGAATTCGTCTTTATCCGGTATTCCGCGCGGCGGTTGATCAGAATCGAATTCGTATTCCGGCCTTGAGAGTGATCCCGGTCAGATTCAGGGCGGCTTTTTCCGGATTAAAAACTCCGGCTTCGGTCGGGACCTTGGACCGGATGAACAGCAGGGGAAAGGTGCTGCTCCCCGTAAACTGACCATCATACAGATAGAGGGTTCCCTCCTCCTCGGCCAGGGAGCCGTCGGAATCGGTGTAGGTGTTCTTTCCTTCAAACCCCCGGAGCCGGGCCAGACGGCCGGACAATTCAACCGTCAGGGCGAAAGCCGGCGAGAGATCGATCAGCAGGCCGACTGCAGCCAATGCCCCCGGTCCACTGCAGCTGGCCGTTCCCGACCACTGCTGCCAGAACGCCCCGTCGCTGTATCGATAGAAATACTGCATATTGGCAAAGATATATTCCGCGGCGATTTTGACATAAGCAAAAGAATAGGGCGTGTAGATAACGCCTACATGGAACGGCAGCACGCGAAGTTTCGGTCTCACCGTAAAGGTACGGGCCGACGCAGCGACCGAATAGTCCATCAGACTTTCCCTTGATCCGCCCAGATAATCCATTCCGATAAAAATGGAAAGGCGGGGATTGGAGGGGAAAATAAAGTTTCCGCCGAAAACACCGGCCGCTCTGAGGGAAGCATATCCGCCATCCCCAGTCGTCCCCAGATAGTGGGCATAATAATCCGCCAATCCGCGTGCACCGGTATTGAGATCGCCGACGGGAAAGAAGGCGCCGCCGCCCGTCAGATCAAAAAAAACACGGATCCCGCCATCCGGGTGAAGGGGAGAAGGAGAGAAAGGAGGCTTTTCACCCTGAGGAGGTCCGGTTTTGGCTTCCTTCGCTTTTTCTTCTACCGGGGGTGTCTTGACGGGAGGTTTTTCCGTGACGACCTCCTCCTTCTCGACGGGAAAGACCGGAAGGGGGTCCTTCTTGATGACTTCCGTTTCGACAGGGAGAGCATCCATGACCGAAACGAGGCTTTCATGGACGAATCCGGTCAGGGACTGCGCGCCCTCCACCTCAACACGGATTTGAAACCATTCGCCTTCCTTGGACAGTGCCTCCAGAAGGGTGTCCCTAGGAAACTGCTGAATGATCAGGCTTCCGATATCAGGCCTAATACGGATATTGGCCAACTCTCCCACCACTTTCAGTTTGATGAGGGGCGTTTGTCCAAAAAGGGGCGTCAGAGAGAGGGAGCTGAAAAGAAAAACCAAATACAATCCGGCCCGTATCGTTTTATTCATTCGGTTCAATCCTTTTCCCACGTAAAATTATAGGGGAGCCTCGAAAGACTGTCAAGAAAGTGCGGATCTTCAGGCATCTCTTCATTTGGAAAAACCGTTCCCTTCAAATCGTTGTATTCTTATCCTTTGTATTCTTATCCTTTTGATTCATGGCGGTAAACATGATAAAATTTGTTTAAGGAGTCCGGCATGTTTACAAAACCGAAAATTTCCCGATTGTTTTTTTTCATCACGGTGGCCCTGTTCGTTCTTCTTCTCGGAGAATCCGGCCTGGCGGCGAACACGTCGAAGATCACATTTCAGAAGGACGAGTTCGACTTCGGTCAGACCAAAGAAGGAAGTTCCCTCACTCACACCTTCAGATTTGAGAACACCGGAGACGCTGTCCTCAAGATCGGGAACGTCCAGACTTCCTGCGGCTGCGCGGCCGCCCTCGTGTCAAAAAAATCCTATAAACCAGGGGAAAAAGGGGAGATCAAGGTCACCCTCAACACTCGAGGATACGAGGGTGAAGTGTCCAAGTACGTCTATATTGAATCCAACGATCCGGACCAGCCGAATAAAATGCTGACAATCAAAGCCTCCATCGACACCCCCCCCCGGCCCAAAATCGAACTGGAACAGTACAGCGTCGACCTGGGCCTCCTCCTGGAGGGCGAAGGCATCGTGACGGAAGCCGGTGTTAAAAACAGAGGCGAACAGGAACTGACTGTGGACCTCGGCCACAGGGACGCGGAATTTTTTCATAAGGGTGAAAAAATAAACGGGACTCTGAAGATCGCCCCGGGAAAGACGGTTCAGATAAAAATAACCATCCCCGACCTCAACAGATCAGGCCTCGTCCGCGAGTACATCCTGCTCCGTTCCAACGATCCCATCCGGCCCAACCTCTC
>JAHIPL010000051.1 GCA_018894615.1 Acidobacteriota bacterium | reverse complement strand
GTTCGCGGGCCGTCTCCAGGATATTGAAGGACCCGTTCATGTTGACGTTCCAGGCCAGCTGGGGATTCTTCTCGCCGGTGGCCGAAAGGATGGCGGCCATGTGGTAGATGGTGTCGATCCGGTGCTTGCGGACGAGGGCGGTGACGGACGGGCCTCGGGAAACATCGAGGAGTTCGAAGGAGCCGCCCTCTTCGATTTCGGGGGAGATGCCCGTCCGGATATCGGACGCAATCACGCTGCCGTGGCCGTATTTGTCTCTGAGTTTGAGGGTGAGTTCCGTGCCGATCTGACCCAAAGCTCCTGTTACAAGTACCCGTTTTGTCTCCGATGTCATTCCTGTGGCCGTTCCTTGATGAAATAGGGGGAAAGGAAATTTATATCCTCCCCCACCCCGAAAGTCAACCAAATCGGGATTGGATCACATCCAGGGATCGGATCACTTCATCCTATTCAAAATAATTGGATTGGTCTGAATAATGGAGCGATTAAGGGTAAAAAGGGAAAAAAACTAGCTTTTGGAGGTGATGATGTGATACATAATATCATCTGTGATTCCATCTTTGGGGACGTTGCTTGATCATCAAATATCTGGAAAATCTACAGTGGGCCATGGAAAAGTCGATAAACCGTAAAACTGATCCCGTTCTTTCAGCCGATCTGGAGTCCCGCATTCTTCATGCCAAGGCGGAGAAAGAAAAACAGGTCCGGGACCGGATGTCAGCGATCATCCGGCATCTGAAGGAGCAGCACGAGGCCGAAGTCCGCAAAGTCGACGATGAAATATCCGCTAGAAAAGTACAGCTGCATAAAATAAGCGAAATCGTCCGCATTCATGAGCAGAAGATGACGGGATTTCACCGCAGTCTGGAGGAACACATGTGGCGATTCGAGGGGTTGCGGGAAAACCTTCGAGCCGGTCTGGATTCATCCGCGGCGGAGCTGATCAAGGCCGGCGAGCTGGTGACAGCCCTGGAGTCCATCGAAGCGCAGAAGCATAAAACCGTCAGCGAGGCCGCAGCCCGTTTCGGAATCGATATCCTTCCTCTCGATCCTTCGTCCGATGTGAAACATCTGAAGACGGATATCGAGCGCTGGCTGGACGAGGTCCGCCGCATGCAGACAATCCTTGTGTCCGTCGAACAGGCCCCCGCGTCCCTGCCCCCGAATGAAGAGACCGGCGCGGAAAGGCAGCCGCCGATCGTGAAAGGGCGGATCCTCATCATCGACAGGGATACCGCCGACGTGGAGATCATCGGATATTTTCTCAAAGAGAATGATTTTGATATTCAGATTGCCAGTGATCCATATTCCGGCCTCGAACTGGTGGGAACATACCATCCGGAACTCATCCTCCTGGACAGTGATATGATGACCATGAACGGCTCCGATTTTTTCAGCAATAAAGAGAGCCGGGAGAAGCTGTCGGGTATTCCCGTGATTTTGATCGGGCCCCTCTCCAAAAAAGAACAGATGGAAAAAGCCCTTCAGGCAGGTGCATCTGGATATATCACCAAACCTTTTTCCGTCCGGGACCTTCAGCAGAAAGTCGAAGGGATTCTGGGACAGTATTCGGACGGTTCTTCCGATTCGTCCGCCTTCCCCTCTTCCTGATCCGGCCTGATCCCTATCTTTGACAATCCTCTGTTTTTTTATGTATCGAATCTTTTATAATGATCGATATGACAAGTCGTGAGGGGAAGGAAACATGAGATGACGGAGAAGCGGCGAATTGTTCTGGTGACGGGCGCATCCAGGGGGATCGGCAGGGGGATTGCGCTCCGTCTGGCGGATGGGGCGGCCGCCGTAGGAGTGCACGGACGCGGAATGTCCCCCGCCGCCGAAGCCGTGGCCGCTGAAATCCGAAAAAAGGGGCCTGACAGCCGGGTTTTTGCCGGAGACCTCACCGATGAAAAGGATGCGGCCCGGGTGGTGGGCGAGGCTGAGGCGGCCTTCGGCCGGATCGATATCCTGGTCAACACCGTCGGCCCCATGCTGGTCAGGCGCTGGGAGGAAACGGACGGTGCGGACTGGCAGGCCCAGTTCGAGGGCAACGTCATCACAGCCCTGAACGTCATGCGGGCGGTGCTGCCCGACATGCGGCGGCGCGGATGGGGGCGTATCATCAACCTCGGCTACAGCCGGGTGGAGCAGCTTCAGGCCTACACGTCCATCGCTCCCTACGCGGCGGCCAAAACGGCCCTGCTCATCCTGACCCGGAGCGCGGCCCGGAGCGAAGCGCCCCACGGCATCACGGTCAACATGGTGTCTCCCGGGCTGATGGAAGGCGGTGTTTTGCCAGCCGATCAAAACATCCCGGCCGGGCGGCTGGGAACCTTCGCCGATGTGGCAGCCGCCGTTGCCTTTCTCGTTTCCGATGAGGCCGCCTACATCACCGGTACCAACCTCATCGTCGCCGGCGGCTGGAAAATTTAATTGACCCGCTGCGCTCCTCTCTCATCCATTCTGCATATTCCTCATAATAAGAAACGCCACCATTTTCAGGAAAATGAAATGGATGTTTCCTTTTCGTTTCCGATATTTTTCTAACGTCTGGAATAACCAGTTTGAAAAAGCGCCAGCTTTTTTAAATCTGCGTTCATTCCATTGTTAGGCTGTTATGCCTATTGATGTTAATAAATCTTGGGGTAAGTTCTCAATAAGTTGAGGTAAGTTCCGATAATGGATTCGCTCATATCAGAAACAGAGTGAACAGAACCAGACAAGGCAGTCCCAGCCAATTCTCATAACAAAGCTGGAAAATCAG
>JAHIPL010000050.1 GCA_018894615.1 Acidobacteriota bacterium | reverse complement strand
ATCTCCATGGGCGTTCCCTTCCTCGGAAAAATTCCGCTGGAACCCGAAATTGTCAAAATGGGGGATGCGGGGGAATCCTACTTTGACAAGAATCCCGAATCCGAAACAGGAAAAGAGTTCAGCCGCATTGTGGATAAAATAATGAAGGCTGTGAAAGAGTAATCGAAAGACAGATGAGAGACCCGTTGTGATTCCGCCCCCTGTTCCAGTGGAGAAAATTGCCGTCGGGGTTGAAAAGACAACGCGTTTCAGATTAATAATTGAACAAAAGAACAGAAAAAGGAGTGCAACATGACGGATGCAAAAATGAAGGATCTCCACACGGGTGTTATTCACGGGGGACAGCAGCGCGATCCGCTCTACGGCGGAGTGTCCGTCCCGATCTACCAGTCTTCCACATTTGCTTTTAAAAGCGCCGAGCAGGGCGCCGCCCGCTTTGCCGGTGAAGAGGAGGGGTACATCTACACCCGCCTGGGGAACCCGACCATCAAGGCCTTGGAAGACAATATCGCTTATCTGGAAAAGGGCTACGGAGCGATGGCCACTTCCAGCGGGATGTCGGCCCTGTCCACTCTTCTCATGGCTTTCCTTGAGAAGGATACACATCTGATATGCACGGATGCTGTTTATGGAATGTCCCGCAACATCGTCGAAACAGTGATGGCCCGTTTCGGAGTCACCTACGATTTTGTGGACACCTCTCACATTGAGAACATAAAAAAAACCATCCGTCCTGAAACCCGGCTCCTGATCGTCGAAACACCGGCCAATCCGACCATGGTGTTGACCGATATCGAAGCCTGCAGCCGCCTGGCTAAGGAACATGGAATAACCCATGTGGTGGACAACACCTTCGCCAGCCCCATCCTTCAGAATCCCCTCGAAATGGGTGCGGATATTGTCTATCACAGCGTGACGAAATTCATCAACGGCCACAGCGACGTTGTCGGAGGGATCATTGTTGCGGGGACAAAAGAGCTGTATGACCGGACAAAACGGGTCTTGTCCCTGATGGGCGGGACGATGGACCCCAACCAGGCCTGGCTGGTTCTGAGAGGGGCGAAAACACTGGCCATGCGTGTGGAAAGAAGCCAGGAAACGGCCGCTCGGTTGGCCCGTTATCTCGAATCCCATCCTAAAGTGGCCTGGGTCAATTATCCCGGACTGGAAAGTCATCCTCAGTATGAACTGGCCAGGAAACAGATGTTTGGTTTCGGTTCCATGCTGTGTTTTGGTTTGAAGGGCGGATACGAGTCCGGGAAAAAAATGATCAACGCGCTCAAACTCTGCACGCTTGCCGTTTCTCTCGGTGGAATTGAAAGCCTGATCCAGCATCCAGCCAGCATGACCCACGCCAAGGTTCCCAAGGAGGCAAAGATCAAGGCGGGCATCACCGATGATTTGATCCGGCTTTCCGTCGGATGTGAGGGATTTGAGGACTTGAAGGCCGATCTGGAACTGGGAATAAAAGCGGCGGAATAAACGGTTTTCCAGTCTGTTCCGGAGGAAGGAGAGGGCACGGTGATCATTGCCATTGCCAGTGGAAAGGGCGGTACGGGAAAAACGACGGTTGCTGTGAACCTGGCCCTCATTCTCGCGCGTCGGGAACCGGTGCAATTCCTTGATTGTGACGCGGAGGAGCCCAACGCCCATTTTTTCCTGAATCCCGATTTTCAAGAGACGGTTCCCATCTTCCTTCCCGTGCCGGAAGTGGATCATGAGAAATGCACGGCCTGCGGAAGATGTGCGGAGATATGCCGCTCCAATGCTCTTGCGGTTCTGGATAAAACCGTCCTTGTTTTTCAGGAGATGTGTCATGGCTGCGGTGGATGCACCCTTCTATGTCCGGAAGGAGCGATTCGTGAAAAGGACGTGAGGGTAGGCCAGGTGGATATCGACCGCACCGGCGGGATCGAGTTCCTTCGTGGGATGCTTGATGTGGGGCAGGTCGTCACCGCCCATGTGATCCGGGATGTACAGAGACGCCTGGATTCCGGCAAAATGGTTATCATCGATGCTCCTCCCGGCACCTCTTGCCCCATGATGGCTGCCGTAGAGAGGGCGGACTTCACGCTTCTGGTAACGGAGCCGACCCCTTTCGGGCTCAATGATCTGGTTCTTGCCGTTGAAACGTTGCGCGTGCTCGGGGTTCCGCACGGGGTCGTCATCAACCGGGCCGATATCGGGGATAAACGGATTCATGATTACTGCCGGAAGGAAAACATCCCCATTCTGGCGGAACTGCCCTATGATCCGGACGTCGCCGAAGCTTATGCCGAGGGCATTCCCATCGTTCGGACGCGGAAGGATTACGCGGACACATACAGCCGACTCTTTGAACGAATCGAGTTTTTGTGCGCGAGCGGCGAAAAAACGGCAGGCGCATGAAGCAGGTGGTTTTGCTTAGTGGAAAGGGCGGCACCGGAAAAACGGTTGTCACGGCCTCCCTGGCCGCCCTCTCAAAGGATGCCGTGTTTGTGGATTCGGATGTGGATGCCGCCAATCTTCATATCCTTCTGCACCCCGAGATTGAGACGGTGCACGAATTCTACGGAAACGACAAAGCCCTCATCGTGCCGGAACTCTGCACGGCTTGCGGAGTGTGTCACACCGTGTGCCGGTTTGAAGCTCTGTCCGTAAAAGAGGACGGGCGACCGACAATCGATTGCCACCGGTGTGAAGGGTGTGCGGTCTGTTCGTATGTGTGTCCCGAAGATGCGATTCCAATGGTCCCCAACAAATCAGGGGAATGGTTTGAGTCCCGGACCCGATTCGGCCCTTTTATCCACGGGCGGCTGGGTTTCGCCCAAGAAAACTCCGGGAAACTGGTCAGTCTGCTGAGACAGAAGGCACGGGAAAGGGCTAAGAAGGAGAATCGGTTCCTCATCCTGATCGACGGGCCTCCGGGAGTGGGTTGTCCCGTAATCGCCTCCCTCTCAGGGACCGATGTGGTCGTCCTCGTCACAGAGCCGACGGTCTCCGGGATCCATGATATGAAACGGGTTCTTGAGCTAACCCGACATTTTAAAATCAGGGTGGTCTGCTGCATCAACAAATTTGATCTCAACCCGGCTCAGACGCAGAGACTGGAAGAATTGTGCGACAGTGAATCCATTCCGATACTGGGCCGCATCCCTTTTGACCGCGACGTGATCTTTTCCCTGGTCGAGGAATGCCCGCTGGTGGAATACAAGGATATCCCGGCCGCCCGTGCCGTGCGCGAATTTGCCGAGCGGTTGTTCTCATTCATAGCAGAGCGGAGT
>JAHIPL010000315.1 GCA_018894615.1 Acidobacteriota bacterium | reverse complement strand
TATGCCTCGAAGGCTCTTCCCCACTACAACCTGGCACGCTTGTATGTGATGCAAGAGAAGCTGCAGGAGGCCGTCTTTCAGCTGGAGAGCGCTCTCAAGCGCGATCCGCGATTTGTGATGGCGTATTCCCTGAAGGGCAACATCATGGAGCAGTTGGATCGCTACAGGGATGCCGTCTCATGCTACAGGGGTGCGCTCGACAGCCTGGACACGCATTTCGCCGATGACACGGACATCCAGTTCAATCTGGCCCGGGCCTATTATCACATCAAGGAATACAATCAGTCCCGACGGATTTTTGAACAGATTTACAATCTCGTCTCGGATCCCGCTATGAAAAAAGAAATGGACGACATGCTGGCGGAGATAAAAAAGATCAGATCGGTCTAGAGCTTCACGTCTCTTCGGATGGCGTCCGCCTTGTCCGTTTTTTCCCAGGTGAATTCAGGCTCATGACGGCCGAAGTGCCCGTAATAGGAAGATTTACGGTAGATGGGACGCAGCAGGTCAAGAGTCTTGATCATTCCCTTTGGTGTCAGATCAAAATGGTTGCGAATCAGTTCCTTGATCTTGTCCTCGTCGACCGTGGAAGTGCCGAAGGTATCGACCATGATGGAAACGGGATGAGGAACACCGATGGCATAAGCAAGCTGCACTTCCAGCCGATCGGCCAGGCCTGCCGCCACCAGATTTTTGGCGACGTAACGGGCCATATAGGAACCGGAGCGATCGACCTTGGAGGGATCCTTCCCTGAGAAGCATCCTCCGCCGTGGCTGCCGACTCCGCCGTAGGTGTCGACGATGATTTTCCGGCCGGTAAGTCCCGTGTCTGCAAAAGGCCCGCCCAATTCGAAGCGGCCGGTTTCGTTGATGTAAATTTTTGTATTTTTATCCAGCATGTTCGCCGGAATGATCCTCCTGATCACGGTTTCCTTGATATCGTCCCTCAGGACTTCCATATCCACATCGGCGTTGTGCTGGGCGGCGATGACCACGGCATCCACCCGCACGGGCTTGTTCTGAAAGTATTCCACCGTCACCTGAGACTTTCCGTCCGGCCTTAGGTAGGTCAGCGTTTTTTCGCGGCGCACCTTGCTCAACTGACGCACCAGTTTATGGGCGAGCATGATGGGCATGGGCATCAATTCTTCGGTGTCGTTGCAGGCATAGCCGAACATCAGGCCCTGGTCTCCGGCGCCCTGTTCATGGGATTCCGATTCATCCACACCCATGGAGATATCCGGGGACTGGTCGTGAATGGACGAAAGGACGGAACAGGTCTCATAATCGAAACCATAGCGCGCCGTGGTGTATCCGATGCCCTGAACGGTTTTTCTGACGATCCGCTGGAAATCGCAGTATGCCTGACTGGATATCTCACCGGCAATGAGAACCAGCCCTGTCGTCACCATTGTTTCACAGGCGACCCGGCTCATTGGATCCTGGGCTAAAAGATCATCCAGAATGGAATCGGAGATCTGGTCACATATTTTATCCGGATGCCCCTCGGTCACTGATTCCGAGGTGAATAGATATTTTCCGTCTTTACTCATTGAGTTCTTCCTTTCCGGCAGGATTGAACTATCGAAAATATCATATTTGGTCAAATGTTTCAATCTCAATTTTGCATCCGGGCGGATTGTATAAATCCGGCGTTTTGTGTTATTTTATCATTTGGTTTTTCACGAGCACCATTCCAAGCCTATGAAAAGAAACATCGCACTTTTTATTATCTGCATGATTTTCCAATCTCTCCCCCTTTCCGCGATTCAGGCTCCGATCGCGGACTCCTTCCCCTATCCCATCACCCAAATCACACTCCCAAACGGCCTGCGGGTGATCCTGTCTGAAGATTACTCCCTGCCCACCGTTTCCGTCACCATCATGTATCATGCCGGCTCCCTCAACGACCCGGGCGGAAAATCGGGACTCGCCTATCTGATGGAAAACCTGATGTTCCAGGGATCACGCAATGTCGGCCGGATGCAGCATATCAATTTCATTTCGAGGATCGGGGGTCATTTCAACGCCGCCACCCATGCCGATCGCCTTGTGTTTCAGCAGACCGTTCCCTCCAATCAGCTGGGCCTCCTTCTCTGGCTCGAATCGGATCGAATGAGCTCGCTTCAGATCACAAGAGACAAGGTCGAGTGGGTGAAAAGGAACCTGATTCTCAGCACCATCCAGTACAAGAAAGACGAGGATCCGTTTCTTTCCGATTCACTCTCCTTTGACCAACTTCTTTTTGCCGATTACACATACAACCATCCCATGTCCGGGCTTGAGCCCGAGGTCCGTCAGCTCACGGTCGCTGATGTCGAAGACTACTATTCCACCTACATACGCCCCGACAACGCGGTGCTTTCCATTTGCGGGCACTTTGAAATGGAAGAGGCCCTGGAGCTGGTGAATCGTTTCTTCCGGACCATTCCCGCCTCCGAAAACATTCCCGGATTTCCGGATATCCCATTCAGCCAAACTCCGGAAGCCATGGAATTCACGCAGTCATCCCTCGTCCCCTCTCCCGCGATATTTTTTGGCTATCGTCTTCCTCCCCCCTATCCCTCGGAACATTATGTGCTCACGCTGTGTGAATACCTTCTTCTCAAGGGGACGACATCTCGTCTGCATAAGCGGCTGATCAAGAGAGACCGCGTCGCTTCTCAGATCACGGGGGGCATGGAGATCCGCCGTGACAGGGCCGTTTTTAAAATTTTCGCCGCCATCAACAATGAGCTTCTCCGCAGCCGCAGCCGCAGAGCGATTGTTTCCGAAATGAGCCGGTTGACCACCGGCCTCGTTTCAACCGAAGAGTTGAACAAGGCAAAGTCCCTGCTGAAATCCGACTACATGTCCCGCATCCACACCACATCAGGCCGGTCCGAATTTCTGGCCGAGATCTATCTACGGCATGGAACGGCGGAACAGGCGCGCCTTGAACTGGGGAACTACATGAATATTCTTCCCCACAGGCTGATGGTGACGGCGAACGCCGCCTTCTCAGGCTTTTATATCATTATGGATGTGCTGACAAAATGATCGATTCACGGCCTGTTTTTTCCCGGATCGGACGGCGAGCGGCTGCATTCGTCCTCCTCTTTTTGTTGTCCGTTTTCCTTCCAGCACAGGAACGCTTCCGCCGTCAGCCGCCCAACCCGGACCCTCGCCACAGGCTGAATCTTCCCCGGTTCCTGTCCCACACGCTGAAAAACAATCTGACGATTCATGTTGTACCTCTTGAGTATGACCGCCGGGTCACCCTCAAGCTGATCATCTACAGCGGCGAAAGTTCTTCCCCGGAAAATCTTCCCGGACTTGCCACCTTCACAGCCAATCTTCTGGACAAGGGAACACTCACGCTGTCCGTCAATGCCGTCGAGGAGGCCATCGCCGCCATCGGAGGAGAATGGTCGGCGGCCGTTCAGCCCGAAAGGACGATTTTCACGCTTTCCTTTCTTGATGAATATCTGGACAGGGGCGTTGAAATTCTATCCCGTTTTCTGCTCGAACCGGCGTTCAGCCAGAGAGAAATCGTCAATCTTCAACGCACGCTGTATTATCAGATGTTCAACCGCAGAAAGGATTCGGAATTCATCGGTAAGAATCTTTTTCATCTCCTTCTCTTCAACGGGCATCCTTATTCCCGCATCTCCTTCAACGAAGACATTTTCAAATATATCAAGCAAAAGGACATTCAACAGTTCTTTGAAAAAAATTACCGGACCAACAACGCTTCTCTCATCCTGGTCGGGAATATCGACCTGGAAACGGCCTCGCGCCATATCAGCACTCATCTCAACACATGGAATCCGGCAGCCGAACTCCCCGCCGATGATCCGCTTCCAAGGCCCCTGCGCCGCCTCAGGATCGGTCTTGTCGATGACCCCCAGTCGGACGGCGCGTATATTTTTCTCGGGAACATCATTCCTCTTCAATCCTCTCTAGATATTTTCCCCTACGCTGTTTTCAACATGGTTCTCGGGGGCACACTCAACAGCCGTCTGTTCATGAATCTGCGTGAGTCCAAACAATATGCCTACAATGCCTTCAGCGAAGTCAATTTTTTTAAGAATTTCGGCATTTTTCTGGTAACGGCGAAGGTCAAACCCGCCGTATTGAATCAGTCCATCAAGGAGATCCTGAGAGAACTCGATACGGCCACCAAGCGGAAACTCCCAAGCAACGAAATTGAACAGGCCAAATCCTACCTCATCGGCCAATTTCCCGTCCGCATGGAAATCCAGGAAGAATACACAGGGAGAGTCACCGATGTCATCAGCCTGAACCTGGGTGACAGCCACTGGGCCCAGTATTTCGAAAGCATCACCTCCGTCAACGCAGACAACGTGTTCGAACAGCTCAAAGACAGCGATCTTCTTTCTCCGGTCATCGTGATCGTCGTCAACGCGGACCTGGAATCCCGTGACAATCCTCTCCTGGATCCAAAAGACAATCCTCTCATCAACCGTTTGATGGCCGAATTCGGCGAGATCGAAGTATACAACGAAAAGGGCATCCTTCAGTACACCCTCAAATGATAAAAAGAGGAAAAGAAACTCTTCGCAGAGGCGCCGGTTGACAATCCGTTAGTGACAACTTAGAATTGCTGATTAAACAATCACCGGCGACAATCATCCATTTCGAAGGAGACTCCGATCATGAAACTGGTTGAATGTGTACCTAATTTCAGTGAAGGCATCGATCCGGACAAGATCAAGGCCATCATTCAGGAAATCGAATCCGTTCCCCAGATAAAGCTTCTCGATGTTGATCCCGGAGCGACAACCAACAGGACTGTCGTGACCTTTATCGGCACACCGGACGCGGTCAGGGAAGCCGCCTTCCGGGCCGTAAAAAAAGCAGCCGAGGTCATCGATATGACACAGCACAAGGGCGCCCACGCCCGCATGGGAGCGACCGACGTATGTCCATTCGTCCCCGTATCGGGTGTCACCATGGACGAATGTGTACAGATCGCCAATGACGTGGCCCGGCGAATCGCTGAAGAGCTTCACATTCCTTGTTTTTTGTACGAAGAAGCGGCTAAAAAACCTGAACGAAAAAACCTTGCCACCGTTCGTGCCGGAGAATATGAAGGATTGTCGCAAAAGCTCAAGGATCCGGAATGGGCCCCCGATTACGGTGAGCCGGTGTTTAATCCCAAATCCGGCGCCACGGCGGTCGGAGCCCGGGAATTCCTGATTGCCTACAACATCAATCTAAACACGCGTGATAAAAAAATCGCGCAGGACATCGCCCTGGATATCCGTGAACGCGGACGGTCCAAAAGGGATGACGACGGCAATATCGAGCGGGATAACATGGGAAAGACAATCAATGTTCCGGGTCTTTTCAAAGAGGTCAAGGCGGTCGGCTGGTTCATCGAAGACTACAGCATCGCCCAAATTTCCATCAATTTCACCAATTATAATATTTCACCGCCCCACCTCGTTTTTGACAAAGTGATAGAAGAAGCCGCCAAACGCGGCGTCCGCGTCACGGGGAGTGAGCTCGTCGGTTTGATTCCCATGGAGGCGCTTCTGATGGCCGGCCGTCATTATCTTGAAAAACAGGGCAAAAGCCCCGGTGTGTCTAAAGAGGAACTCATCAACATCGCCGCGCTGTCCCTTGGGCTCGGGGATGTCGCACCCTTTGAGCCGGAGAAAAAAATCATCGAATATCAATTCAAGGAAGTTGATAATTCGCTCCTCGACCTCAATCTGCGGCAATTCGCCAATGAACTCTCTTCCGAATCACCCGCACCGGGCGGTGGCAGTGCGGCTGCACTGGCCGGCGCCCTTTCCGCTTCCCTCTCGGCTATGGTGTCCAATCTGACGGTCGGGAAAAAGGACTACGAAGATGTTCAGTCCAAAGTCATTGAACTGGCGGTCCGCGGACAGAATCTGAAGGATGAATTTCTGCGGGACGTCGATCTCGACACCATCGCCTTCAACCGGGTCATGGATGCTATGAAGATGACGAAAAAAACGGATGAGCAGAAGTTAGCCCGAAATAACGCCATGGAAAAAGCCACCAAGGAAGCGACCCTTGTGCCCCTCTCCGTGCTGGAACGCTGCCTGGACGCGATTTTCTTGTCCCTGGAAATCGCACGGATCGGAAACAAAAACTCAATCAGCGATGCCGGTGTGGCCGGCCTGATGGCCAGGGCCGCCGCCCTTGGAGCCTACTACAACGTATTGATCAACCTGCCCGGCATCCGGGACGAAAAATTTAAAACCGACACGCGTACAAAGGCCGAATCCTTCCGGAACAAAGTCGAAGAACAGGCCGATATCGTCGCTGAAATCATCGAATCCGAACTTCAGGTTTCCGGATAGCTGAGTCGTCGATCATTCACGTCTTGAAAGTGAATTTCCTCATTTTTCGGCTTACAATAGCGCTTGCAGCAACAGAAAGGCGGGATAAACGGCCGCTGATTAAAATGACCTGAAGATCCGCGCCTTCCTCAATACAAATAGTATTCCAAAAAACAGGAATGACAGAAGAACCACAGCCCCGGAAGCCGGAATATCGAGGTGATAGGAGAGCAGCAGGCCCAGCCCAACCGACATCGTTGCATTCAGCACCGCGAACATCAGCGCTTTCTTGAAATTGGATGCGACCTGCAGCCCGGCAGCGGCGGGCAGCACGACCAGCGCCGAGACCAGAATGATTCCCACAACTTTCATCCCCAACACCACGGTCACGGCCGTCAGAACGGTCAGAAGGGCATCCAAGCGATCCACTCTGATACCCGAAGCCCTGGCTGATTCCCTGTCGAAAGTCATATAGACGAGACGGGAATAAAACAAAAAAATGGTCATCAGCACCACCAGGGCCAGGCTGACGGACAGCCAGACCTCCAGAGGTGATATGGCCAGGATTTCTCCGAACAGATATGCGAATAGGTCTACATTGAATCCCCGGGCAAGCGAAGCGATTACAATTCCCAGGGCGAAACCGACGCTGCTGAAAATGGCGATGCCCGTATCCCCGGACAATCCGCTCCCTTCCTTGATGCGGCTGATCAGAAGGGCGGCCATGATGGCGACGGCCAGGGCGATCCCAAGGGGAAACATGTCCAGTAAAAGCCCAAGCGCGACACCGGCGAAAGCCGTGTGGGCCAGACCGTGCCCGATCATGGATTCGCCGCGCAGAACGAGAAAAACTCCTAAAACAGCGCAGGCGACGGCGATAAAGAGTCCGGCCAGGAGGGCCCTCTGTAGAAAACCGTAGCGGATGAAAGGATCAATGAGTGTGAGAAATGACATGTTTCCCATCGGCGATCATTTTTTTAAACTCGTCGCTTCTGCAGAACTCATCATGCCGGCCGTGATAGATCAATTTTTGATTCAGGCAGGCGACCCGGTTGAAATGCTTGTCCAGAATGCCGACTTCATGGGTGATCATGACGATGGTCATGTTCTCCTCCCTATGCAGCTTTCCGAGAATGGAAAAAAAACGTTCCTGCATCCCAGCGTCCACACCCGTCGTCGGCTCATCCAGGATGAGAATCGAGGGATGGCTGACGATAGCCCGGGCGATAAACACACGCTGCTGTTGTCCGCTTGACAGAGTGCCGATCCGGTGCGACAGAAATTCTTCCATTTCCACTCTGGCAAGCGCCTCCCTCACGAGAACATCCGCTTTGTTTTTCGAAGACATGCCCCTGCCGGCCGCAGTCAGTCCAAGTGAAACGACCTCCTTTACCGATATGGGGAAAACGGTGTCAAAATGAGTGGCCTTCTGTGGAACATATCCGATTTTTCCCCAGTCCGTAAAACGCCCCAGCGTTTTTTCAAAAAGACGGATTCGGCCTGTTTGCGGTTTGAGAAGCCCAAGCATGATTTTGATGAGAGTCGTTTTTCCCGAACCGTTGGGTCCGATGATGGCCAGAAAATCTCCGGTTCTGATCTTCAGGCTGATGCCGTCCAGCACGCGAATCCGGTTGTAGGCGTAGGTCACTTCCTCGACATCGACCAGAACGGCGCCTTCACTCTCGGATAAGACCATGGCAAAGATTCTCCAGATTCATTCTCATCAACTGCAAAAAGGAAACACGCTCCCTAACCTGGGCGGCTGTCCGGTTGGCGCCGGGATAGAGAACGCGGATCTCAGCACCCACTTCATCCGCGATCACCCGGGCCAGCTCAGGGCTCACAAACTGTTCAAAAAAAATCACCTTGACGTTGTTTTTCCTGGCGAAATCCGTGATTCCCGCCATCTGTTTCGGCTTAGGGCGGGCATTGGGACTCAGTCCGTAGAGTGACATTTGCCGCAGGCCGTACCGTTCAGCCAGGTAACCGAACGCCGCATGACCGCCGAAAATGAACGTTTTTCCCCTGGCGCTTTTAAGAGATTCCCGATAGAACTCATCCAGATCAGCCAGTTCAGCCTTGTATGCCGCCGCACGGAGGCGGTAGCCATCGGCGCCCTGCGGATCCAGTTCCACGACAAGGTCCAGAATCCTGTCGACCAGAATCTGATCATACTCAAAATCAAGCCAGACATGCGGGTCGATGTCTCCGTGACCATGTCCTTCATGTCCATGGCCGGCGTGAAATTCTCTCATCCCAGCGGCAGCATCCAGGGTCTTCATCCGGGGCCGATTCAGGCTCCGCAGGATATCCTCCATCCAGGGCTCGAGGCCGGCTCCATTGTAGATGAACAGGTCGGCGCCGCTCAACCGGACGATGTCCGAGGGCCGAGGTTTCCAGGAATGGATCTCCGCCCCCGGAGGGAGAAGGCAGCTGACGTCTCCCCTTTCACCGACAACGGCGGCGGCGAACTCTTCCAGAGGAAAAATGGAGGTGACAATCCGCAGTTTCGCCTGAACCCCAAACACACAGGCCAGTGATAAAAAAACCATCCCGATGGATTTTATCAGATAGGAGAAACGCTTTATTTTCATCAGGTCAGACACTAAGCCGCATTTTAATTCAATTTGCCCGCACTGTCCAGTTGCTGTCTAAGCAAAGTCAAAGTGTCCCCTTATCTGCAAAGCAAAAATGTCCCCTTTGGGGAAGAGCAGGTGTTGTTTCGAGGTAAACCTGGTGAATGTGTCGGGCTCTACGGTCGTCTCCTCGTTCGCGTGGTCTCCATGATC
>JAHIPL010000314.1 GCA_018894615.1 Acidobacteriota bacterium | reverse complement strand
GAAAACGACGTTAGAGCTGCCGGTCCGCTGTCTCAAACCCGCTCATATAAAATCCCGTGTCACAAATATGTCACAAATATGTCACAAATCTTGCCTATTTCTGCATAATCCTGACTATTAATGAGGAAAGGAGGGAGTGGCGTAAATCCTTTATTTTCTCGGGGAAAACAGGAGTTTTAAGAGTGGCTGGGAAGCAGGGATTCGAACCCCGATACCATGATCCAGAGTCATGTGTCCTACCATTGGACGACTTCCCAGCACAGCAGGTCACCCATCATAATCAATTTGCGATGTTTTTTCAACACCAAAAGCACTGCTCAGACATGTCAACCGACACAAGCAGAAATCACGATTTGGCTCTGGTTGTATAAAAATGGGGTCAGGCCTCAAAATTATACAAATGTAAAATATCGTGGCCTGACCCCAAAAATTGACAAAAAAGAATTTTGAAAAAAAGATGCCTGTCCCCAATTAATTGACTCTCCGGGAGAGGAGTGGTAATATGGCGCTTCGAAATGAAAAAGACACACATCCGCCTTGTCATAATCCTCCTTATCACCCTTGTTTTTCTGTTCTTTGCGTTCAAGGACGTGAACTGGAAGGACGCGGTCCGCTACCTCTCCGACGTCAACCTCCCCATCTTCATCCTGTTCCTTCTCTTCATCCCCGTTCATTTCATCACCCGGGCTCTGCGCTGGCACTACCTCCTCAAGCACGAAAAGCCGCGGACGAGCCTCTACAACCGCACCGCCGCCAATGCCGTCGGTTTCACCGTCTCCTACATCTTCCCTGGCCGCATCGGCGAGCTGGTCAAGCCCCTTTATCTGGCCCGCAAGGAGAACATCCGGCGGGGGTTCGCCATCGGGACTGTGGTGATCGAGCGCGTGTTCGACATCCTCACCATGTGCTCCCTGCTGGGGATTTTTCTTCTCGCCCGGCCGCTCTACGCCTCCATCTTTATCATCGATGCCGAAACCTTCGGCCGCCTGCAGCTCTGGGGCGTCATCGGCGCCGGCATCGCCCTCGGCATCCTCGTTTTTGCCCTCGCCCTCATCTTTTTCAAGGACAAAACCCTCAAGCTGGTGGCCTTTTTTCTCAAGCCTCTGCCGGATAAGTGGACGGACAAGCTGATGGAACTGGCCGATGAGTTCATCCACGGACTGAAATTCTTTCACACAGCCAAGGATGTGCTGATGTATGTCCTGTGGTCCTTCATCGTCTGGCTGAGCATTATCTTTCTCTATTTCATCTTTTTTTACGCCTACCACATTCACATCAATTTTTTCTTTCTCTTCCCCTATATCTTCCTGCTCCTGATCGGCGCCTCCATTCCCACACCCGGCATGGTCGGCGGATTTCATTACTTCAGCATCCTCGGGCTGACGACGTTTTACGCCCTCAATCCCGACCGCGCCGCCGGCATCACCATCGTCTGTCATCTGGCCCAGGTCGTAATGACATGCCTGGTGGGTTATGCTATATTATGGAAGGAAGGCATCTCGATCCTTCAGGTTAAGAAGATGGGGGAGAGCGATAAAAAATGAAATGCCCCTTTTGTGATTTTTCGGAAAGCAAGGTCATCGATTCGCGCGAAAGCCGGAACGGCCTGACCATCCGCCGGCGGCGGGAATGCCTCTCGTGCGCCCGAAGATTCACCACCTATGAAAAGGTCGAAGACATCCCCTACATGGTCATCAAAAAGGACGGCCGACGGCAGCGGTTCGATAGCGGCAAGCTGCTGCAGGGGCTGCTGAAGGCCTGTGAGAAACGCCCGGTTCCGAACGCCCGGCTGGAAGAGATCGTCGAGGAGGTGGAATCCATCCTCCAGGACAAACCGGACAAGGAGATCGAGGCGTCCGAGGTGGGGCGGATCGTCACCGAACGGCTCAAGGAGTTGGACAAGGTGGCCTACGTCCGTTTCGCTTCCGTCTACCGGGATTTCAAGGATGTGAGAGAATTCAAGAAAGAACTGGAACAGCTGCTTAAAGAGAAGTAATGCCCGGGCCGTGCTTGAGAACGGTCTCACCCTGACCATGAACGAATGGAAGGATTTGATTTATGGCTAAAAAAGAAGAAGATTACGAAGATCAGTTGGATGAGATCCTGGATGATGCCGAAGAAAAAATGAACATCCCCGATGAACTCCCCGTCCTTATGCTGCGGGACATCGTGGTTTTTCCCTATATGGTCGTGCCGCTTTTTGTGGGCCGCGAGAAATCCAAGAACGCCATCGAGCATGCGCTGTCAAGTCACCGCATGGTCCTGCTGCTGACGCAGAAGAAGGCGGAGGTTGAGGAACCGAAACAGGAAGACGCCTACACCATCGGCACGGTGGCTCTTGTCATGCGCATGCTCAAGCTGCCGGACGGCCGTGTGCGGATCCTGGCGCAGGGAATGGTCCGGGCCAAAGTGGAGGAGATGGAGGAGGACGGGCTCTTTTACAAAGCCAAGGTCTCCGTTCTTCAAGATAAGGAGGAGGCGGAACCCGTCCTTAAAACGGAAGCTCTGATGCGTAATGTCCGGGGGGATCTGGAAAAAGCGGCGGGATTGGGGAAAAATCTTCCGCCCGAAGTCATGATCATCGCAGCCAATGTGGAGGAGCCGGGCCGGCTGGCGGATCTGACGGCGTCCCACCTGGAGCTCAAGGTCAGCGAGGCCCAGAAGCTTCTGGAGATGTCCGATCCCGGTGTACGTCTCCTTAAAGTCTATAATTTTTTGACAAATGAACTGGAACTCCTGGATGTCCAGTCCAAGATCAGCACCGAGGCCAAAGGCGAGATGGACAAGCTGCAGAAACAGTATTTCCTCCGCCAGCAGATGAAGGCCATTCAGAAAGAGCTGGGGGAGGGGACCGAAATTCAGGAGGAAATCAGCGGCTACCAGGAAAAAATGAAAAAGCTCAAGGTGACCGCCGAGGTGCGCGCCGAACTGGAAAAGCAGATCGAGCGTCTCACCCAGATGCACCCGGAATCCGCCGAAACCGCCGTCGTCCGCAACTTTCTGGACTGGATGTTCGCCCTTCCCTGGAACAAAACCACGGTGGACAATCTGGATCTGATCAAGGCCAAGTCCATTCTGGACGAGGACCACTACGGGCTGGAAAAGGTCAAGGAGCGCATTCTGGAATATCTGGGTGTGCGCAAGCTCTCCAAGCGGATCAAGGGGCCCATCCTCTGTTTTGTCGGCCCTCCGGGGGTTGGAAAGACCTCGCTGGGACGGTCCATCGCCCGGGCGCTCGGTCGAAAATTCATGCGGATGTCGCTGGGCGGAGTACGCGACGAGGCCGAGATCCGGGGCCACAGGCGGACCTACGTGGGCGCCATGCCGGGCCGCATCATTCAGGGCATCCGTCGGTGCGGATCCAACAATCCCGTCTTCATGCTGGACGAGGTGGACAAGATCGGCGCTGATTTCCGGGGTGATCCCTCATCCGCCCTGCTCGAGGTCCTCGACCCTGAACAGAACAACACCTTCCGCGATCATTACCTGGGTGTGCCCTACGACCTCAGCAAGGCCATGTTCATCACCACGGCCAACCTCCTCGATCCCATTCAGCCCGCTTTCAGGGACCGGATGGAGGTCATCCATCTTCCCGGTTACACCGAGGAGGAGAAGCTTCAGATCGCCGTCCGTCACCTGGTGCCCAAGCAGATCAGGGAAAACGCCCTTTCGGATAAGCTCATCCGGTTCACACGGGGCGCCATTCAGAAAATCATTTCGCTCTACACCCGGGAGGCCGGTGTGCGGAACCTCGAGCGGGAAATCGCATCCGTCTGCCGCAAGGTAGCTCGCAAGGTGGCCGAAGGCAGGACCCGGATAACACAGATCACGGCCCAGAACGTCGAAAAATATCTCGGTCCTCCCAAGATTTTCAAGGATCAGCTTCGAAAGACGGACCGGGTGGGTGTCGCCACAGGTGTCGCCTGGACGGCCTCGGGAGGCGAGCTTCTGTTTGTCGAGTCCACCATGATGAAGGGGAAGGGCGGGCTGCTGCTCACCGGATCCCTTGGAGATGTTATGAAGGAATCGGCCCAGGCCGCCCTCAGCTACGCCCGCAGCCACGCCCGGGACTACAACATCGACGCCAAGATATTTTCTCAGAACGATTTTCACATCCACATCCCCGAAGGAGCCATTCCCAAGGACGGGCCGTCGGCCGGGGTCACCATGGCCACCGCCCTCATTTCCGTCTTCACCGGAATGAAAATCAAGTGGGATGTGGTCATGACCGGAGAGATCACGCTGCGCGGGGATGTGCTGCCCGTGGGCGGGATCAAGGAAAAGGTTCTGGCCGCCCGCCGCGCCGGAGTGACCAAGATGATCATGCCCCGACCCAATAAAAAGGATCTGATCGATATTCCGGCCCAGGTACGGAAGGAGATGGACTTCATTTTTGTGGAGCACATTCGGACGGTGTTCGAGCACGCTCTTCTCATTCCGCCCAAAGATAAAGACGCATAGGGGCGGTCTTTCAGAAGGGAGGCGATCCATTGCTGAAGGAAGGCGAACTCATCAGCCGGATCCGGGCCGCTTTTTGCGGTGAGGACCCGGATCTGGTCCTCGGCATCGGCGACGACACGGCCGTCGTGCGCGGGATACACGGTTTCACCCTTTACACCAAGGACCTCCTGATCGAGGATGTGCATTTTCTGCGCCGCGCCCATCCGCCCCGCCTGTTGGGAAAAAAGAGCCTCAACGTCAACCTGAGCGACATCGCCGCCATGGGCGGCATCCCCCGCTATGCGCTTCTTGGGCTGGGGTGTCCGCAGGAACTGGAAACGAACTGGCTGGAAGATTTTCTAGGCGGATTCAGGGAGGCAGCGGCCGCCGCCTCGGTTCTTCTCATCGGGGGAGACGTCGCCCGGGCTGAAAAAATCGCCGTTTCCGTGACCGCCGTGGGAGAGGCCGAACGGTATGTGACACGGTCCGGTGCCCGTCCGGGGGACGGCCTTTACGTGTCCGGAACGCCTGGTGATTCGGGGCAGGGACTGGAGCTTTTGAAAAAGGGGCTTCAGCCCGGGGATGATCCCGGAGCCGATCCTCTGCTTCTCGCCCATCTCGATCCCGCGCCGCGGCTTGCCCTGGGAAGAGAACTGGGAAAACGGGCCATTGCCTCGGCCATGATCGACCTCAGCGACGGGCCCGCCGTGGACCTTGGGCACATCTGCGAGGAAAGCGGCTGCGGCGCCGTT
>JAHIPL010000049.1 GCA_018894615.1 Acidobacteriota bacterium | reverse complement strand
TCGTCTCAGATCCCGATAACCTGGAAAAGATCAAGGCCGTCCTCTACAACGATTGAAGACAGACTCAAAGGCTGTGAGTAGCCGATAGTTTTTTTTGCCGAGGAGCGCCCCCCACTGGAGCCCGAGGGCCTCGACGTATGTCGGTGAGAAAATCCTTGGATAAGGCCGTCGAGCTTCTGAACGAGTACAAACACAAAAACCGGCCTTTTTTCCTGTCCGTGGGCTTCATCCGCCCGCATCTGCCTTTTGTGGCTCCGAAGAAGTACTTCGACCTCTATCCACCGGAAAGTATCCCGCTGGCCGATAACCAGTCCGTGCCGGACGGGGCGCCCGATTGTGCCTTTCCCAGCCATGAGGAACCGCGTGTCTATATCGATGCCCAGGTCGGGCGCTTGATCGGTGAGCTGGACCGGCTGGGAATGCGGGAGAACACCGTCATCTGTCTCTGGGCGGACCACGGCTGGCACCTGGGCGAAAACTCCGTCTGGGGCAAGATGACGAATTTCGAAGAAGCCGCGCATGCCCCCGGATAAAAAATGCATGGCCCGCGAACTTTACAATCACGACACAGACCCGAGGGAAACCGTGAACCTGGCCGTCAAGCCGGAAAACGACAGGCTGGTAGAGGACCTGAGCCGGAAGCTGCAGGCGGCTGTCGGCGGCGGTCATTTCCCGGCTATGTCTCCACCCTGCCTCAGAGGTTCGGGCTCACCCTGGACGAGTGATCCACTCCCTCCCAGTTCCCAGCTTTCAGGGAAGAAGCGACTGGTCATGCCGCGACGGCGCAGGGCATTCAGGTCATCCTTTCCCGTTCCGGCATGGCGATTTTTCTTATACCACGGATGTCATCCCTTGCGGAAACCCGCACGTGTTTTGAACACCTTTTGCCAGACATGGACGATGGGGCAGGACTGGTAGATGGTGGAGTAGCTGCCCGAGATGACGCCGATCAGCATGGTGAAGGCGAAATCGTTGATGACCTCGCCGCCGAAAAAGAAAAGGGCGATCACCGTCAGGAACACCGTGCCCGAGGTGATGATGGACCGGCTGAGGGTCTGGTTGACGCTGAGGTTGAGGACGTCGGCGAAATCCTGCCTGCGGACCGTTTTGAGATTATCCCGGACCCTGTCGAAGATGACGATGGTGTCGTTGAGGGAAAACCCCACGATGGTCAGGATGGCGGCGATGACGGGAAGGTTGATCTCCCTGTTGGTGAAGGAGAGCACGCTCAGGGTGACCAGGACGTCGTGGGCCAGCGTCAGAACGGCGGACACACCGTATGCCAGCTTGAAGCGGAACCCGATGTAGATCAGCATGCCGACCAGGGCCCAGATGGTGGCCTGGGTGGCCTTCATCCGAAGGTTTTTTCCGACCTGGGGGCCCACCGTTTCCTTGCTCAGCACGGTGAAGCTGCTGAGAAAGGTCTTCTCCTTCAGGGTGTCGAGGGCGCCGCCCCCGACGCCCCTCTCCTGGAGTTCGTTGAAGACCCCGATGAGGCCCTTGTCAATGCGCAGGGCCAGGATGGTTTCGACCGTTTCGGCCGTCCCCTCTCCGGCTGAGGGCTGCAGGAAGGCTGTCAGTTCCTCTTCGCCCATGGTGTTGAGGTCCTTCAGCCCCCTCTCCAGGGCCAGTTTGTCCTGGGCCCCCCTCAGGGCGTCCACGATGCGCGAGCCGATGATCTCGTGGGATTCCAGCGCTTGCGTCTCATCCGCGCCCCGCGTCACGAGGGTGGAGCGGATCATGTACTCTCGCTCCCCTCTGCCCACGGCCTGGATGGTGCTGCCCCCGAGGCCGATGTCCTTCAGGCGCTGCCGGATATCGTTGACGGAAACGGCGTCCCTGAACTGGACGCGGATGAGGGAGCCTCCCGTGAAATCGATCCCGTACTTCAGGCCACTGCCGGCCGTGATGTTGACGATGCCTGCGGCGATGATGATCCCGGAGAGGGCGAAGGCCGGGATCTTATACCTCATGAAGCGGATGTTGGTCTTTTTGAACAGGGAGGTTTTCAGGGCCCTGATCTGTTTCGTCTTGCTGTTTCGCCGCAGGACGGTCAAGTCGAAAATGAGGTGGGAGACGTAGACGGCCGTGAACATGCTGGCCGTGATGCCGATGATGAGGGTGATGGCATACCCCTTGACCGGGCCCGTCCCGAACTGGAAGAGGAAAACGGCAGCGATGACCGTGGTGACGTTGGAATCCAGGATGGCGCTGAAGGCCCGCTTAAAGCCTAAGGCGATGGAGGTGGCCAGGCTCTTGGCCATGGCGGCCTCCTCCTTGATCCTCTCGAAAATGAGCACGTTGGCGTCCACGGCCATGCCGATGCTGAGGATGATGCCGGCGATGCCGGGGAGGGACAGGGTGGCCCTGAAATAGGACAGGGCGCCGAGAAGGAGGATCATGTTGAGAATAAGGGCGGCGTTGGCGTTGACGCCCATCGTCCGATAATAGCCCAGCATGAAGAGCATCACGAGGGCCAGGGAGACAAGGCAGGCCTGGAGACCCTGGCGGATGGAGTCGGCGCCCAGGGCCGGCCCGATGGTCCGCTCCTCCAGGTATTCGATGGAGGCGGGCAGGGCACCTGCGCGGAGGACCAGGGCCAGGTCGCCGGCGTCCTTGTCTGTGAAGTCGCCTCGGATGATGCCGCTGTCGTAGATTTCGGTCTCGATGACGGGGGCGGAGCGCACCTCCCCGTCCAGGATGATGGCCAGGGCCCGGCCGATGTTCTCGGAGGACACCTCGCGGAACCTGCGTGCGCCCTCGGGGTTCAGCCGGAAAGCGACGGCCGGGTTGTTCCACTCGTCCATGGAGCGGTAGGCGTTTCTCAGGTCGTTTCCCGAGATAACGGCGACCTTGTTGACAAGGTAGTAGACCTGGCCGGTGCGGCCGCCGTCCTCCGTGACCACCTCCATGGTTTCGGGGACCGTTCCCCCCCAGCCCGCCAGGAGCTCCTCGCGGTCGGCGGCGGGACCGGCGGTGACCAGCTTGAGCTCGAGAAGGGCCGTCGTCTGCAGGAGGTTTTTCACCCGGTCGGGATCACCGGCGCCGGGAAGCTCGACGATGATCTGGTCTCCCCCGATCATGCGCCTCTGGATGGTGGGTTCGGCCACGCCGAACTCGTCGATCCTTTTCCTGATGATCTCGAGGGCCTGGTCCACGGCCTGGTCGCGGAGATAGGCGCTTTCAGCCTCTTTCATTTCGAAGACGGCGGAGCCCTGATCCAGTTCGATGTCCCACACCCCTTCGTTCTCCGCCAAAAGCTTTCTCAGGGCGGTATACTGGCCGGGATTCAGGCCCTGGACCGTGAATCGTCCGGCCCGGACCTTGACTATGGATTCGAAGTCGATACCGTTCTTTTTGAAACGCTCCTCGAGGCGGGAGATTTTGTCGTCGGTTTCCATGCCGACGGCGTCCTCGGTGTTGACCTGGAGGACCAGGTGGATGCCCCCCTTCAGGTCCAGGCCGAGCTTGATTTTTCCCTTGATGGGAAAAGTCAGGTAGAGCGCGAGAAAAACGACAAACAGCGTCAGGACGAGCCGTCCCGTTAACTTCTTTTTCATGGGGATCCTCCTCTATCACCATCGTCGGCAGGTTCACTCCTGCCTTGGATATCAGCCGAAATCGTCGTACAGGGTTCGATAGAAAAGGATCGAATTTAGGGCGGGAAATGGTGTGGCCTGGCCTTGTTGAGGCGAGGGTGGGTCGCGAAAAGGACTGGCGGGCGGGAGAGATATCCAACGGCGGTTTCCATGCGTCGGGAAGAATGGGTGTTCATGGCGTAGTCCCTCACCTTCTTTTATTATAATTCAATCCCTGAAAAATAGATACGGGAAGGATGAGGTTTCTGTGCCGTAGCGCGATCACCGGCATCCTCAACATCGACGGTCTTTTCCCATAATTCTTCCTTATCCTGCGGACCTCCACAGTCATCCCTGGAGGCATGTGATTTCCCCTTTGCATCCCTCCTCTGGTGCGGATATCATAGGTAAAGCCTCCGCAGCAGGGAGGCAGATGTCCAATCTGAGAGGAGATCGGCGGCGGTGGAACGAAGGGCGTTTCTGAAAAAAACCGGCAAATGGGTTTTGGGGACGGGGATGGCGTCCCGGATTTATGCGGTGAAATCTTCGACCGGGAGCGGCGGGGATTCGCTCGACCAAAAAATCGGGCGGATGGTCATGGTGGGATTCCACGGATTGACGGTCAGGGAAGGCCATCCCGTCGTGGAGGACATCCGAGCGGGGCGGATCGGGGGCGTGGTGTTTTTCGACTACGACGTTCCCGCCAAATCCGCCGTTCGCAACATTGAGTCGCCGGAGCAGGTGAAAAAGCTGTTGCGGCAGCTGCAGTCCTTTGCCGACATCCCCCTTTTTACGGCGGTCGACTACGAGGGAGGGCGCATCAGCCGCCTCAGGCCTGAATTCGGCTTTCCTGAAACACTGTCGCACCATGAACTGGGATCCGGGGCAAAGATCGAACCCACCCGGAAGCAGGGGGAGGCCATGGGGAGGCTGCTCTCGGATCTTGGCTTCAACCTCAACCTGGCGCCCGTCGTTGATGTGAATATCAATCCGGACAATCCCGTCATTGGTGGATTGGGCCGGAGCTTTTCCGCCGACCCGGCCGCCGTTACACGGCACGCCGCGGCCTTCATCAAGGGGCACCGCGAATTTGGTGTTCTTTGTGCGCTCAAGCACTTCCCCGGGCACGGAAGCTCGAAGGGGGATTCTCATCTCGGACTGACGGATGTCACGGCGACGTGGCGGGAGACGGAACTTATGCCCTACCGGGACCTCATCCGTGAGGGGCTAACCGATGCTGTTATGACCGCCCATGTGTTCAACGCCCGTCTCGATCCGGATTATCCGGCCACCCTGTCCCGCGCCGTCATCACAGGAATCCTTCGGGAAAAACTGGGATTTGGGGGTGTCGTTATATCAGACGACATGCAGATGGGCGCCATTGTCGAGAAGTACGGTTTCGAGGAGGCGGTCGAGAGGGCCGTTTATGCCGGTGTCGACATCCTGACATTCGCCAACAACTCCGTCTTCGACGAGGAAATCGCCTCCAAAGCCGTTCTAACGATTAAAACCCTCATTCGAAAAGGCCGGATCGCCGAAAAACGAATCTACGAATCCTATCAGCGGATTATAAGATTGAAGGGCCGCTTGAAATAGCTGTCTTTATGGAGTGGGTGGTTTCAACTCCAGAGGACGAGGCCGGGTTCGTACTTGCTGCTCCAACGGGGGTGGTGCGGAAGAACGCGGATGCCGTAGCGGAACTGCCCCGTCCTCTTGGGAGAGAACTCGGCCCTAAACGTAAGCGTGCCGTTTTTTGACTGGATGAGTTCCATCTTTTCGCAGAAGCAGTACGGCTCGTGGGAATCGCCGGTCAGGTCTTCGACGACTGTCTCCGCATGAATCTCCTCGTCTTCCAGGGACCCCCTGCTGACGACGGCGGTGATCACGACCTTGTCCCCGACCCGGAGGATATCCCCCTGGAGGCCCTTGACATTTACGTTCTGGATGTGAAGCGTGGAAAAGCGGTTGGCGATCCTTTTTTTCCAGACGGCGAGGTCCCGGGCCGTCCCGAAATCATCTTCCGCCAGCGCAAGGGCCCTCTCCACCGTCGGTTCGTACAGACAGGTCATATAATCGTGAACCATGCGATGGGTGTTGTATTTGGGCAGAACGGTGGCCATGGACCGCTTCATGATGCCGATCCAGTCCGGCGGGATATTCCGTTTGTCCCGCTTGTAGAAGAGAGGGATGACCTTCTCTTCCAACAGGTCGTACATGGATTCTGCGTCCATTCTATCCTGCAAGTCGCCGTTCCCGTTTTCCGTGCCTCCTCCGATGGCCCAGCCGTTGGTGCCGTCATACGCTTCGTCCCACCAGCCGTCAAGGATGCTGCAGTTGGGGACTCCGTTCATGGCCGCTTTCATACCGCTTGTGCCGCTGGCTTCCAGAGGCCGGACGGGCGTGTTGAGCCAGACATCCACTCCCGAAACGAGAATTCTGGCCAGGCGGATATCGTAGTTTTCGAGAAAGATGATCTTTCCCAGAAACTCGTCCTGTTTGGAGATCTCGACGATCCGCCGGATGAGCTCCGCGCCTGCCCGGTCGGCCGGATGAGCTTTTCCGGCCAGGATGAATTGGACCGGCCGGGATGAGTTCGTTATGAGTTTTTTCAGCCGGTCGGGATTGCTCAGAAGCAGGGTGGGACGCTTATAGGTGGCGAACCGCCGGGCGAATCCGATGGTGAGCGCCTTAGGATCGAGGCGGTCCTGAAACCGTTCCCAGAGAGTGAAGTCCTCTTCCTCCCTGATCCAGTTTTCCTTGACGACGGATCTAACCGTGTCAAAGAGTCTCTTTTTAAGGGTCAGGTGGGTTTCCCACAAGTCCGCGTCCGCAATGGCGCTGACCCTTTCCGGGATGTCGGGCCTTGTTTCGAGAGGGCTCCGGTCACCGTCTTCCTTTTTGACAAGAAGCTCCTTGATTCCGTCGGCGATCCACGATCCGGCGTGCACACCGTTTGTGACGTGCAGAATGGGGAGCTCCTCCGGGATGAATCCGGGCCACAGCGTGTGCCACATCTCCCGCGACACCCGACCGTGAAGACGGCTGACCGCGTTACGCCGGTTGGACAGTTTGAGGGCGCAGACAGTCATGTCGAAGGGTGAGGAATCGCCTGCGTAAATTTGACCCAGGTTCCAGAACTGGTCCCACTGGATGCCGGCCTGCTGAAGATAGACGCGGAAGTAGTTCTCCACAAGGACCTGATCGAATTTTTCAATGCCGGCCGGGACGGGGGTGTGGGTGGTGAAGACCGTGGATGCCTTGATAACCTCCCGTGCGGTATCGAAATCGAGACCCCGTTCCTTCATGAGAAGCGCGATCCGTTCGATGAGGATGAAGGCGGAGTGTCCCTCGTTGAGATGGAAAACGGAGGGATCGATCCCAAGAAGGTGAAGGAGCCGTGCTCCTCCGATACCGAGGAGGATCTCCTGCTCAATCCGTTCCCTGGTTTCCGCGTCGTAGAGCTTATCCGTGATTTCCCTGTCCCTGATGCTGTTGTCCTCCACGTCCGTATCCAGAAAGTAGAGAGAGGTGCGGCCGGCCTGTGCCTTCCAGACCTGGGCCTTGACTGAGCGGCCGGGAAAGTCGAGGGTGACCATGAGTTTTTCCGGTCCTCCGCCCTTCACGATTTCGACGGGCATCCGGGCAAAATTGTTCCGCCTGAACTCGGGCACCTGCTCGCCGTTCCTGTTGATGCGTTGATTGAAGTAGCCGAATTTGTAGAGGAGACTGACGCCTACCAGGGGGCAGTTGAGGTCGCTGGCCGATTTGAGGTGATCGCCGGACAGCACACCCAGGCCTCCCGAATAGGTGGGAATGGACTCGTGAAGGCCGAATTCCATGGAAAAGTAGGCCACGGGATGATCGGCTGAGATGTGAGGCGCGCCCAGACCTGCTTTGTCGTTTCGCATGTACTCGTCGAACATCTTCAGAACGGCCGCGTACAGTTGCATATAGTCCTTGTCGGCGGCGGCCGACTCGAGTTTTTCCCGCTGAAGAGTGTCCAGGAGGGCGACGGGATTGTGGCCGGATATCTTCCATGCCTCGGGATCCAGTTTGCTGAAGAGGGAACGGGCCTCCGGCGTCCAGGTCCACCAGAGGTTGTTGGCCAGCTCCCGCAGCCGTTTGAGAGGGGCGGGAAGATCGGAAATGACGGAAAACGGGCGAAACCGGGGGGAGGCGGAATTGACGCTGGGAAAAATGAGACCCGGCTCCTTCGCCTCCTCCATCATCCCCTCCAGGCGCCTGTCCCTGGACGCGGCGGCTTTCCGGTAGGCGTCGAGGTAAAGCGGATAAAAGTGTTTCCAGTCCGCCTTTTCAGCGACGGCCCGTGCCCCCTTTTTATGAATTTCGCGCAGGGAGGTGTCCCAGACCGTCCACTCTTGGAGGAGGGAGGTGAGACGGTCGACCGCCTGCCCGTCCACAATTCCCATGCGGGGAATGACGGACACGCCGGGATGGTCCTCCTTCACGTTTTCCCGCACCCAGATACCGAAACCGCTCCGGTCGGTTGTGACGGCAGGAACGGCGTGGGCCAGACTCTCGTGCGGTGTGTAGCCCCACGGCTCATAAAAGGAGGGAAAGACCCCGAAGTCGCAGCCGGAGAGGACCTCGTAGTAGGGCATGTTGAGAACCCCGTCGTTCCCGTCGAGAAGAACGGGGACGAAAATGATACTGCACCGGTCATCGGGATTGTTGGTGAGTTTGTGGGTCCGGCAGGCGGCAAAAATGGGGTCGTGCTGGGTGTCGCCGAGGTGATGGGTGGAGATATCGGCGTATCGCTCGACTTCCGTCTGTGGCCGGCGCCGGCGGATGCGGTCTTCTTTCGGCATGCCCACCGCACCCCCCATGACGAGAAAGAGGCAGATGAGATGTTTATCGGATTGTTCCGTGGTCAGGTTCCTGTTCAGACGGTCAAGGCTGTCGATCAGGATATCAAGGCCTTTGTTGTGGAACTCATACCGTCCGGATGTGACGAGGAAACGTGTCTTTTCGGGTTTGAATTCCCGGTTAAGAAAATCGGCGCTGAAGCGGAGAAGCTTTTCCCTCGCCTGCTCGAAGGCGTCGCGCTTCTGCGAAAAATCGGGGATACCGTCCACATTGAAACCGTTGAGAGTCACGATGTGAGGCTCGACTCCCAGCAGGGCGGCGGCTTCCCTGGCTGTGAGCCCGCTCACTGTGGTGAAGCAGTCCGCTTCCCGGGCGCAGGCGGATTCCATGGAGTACTTGTCGGAAATGTTGTGACGCTTGACCTGGGGAAGGGGATCGATTTCGTCCAGGTGGGCGTAGATGTCATCTCCGGAGCTTGACATGGCGCGGCCCAGGATGGTGGCGTGGGTGGTGAAGACCGTGCTCACATCGGCCCTGTTTTTCTTGAGGTGAAGAAGCCCGGCGCCCGTCATCCACTCGTGAAAATGAGCCGTTATCTCGTGGGTTTCCTTGAAGGTTTCGGACAGGTGGTCGATGACGATTCCGCAGGCCGTACTGAAAAGAACGGGCTCGATGTAGTCCCAGCTCCCTGACATGGAGTCGACGCCGAAATCCTCCCAGAGCTGAAATAGAAGTTTATCGTGGGCGAGAAAGGCGTTTCTGAAGTCGACAAGGATGGCGCGCGGGGCGCCGTCGATGTTCCAGCGGCCGATCCGGATGGGGATGTTCTTTTTTGCCAGCGCGGCCGTCGCATCCTTGAACCGCCCGTCCTCCTCGTCGAGAAACGCCGGTGTGTCCTGAAGCAGAGGGCCGATCGTGATGTAGTCGTCTCCGAAGGTGCTGACCGCCTGAGACGCTTTGCTGCTGATCACGGTGTGGATGCCTCCCACCTTGTTGTTTACTTCCCAGGACACTTCAAAGAGTAAAACGGGCTTGTCTGTCATATTCGAATCCTTATCTGTCAATGATTACAGTTGTGATTTTGAGTGATGTTTGATCTGCTCGTTCAGATCGTTGAGAACATTCATATAGGTGATATAGGCCTGATGCGGGGATTCGTAGGGATTGAAGTACTTGTGGACGTCCCCGTCCGAAAACCACTTGGTGCACATGTAGTAAAAGTGGTCCGAGGTCTGAAGCCGCCGCCAGACTTCGATCAGATCGGGATTTCCGGTCAGGTAGACGGCCTCCTCCAGGCTGTAGAGATATTCGATGGCAGAGTCCTGCAGGTCATTTCCGAGCCAGGCTGACGTGTCGCGCTCGAGGTCGGCCCAGGAGACAAAGTCCGGTGCATTGATCTTGGCGATGGGATTGTTTTCGGCGGTCACCTCGGCAGGGGTCTGGAAACGGAAGTCGGAGAGGGCGAGGACCTTTCCGGGCAGATCTCTGAAAAAATCGAAGACCCCGGTGTCCTCCCACTGGTGCTCACCAAAGGTCTCGTAGTCCATAAAGAGGTTGATCGTTTCACCGTTTCCCCGCACGGCGTGCAGCCAATCGGCGAAGGTGTTCGAGAGGAGCGGCCATTCGTTCCAGTCGCGGTTGGAAAACCGGAAGGCGATGTCGTCCGAGAGGCTGTAATTTTTAAGCAGAAGTTTAATTTTATGGGTTCCGGCCGGCTGATAGACGAAGTTGGGTGTGCGCCATCCGAGAATCCGGTTGGCGCCTTCGGCCAGAATGGTTTTATACCCCATGTCCTCGATTTCGGCGGCCAGGTCGTTGTTGTAGATGAGCTCGGTGTTGCGGAATGTCTGCGGAGTCTTTCCGAACAACTCCTCCATTGTCTGCCTGTGCTTGTCCACCTGCCTGCGGAATTCGGCGCGGGAGAACAAAAAGGAGAGGGAGTGGTAGTAGGTCTCGTTGATGAATTCCACACATCCGGTCTCGTTCAGCTCCCGAAAAAGATCGAGGACTTCAGGGTTATAGCGGCGGAGCTGGTCGATGACGGTTCCCGTGATGGAATAGGAAATTCTGAAGTCGCCCTGGAATTCACGGATGAGATCGAGCATCATGGTGTTGGCGGGGATGTAGCACTTGGCGGAGACCTTGTTGCAGATCTCCCGGTTGGCCTCCTCGTCCTCATAGAAGTGATTGGAACCGATGTCGAAAAACGAATAATCCTTTCTGAGCCGGAACGGCTGGTGGACCTGGAAGTAAAAACAGACGGAAACCATCACATGCCTCCCGTAAGGGAACGGTACACATCCAGGGTTTTATCGGCGGCGATCGACCATTTGATCTGGGAGAGCTGCTGTGTGTTGTTTTTTACCATTTCCTCCGCCATGGCCGGCTGTGTCAGGAGGGACACGATGCTGTCGGCTAACTTGTCCGTGTCCCAGAAATCCACCTTGAGGGCGTAATCCAGAATCTCGGCCACGCCCGACTGTTTGGAGACGATGATGGGAACGTCATAAAGCATGGCTTCGAGGGGGGCGATGCCGAAGGGCTCGGACACGCTCGGCATG
>JAHIPL010000313.1 GCA_018894615.1 Acidobacteriota bacterium | reverse complement strand
TTCGACATCTGGACCGCCCCCGGCGACCACATTTTCCTCTTCAAGCTCAACTACCGCTTCACCTTTTAAGTACTATTTCTTTTCAGCAGGCTCCACGTTCCAGCCGAAATCGACATATTCCCATTCGATGGAATCGCCCTCACACTCGACGAGCAGGAATCCTTCCTCCATCCCGTTGCGGGGGCCGTCCCACCAGTTGGCCGAAACGGCGCCGCCGGTGATGAAGTGAATGCCGTTGACATAGATATCCTCGAGGAAATGCAGGTGTCCCTGAAGAACCAGCTTGAGATTGTGTCCGGCATACAGTCCCAGGACTTGCTTTGAATTGGTGATGACGATGCCGGGACTATTGGGAGCGGTTGAACCGGAACGCAGCTGGGTCATGGCGGTGATGAAAGGGATGTGGACACTGATGCAGATGGGAGTTTTTTTGTCGACTTTGGACAGATCTTCGGTGATCCACCGCATTTGCGCCTCATCCACGAAACCGTAATAGTTTCCGCTCTCCCTCCTGCCGACGGAATCAAGAATCATGAAATGCCAGCCCTTATGGTCGAAGGAGTGGTAAGGTTTGTCCGAAGGCTGCCCGTTGACCACACCCATCCGGTTCAAAAACATTCCTTTTCCGAATTCGGAATGTTCGGGATTGACACCGCTGTTCTCTTCGTCCCATCCGAAATGTTCATGGTTTCCGATGGTGTTGTATACCGGCATATTGAATCCGGCGGAGGTTTCAGCGAAAAGGCCGTACTGAGCGCCCGCCCTCTCCGCCGACTGACTGAGAGCGTCCATGATCTGGTCGCCCCCTGTGATGACGAAGTCGGGTTTCAGTTTATTAACCTCGACGATGGCTTTTTTCATTCCCTCGGCCGCCTGCTTTTCCGGCTGAACATGGATATCGGTCAAAAAGGCGAAGGTGAATTCCTGTTCCGCTTTTTTACACCCGGGTAGAACAAGAGAAAAAACGAGCAGCAGAGCCAACGGCAAAATAATCGCTCCCCGGAACACCTTGAATTCACATAACGCCATTCTTTCCTCCTGATTTTCTTTTCGGCTATTGTACCACTATCGCTTTTTTATCTCTCCAACTTTTTCGCCCTTTTTCAGTCATTTTCACTCAACAGCATGTTCATTTACCGCTTTCAAGAATCTGTGTCATTAAATCCATCTCCCAAAAAAGATTTTTGAAAAAAAGATGCCTGTCCCCAATGTCTCAGCAAAACTATCTTTTTCCCCTTATCTATGACATAATTTTTTTTCTTTTTTCGTTTCGATTTATACCGTTCAGGTAATGGAGAGGAGAGGCTTAATGAAAAAAAATGTTTTGTTACCGATTATCTGTTGTCTGATACTGATCAGCGCTTCATTCGGCTGCGGAGGCGGCGGAACGGACATCGATAAAGCGCTCGCCACCATCACGGCTGACGAGTTGTCCGCCGACACAAAGGTGCTGGGGTCGGACGAGTTCGAGGGCCGATTTCCCGCTTCGAAAGGTGAAGAACTGACCGTCGCATTCATGGAAAAGGCCTTCCGCGAAGCCGGAGCCGAACCGGGCAACGGGGACAGCTACGTCCAGGACGTGCCCATGGTTGAAATCACCAACGACCCCGCCGCCGTTCTCGCCTTCAATGGAGGCTCGAAAAATCTGAGCTTCCCCTACGGCGACTCTTTCGTGAGCTGGACGCTTCAGGTGAAAGACCGGATTGAAATCAATGAGGCGGAACTCGTCTATGTCGGGTACGGCATCGTCGCTCCCGAATACGGATGGAACGATTACGAAGGTGTCGATGTGAAGGGAAAGGCCGTTGTGATTCTGGTCAACGACCCCGGCTTCGCCACAGAGGACCCGGAGGTCTTCAAAGGCAGGGCCATGACCTACTACGGCCGCTGGACCTACAAATTCGAAGAGGCTGCCCGGCAGGGAGCCGCCGCCGCCCTTATCATCCACGAAACCGAACCGGCCGCCTACGGCTGGGAGGTGGTCTACAACTCCTGGAACGGACCGCGCTTCAGCCTGCAGACCGATGACGACAACGTCTCGCGCTGCGCCATGGAATCCTGGATTGCGCTGGAGACGACGAAGGACGTCTTTGACGCGGCCGGAATGGATTTTGCCCAAGCCAAAGAGGACGCCCTGAAGGCGGACTTCAAGGCCCTCCCGCTGGGACAAACGCTTTCCGTTTCCATCGACAATAAAATCCGCAGGGTGGTCTCACGGAATATCATCGCCAAAGTGCCGGGAAGCGATCGGGCCGACGAGTGCATCATCTACACCGCCCACTGGGACCACTTCGGCCGGGACGCGAACCTGGAGGGTGATCAGATCTACAACGGCGCCCTCGACAACGCCACGGGCACGGCCGCCTTGATCGAGCTGGCCGAGGCCTTCAAGGCGATGAAAAAACCACCGCGCCGGACCGTCTATTTCCTGGCCGTGACAGCCGAGGAGCAGGGGCTGCTGGGCTCCGAATTTTATGCCTCCAATCCCGTCGTTCCGCTGACAAAGACCGCCGCCGTCCTCAACATGGACAGCCTCAACATCTTCGGCCGCATGAAGGACATCCGCGTCACGGGCTACGGCCAGAGCGACCTCGATGATTACGTGCACGAGGTTGCGGAGATGCAGGACCGGGTGGTTCTGCCCAATCCGACACCCGAGAAAGGCGGCTTTTTCCGCTCCGACCACTTCCCCTTCGCCAAAAAGGGCGTACCGGCCGTGTATGCGGGAAGCGGTTTTATGCACCGGGAAAAAGGCGAGGAGTACGGAAAAAAGGTGAAGGGGGAATACGGCCGCCTGAACTACCATAAGGTCTCAGACGAGTACGACCCGGCCTGGGACTTGAGCGGCACCGTCGAGGACTTGCAACTGTATTTCCGCATCGGCTTTAAAATCAGCAACGAGGACACCTTCCCCGGTTGGAAAGACGGCAGCGAATTCAAGGCTGTGCGCGATGAGGGGATGCGGCGGGAATAATATCCGGCTTTACTCCACCAGCTGAATGCCGTGTTTTTCGATGGTGATGAGGTGGCGTTTGTAGAGGCCGCCGACCGCTTTTTTGTAGGCCTTTTTACTGAGGTTGAAGACGGCCGCGATTTTTTCGGGAGAAGAATTGTCCGTCACCGGAATGAATCCTCCCTTTACGCGCAGGACATCCAGGATGATGGCGGCGGCATCCCGGATGTGCTCGCCCCCCTGTTTCTGAAGAGTGAGGTCGACCTTTTTCCCGTCGCGGATTTTGGTCACATAACCTTTAATCCTCTGGCCGATCTTCAACGGCTGGAAAACCTCGTTCCGGTAGAGAAGCCCCCAGTGCCGCTCGTTAACGATGGCCTTGTACCCGACGGCAATTTCGCCGGCGATGAGAAGGTCCACCTCCTCGCCTTCCTTATAGTCGGGCGGCGTATCGCCCAGAAATTTTCCGTGACGGGACGAGGCCGCGATGCGGGTTGTCTTTTCGTCCAGATAAATCCGGACGATGTAGTGACGCCCCTTCTCCATTTTCTGACGCTGCTCGCGAAAAGGGACAAGGAGATCCTTCAGCAGCCCCCAGTCGAGAAAGGCCCCGACCGGGCTG
>JAHIPL010000312.1 GCA_018894615.1 Acidobacteriota bacterium | reverse complement strand
TCTCATTCAGGCATTAAGGACTCAAATGAATCTTCAAACCCCCGCCCTTTTGATATCCACCTCTCGCATTCATTCCAAATCCTATCAAACAAATTTCCGTATTTTGATTGCCTTTTTCCTGATCATCTGCAGCTTCACGGGTCTGGCTCATTCCGGTAAAGCAAAATATCACGTCATCATCGACACGGACGGCGCCTTGGATGACCTGCGGGCTCTCTGCCTCTTTTTGGCCTCAGCAGATTTTGAAATTCAGGCTATCACCACATCGGACGGCGTCCTCAGTCCGGCGCAGGCTCTGGAAAAAGTACACTCTCTTCTTGAACACTTCGGCCATGAAGGCATTCCAACCGGAATGGGGTCAACTGTTCTGGAAAATGCCCCGCCATGGCGACCGCTCAACCGGTCCATTTCCTGGTCCGGACCCGACAGCGATTTAAAATCCTTCCGATCCGGTCCGCAGCACTCAACGTCCCTGGATTCTGTTCCTGTCATTCGGGACGCCCTTGAAAACGAGAACGATCCCGTTATCTTTGTCTGTCTGGGAAGCCTAACGAATCTGGCGGAGATCGTCCGGACGGCTCCCAACTTCCTGAAGCGCATCGAGAGAGTGGTGTGGTACGTCGACAATATCGATCCGCTATCCGGCACCAATTTCGATTTCGACCGGGAGGCAGCCCGAATTGTCCTGGAATCTCCCCTCCGCATTGAGGCCGTCACCAATAGCGGTGCTCCATCCTTTATTGTGGACAAAGCTTTTCTGGCGGAATTATCAGGCTTGGATTCCCGTTATTCTCCGGTCATCCTCACCTCCCACTCCACACCCGATGTCAATCTCCTTCTTGAGAGGGGGCATCTTCAGTTCTGGGACGATCTAATTCCGGTCTACCTCCTTTATCCCGGACTTTTCACAGGACTGCCCGTCGGAAACACGAGGCCCACATGGATGGTTTCGATCAAAGACCGGGCGACCATGAAGGAGTGGATCTCCACCTGTTACGCCAAAATCCTGACGGACAGGAACCGGGTCAGAAGCAAGGTGTTTGACGGCTTTCCGGAAAAGGCGGATCTCTTTGCTCCGGATGTCCGCCCCCTCATGACGGACATCATTCAACGCCACGGCCGGGAGGAGTGGCGACTCGGCGTCCTCACCAACGAACTGCACGGTCACCTCGGTATCTACGCCGTCATCGGCACAAAAATGGGGCTCAGGGCCCGGGAATTTTTCCATATCGGTATCGACGATATCTCCGTTTTCTCCCTGGCCGGGAAAATCCCCCCACTAAGCTGCATGAACGACGGCCTTCAGGTGAGCACGGGGAGCACCGTCGGACACGGTCTGTTTTCCGTCCGATCAGAACCTCCCTTCGTCCCCGAAGCCTCCTTCACCTTCAAAAACAGGACCGTACACCTCAAACTGAAGGACGAGCTCTGGTCCATTATCAGAAAAGACATCGGAGAGGGAATCGAAAGGTTCGGCCTCAACACCGAACCCTACTGGCGGCATGTCCGCGAACTTGCCCTTCGCTATTGGAGGGATTGGGACCGCATGGAAATCTTCGAGATCAATCCTCTTTCATGATTTCCGCGGTGTCCAGAATATTTTCTGTGATCGACCGGGAGGGAAATCAGCCAGGATGGTTTGAGATATTTCAAATGAGCAACTTCTCTCCGGCTGGGAATTCATCAGCGACGAATGAACACGATTCAAAAACTGAGGTTAGTGAGTGCTGAAGTGTGGTAGAATAATGTCTGTTTAAACGGGAAAAAATATTCCTTCGCAACAATAATCAGATGAACGACGTCAAACCGCTGCTGGAATTGACGCACATCACCAAATCCTTTCCGGGCGTTCAGGTTCTTCAGGATGTCTCCTTTGACCTGTCTCCGGGCGAGACTCACATCCTGGCCGGTGAAAACGGGGCGGGAAAAACAACCCTCCTCAAAATCATCGCCGGGGTTTATACCGACTACACCGGCGAGATGCGACTCACTGGGAATAAGATCCGGCTCAAATCCCCTCATGATGCCGCTTTCCACGGTATTTCGGCCATTCACCAGGATATGTCCATCGTCAATTCCATGTCCGTCCTCGACAATATCTTTCTCGGCAGGGAACAGACACGTTTTCAGGTGTGGATGGACAACCGTTCTCAGCGGCGAAAAGCCGCCCGCCTGCTGGAACAGCTGGACATCGACGCCGATCTCTCCCGTCCCCTCGGGGATTATCCCGTTTCCGTCCGCCAGATGATCGAAATCGCCAAGGCCCTTGTCCATGATGCAAAGGTCATCATCATGGACGAACCCACCAGCGCCCTC
>JAHIPL010000311.1 GCA_018894615.1 Acidobacteriota bacterium | reverse complement strand
CAGGATTCCATCAAAGAGAGAAAACGGCTGATCAAAAAAAACGGAAAACCGGTTGATTTGGATATGGAGGAATTCGAGCCCTACTTTTTTTATCACCAGTACGTCATATTTGGGCCGGTGGGAATTTTCGGGAAAAAGTGGCAGGAATTTTTCAGCTACACCCTGGTGGATAAAACTCGGTTCAAGGGGGAGGAGGTCTATGTCGTCGATGCCCGGCCGAAATACGGCTTCATCCTCGGGCATATGTTTGGGAAGGCCTGGGTCAGCGCTTCAGATTACAGCGTTCTCAAGATCGAATGGGATCAGAGGTCTCTTGGGAAATTCGACATAATCCTCCAAAAGGCCGAGGCTAACAATGCGACTCCGGATATCACCCTTGTGTCAGAATATGGGATCAAAAAAAACGGGTTGCGGTTTCCCTCAAGCTATATTATCAGGGAGGACTACATTATCCCATTCCACAGAAAATACAGAAATTCGGAAACCCTCGTCAGCTACAAGAACTACAAATTTTTCATGGTCGAGACGGATGTATCCAATGTCCGTCAAAAAAAATATCTTCCAATTTAGAATATATTGATCAGTATGCGGGTTTGAGATTCTTGAGCATGGGGTAGTGTTTGATATTGCAGGTCTTAAGCTGCAGGGAATGAATTTCAGCTGTAGCGGCGATTACAGCATCGGCCAGGCTTAATCCAGTCACAGAATCGAATTGCTGTTTGTACAGACCCGACAGGCGGGCAATCTCTAAGGTGACAGGCAAAACAGGAAACAGAGATATAAATTCATCCATTCTTGCCGTTTCCGACTCCCTCGTTCCCGTGTAAATTTCCGAGACGGTGATCGCTGAACAAGCCATGTTGTTCTGATATTTTCCGATAAATAGGAGTGCCTTTTCAAATCCCCGCAGGTAATCGACGAGAATATCCGTGTCGACAAGGTATCGGGTGTTCATCAGCCCGGGGATCTATCCCATTCCTTTCTTAGGGATTCAAAATCAGGTAGATCTTTCCGGTTTCGCCATAATCCGGCGGTTTGCTCAAAAACAGTCATACGGTGTGTTGTGTCGTAGACCTCGAGATACCGGTCGATGGCACCCCGTATCAACTCGCTTTGGGATTTTCCGCTCGTTTTTGACATAATATCCAAAGCCTCTTTTTCATCGGTGGTGAGATAAATCTGAGTTCGAACCATCCGAGTTTTACCCATATATACATCATAATTATACATTACATTAAAGTCAAATCAAATGAGGGATGTGAGAGTATATTAATAAACGAAAATTTGAAGTTCAAATTCTCAAGGATAATCCCGGTAAATGTCAGGTTTATCGAGTCTTCCTCATTCTGGATAACGGTGACGAACCTGTTCCATCAATTCCCGGTCAGCTTGAAGCGGTAGCGGCCGGAGCCGATCTTGACGAGGAGAAAGTCGTCCTTCTCGTCTACCATGGTCACGCCGTCCACTCCGGTCCTGAATTTGCCGAAGCTGTAGATCTGCGTGTCGCACTCGAAAAGAACGATGTCGCGTTTGCCCAGCTTGGGAATGGTCACCTCAGCCGTGCTGTTGAAGGGGATGGTGAGGCCCATTTCGATTGTTCCATTTTCCCTTGACCAGCTCACCTCCAGAGGCCCGGCTATCGTCCGAATGGAGCCGGCAGCGAATTTCAGATCCCTCACCATGGCCGGACGAATCTCCAACTTCCGGAATCCGACTGAGTCCTCCGTCTGATTGATGCCGGCAAGCGCCCGGTAGAACCAGGCGCCCACACTGCCGAACATGGGGTGATTGTGGGAATTCATCTCCGGACCGGTTTTGTTCTGCCAGAGCTCCCAGAGGGTTGTGGCCCCACTGACGATCATGTACCCCCAGCTCGGATAAGTGGTCTGAGAAGCCAGTTCATAAGCCAGTGTGTTGCGGCCGAAGGCGTGGAGGACGTCCATCAGGTATTTGGTGCCGATGATGCCTGTTGTCAGGTGGGTGTCGTTGCGGTAGAGGATGTCGTTGACGAGATTGCCCATGGCGCCGCCCCGCTGCCCATCCGTCATCCCGCCCAGGAAGAGGGCCAGAACATTGGCCGTCTGAGTGTTTGAGCCGTACCCTCCCGCCGCTTCGTCATAATAACGCTGATGAAAGGCGTTCCTGGCTTTCTCGGCAAACTGCCCGTAGGATTTGGCATCGGAGCTTTTTTTAAGAACACCGGCGATTTTCGCCAGCAGGTCCAAGTTGTAGGCGTAATAAAAGGAGGAGACGAGTCCTCCCGGAGTTTTTTCGATGGAAACCCAGTCCCCGTAATGGCTGAACTGCAGCAGATCGTCCTTGGAGGCGCTGCGCAGAAAATCGACATATTTTTTCAAACCCTCGTAGTGGTCCTCAAGAACGGCCGTATCACCGTACATCCTGTACAGATACCAACAGAGAAGGGGATAGGCCGTTCCCCAAGCGGGATCGGCCGGACGGGAGCCCCAGATATGGGGAACGGTGTCCGTCAATGTGCCTTTTTTGTCCTGCACATCACGGATGTCATCGATGAACTTGGTGTAGAATGCCCCCATATCGAAATTGAAGATGGCTTCCTCGGCGGTGAGGTGAGCGTCTCCCAGCCAGCCCATGCGCTCATCCCTCTGGCTGCAGTCCGTCGGGATGGAGTGAAGATTGGTTTTTTGTCCCCAGAGAATGTTGTGCTGCAGGCGGTTGAGAAGGGGATTGGAGCAGGTGAAGGTTCCCGTCTGCTCCACCGCGGTGTGAACCACCCGGCCGTGCAGCGCATCCAGTCCGGGAATACCGGGAAAACCGGTGAGTTCCACGTAGCGGAAGCCGTGGTAGGTGAACCGCGGCTCGTATTCTTCGAAGCCGTCGCCCTTGCAGATGTAGACATCCTCCGCCCGGGCTTTTCTCAGGTTTTCCCTGTTGAGCGTACCGTCCGCGTAGAGAAGTTCGGCGAACCGCAGGCGGATCTTTGTTCCGGCCGGTCCCCTGACGCGAAGTCTTGCCCAGCCGCTGAAATTCTGGCCCATGTCGTAGATGAAGACGCCGGGCGCCGGATGGGTGACCTTCAGGGGAAGAATGGTGTCGATGACCTGAATGGGAGGCATGATCTGGGCGATGCGCAGCCCCTGAGGGCTGATCGCCAATTCGGCCCGGTCCCAACCGGAATCGTCAAATCCCGGCCGGTCCCAGCCTTCCGTCTCCAGCCGCGCGTCGTAGATCTCGCCGTCATAGATGCTGTCGGAGATGATGGGACCGGCTTTGGACGTCCAGGTTTCATCGGAAACAAGAACGGTTTCCTCCCCGTTGTCCAATTCAACATGAAGCTGAAGGATGAAGGCCTGGGACCTGTACCATCCCCTGCCCATAACGGCCCCAATCGCATTTTTTCCTTTTTTGAGAAGGCCGGTCACGTCGTAGGCAGTGTAGAGAACCCGCTTGTCGTAGGTCGTCCAGCCGGGATCGAGTACGTTTTCTCCGACTTTGTT
>JAHIPL010000310.1 GCA_018894615.1 Acidobacteriota bacterium | reverse complement strand
CGGACTGGACGCCCAGATCCAATATTTCGAAAAAATGGACCAGTTCTGGGTCACGGACGCCGATTTCACAAGGGTCAGCACATCATCCTGGAGAGATGCGGCGGTGATTATCAGTGCCGCGCCCGACAACCGGATCGTCCACCACACCATCCACACCCCGGAAGGAGATCTCACCTACAGGACCGCCGGTGACCGGAAAACAACCTGGATCACAGAATACCTGGTCAAACAGGAGGATGATATCCGGCTTCTGGAGAAATACATGCCCGTCCCACGTCTCACCCTCGGCCCCATTCAGGACAAGTATGACGAAATCGGGGACCGGGGCATACTTCGTGGTTTTCTCTGGGGCGACCAGGCCGGATGCTGGCAGCATGCCGCCTGCCTCCATCCCATTCAGGATCTGATTCTAGCCGCCATTGACCATCCGGACTGGGTTCACGCCTTTCTGCGAGTGCTGCTTGATAAAAAGCTGCAGTTCATCGAATCCATGAAAGGGGCCCGGTTCGATCTCGTCGAAACGGGGGGCGGCTCCGGTTCCTCCACTCTGATTTCCCCCGGTCTTTTCAGGGAGTTCTGCCTGCCCTACGACCGGATTCTGCACGATGCCCTGCACGATTTGGGATTCCGAATCACCTATCACCTCTGCGGCGGTTCTCTGGGACTGGAGGAACTGGTTGCGGACAACGGCACGGACGTCTTTGAAACACTGGCCCCCCCTAGTGTCGGCGGCAATCAGGAACCCTGGGAATTTAAGCGAAAAACAGCCGGTCGGCTCTCCCTCATCGGTGGATTGGACCAATTCAACACCCTCACAACCGGTACGGAACGCCACATCCGTGAAAAGGTGCGGGAATTGTTTGTCAAAGTCGGCGCGGACGGCGGATATGTCTGTTCAGCCTCCGACCACTTCTTTGAAACACCCGTTCAGAACCTGAAGTGGTTTGCAGAAGAAGCCCGGGAATGCCGCTACGGATGAACACCGGGGAATGATCATTTGGTAAAGAAAGGAAAGTTGTGTACACTTTTCTGAAGGATATGATGTGATGGCTGATAAAAGGAATAGAGACAACCCGACAAACCGGCTTAATACGGTTCTGGATGTCATCGAAACCGCCGGCCGGCTGCGTTCCTCCACCGTCATTGTCGCCGGAGGCGACAGGATAGATGACGTCGAACTTGTCGAATCGGCCAGGGATCACGGTTTTGTCGACCGGATTATTCTGGTCGGGGATAAAAAAAGGATTCACCAAATCATAGGCGACCTGGGAATCGAAATCCCCCAAAAGGACATCCTTCAGGCCGAAGGGAACGAAGAGATCGCCGCCCTGACTGTCCGCACAGCTCTCGAGGAAGATATCGACATTCTTCTCAAGGGGCGGGTGACAACCGGAGCGCTCAGCCGGGACATGCTGAGACTCGCCAACCGTCCGACCACGAGCCTGGTGACTCTTCTGGACAGTTCCGCTATCGGCAGGGGCCGGCCCATCCTCATGTCCGATCCGGCCATCACAACCATCACCAACTACGGGAGGCTGACGGGCATCATCCGCAATGCCGTCGACGTGGCCCAGACGGTGCTTGAAATCGAGAAGCCGCGGGTGGCGGTCCTCTCCGCGTATGAAGGGGTCATCGCCAGCCTTCCTTCGACGCAGACCGCCCTGGCGCTCTCCAGCCTCGACTGGCAGGACGCCTACGTCTGCGGACCGCTGTCCTTTGATCTGGCGACATCCGCCGAAGTCCTCGAAATCAAGGGAAAGCCCGATCTGCTCAACGCAGGGGAAGTGGCCGGAAGGGCGGATGTGCTCATCTGTCCGAACATCGAGACGGCCAATGTGCTTTACAAAGCCATCTCCGCCCAGGCCCGGTTCGGGAACGCATCCATGGCCAATATCGCCGTCGGATTCGATGTTTCCTACGGCATCATTTCACGGGCCGATTCCCTTGAAACACGGTTGACGTCCATCGCTCTCTGCAGTGTTTTTGCCCAGCGCACGAGGGAAAAACCGCACACCCACCGGAAGTCCGTTGTCGTCTCCGAAAAAACGTCGACCGTTCTGGCGGTCGATCCCGAACTGGAACACCTTCAGGTCGCCGTGTATAAAGGCGGACGCCGCATTCGGGAAGATACACTGCCCGTCACCGAACTCACCGACGGAATCCATGTCGACTGGGACAGACAGATTCATGCCTGGACCCGCACGCTGAAAGAGAGACTGGGCCGGGCCGCGTCTACCGCATCACGGACGGAACCCGAACGGCTCCCGGAAAAAAGCCGTCGGCCCCCTCGGACCATTTTGAACTGGTGGAAGCCGGAGGAGCCCTGCATCTCGGAATTCCCCTTGTCCGATGTCTTGCCGAAGAATGGAATATCCCCGGATATGCGGTCCAACCCATGGAGCTCACTCAGCGGGAATGGGACAGGCTCCGGAAAGGCGACCACGAGCTCCTGTTCCGGGAATGGCTCATTCCGGCCGCCTTCGAGGATACGGCAGAGCGGTTCGGTGTCCCGGAAAAGAGCCTTTCGCTCATCCTTGTCCATGGTGCGGAAGATATCTCCGTTGTCGGCGTGGACGGCCACCGGATGGATGACTGCCGAATCACCGTCCTGGATATGGATTCCGTTCAAAAGATGGATCTGCAGAAGGAAGAAGCGGTGGAGGTCGCCGCTCCCATTCTGGAAGAGATCAGAAAAGCAGCGGCCTTTCGAAAAAATTTCATCCATGCCGTGATCTTCACCGGAATTCTGGCCCACCGCTCCGCCCTCAGCCGGTCGCTCAAGGGAGCGGTTCAGGAACTGGCCCCGGTTCTGACGTTTACTGGGAAACCGGACGTGCGGACGGTGGCCATCGCCGCGCAGAAAGCCGTGGCCCATGAAAAGCTAAAGCCTATATCGGGGGGAAAACGCTGAAGATGAAAAAAGATAATAAACAGTCGGAAAAGTGCCACTGGGTTTTTCGAGCCCATCTCGTCGACAGGGTCGGCGCTCTGACCAGCATCGCGTCGGCTTTCAGCAACGAGGGGGTGAGCATCGACACCATCGTCGGTCACGGGATCGAAGAGGAGACGTCCACCGGAGGCAGCGTCATTTTGACTTTTTACTGCGCTGAGGACGAAAAGGACATCATGGTCAGAAAGGTCAAGAGGTTGAGCAAGGTGCTCTCCCTGGAAGAAAGGCCCTATGACTCGTTTGCGCTCAGAAAATCGGCCATCGTTCTCAGCACCCGGAAACTGATACCCCGGGATGTGGCCGGAGAGGAGACCTTTCTCACGACCGAGCTCATCCGGAGGACGGAAGACAACTGGACCTATATGCTGGCCGGATCTCCGAAGGAACTGGACCGCATCCTGATCCCCCTGGCCGAAGAAGGCGTCATCAAGGATATCGTCTATTCCATCATCGGGCTCTGATCCGGTTCTGTACCTTTTCGCTCTCCAGTTCACGGATCGCATCCGAGGCGATCCAACGGGCGCTTCTTGAGCCGAATTCCCTGATCTCTCTGGCCAACTCCAGGGCGGCTTTGTTCAGAGACGGATTTCTCTTGCCGATGTGGCGCAGGGCCCAGTTGACGGCCTTTTTGACAAAGTTCCTCTCATCCCCGGCCGCCTGTTTGATCAGGGGAAGCAGGGCGATAAAATCCTCATCCTTGGCCTTTTTGTCGTGCCAGGCCAGACAGGCAATCAAAGCAAACGCCGCCCTCCTGACAAACTCCTCTTCACGATCCGCCCATTCCCGCACCTTTGTCCAGGCCAGCGGCGTCCTGTCGAAGAGGTTCATGCAGACCTGGTCGCAGACATCCCAGGAGTTAAAATCGGAGACCCAGGCCTCCATCCGGGCCCCGGTCAACTGTTGCGGGTCGGCCGTCAGGGCGGCCAGGATCCGGGCCTCTGCGATTCCTGTTGTCCAGAGCTCAAGCGCCCGCTCATGGTCCCTGCCCAGTTCTTTCGCCATCTTCCGCAGGACGGGAATACGCACTCCAATCCTATTTTCCGTGTTCATCCCAAAAGAGGACATTCCCGGCAGGTCACCGGGATTTCCCAAAGCATTCAAGCTGTTTATTATACTTTCAACTGTCGTTTTCATATTTTTTCCCCTGTCGGTCGCACCGACTCCCGGATTCAAAAGACATTCAACGGAATAGAAAGGACTTACTGGACGGTTGATCAGCGATAGACCCCGGCCAGATCCCATTTTTGTAAAACATCCTGAATAAGGGCAGCCACCTTTTCGTTGACCTTTTGAAAATATTCTTCGGCCTGGTCCTTGCGGAAGGTCGGGTAGCCCTGCCCCTTTTCATACAGGCCGATGGAGGAGGTGACGGGAACGGTGAAAAAGGCGCCGGGCGGGGGATTAACCGAGGCCATCTCCTTCGTGTACCGCTCGGGGTGGATATGCTCCGGATAGACGGCCTGGATGTAGGCCGTCTCGTTATTGCCGGCATGGCCGCCGTTCTCGCCGAAGACCTCTTTGGTGATGTCGTCGGCCAGGGACCACCAGTTGATGACCAGAATGCGGACTTTTTTTCCGTTGGCGACCGGTGCCGTCACGTCCTTTAAAACAGCCGTGTTGCCGCCGTGGCCGTTGAGTATGATGATGTTCCGGAACCCGTTATCCGCCAGATTCTCGAGAATGTCGACGACAAAGGGCCTATAAGCTTCCGGCGAGATGGAGACGGCGCCTGGAAAGGCCTTCATGGCCGGTGTGATGCCGTAGTTGAGCGTGGGAGCGATGAGGGCGTTGACCGAGGCCGCAATCTCACGGGCCATAGCCTCGGGAACCAGATTATCCGTGCCGCTCGGGATGACACCGTGCGGCTCGATGGAACCGACAGGAAGAAGGACGGTCTGTATCCGGGACGGAACCAGCTCCTGGAATTCCTGCCAGCAGAGGAGGTTCATTTCCCGGGTCGTGGGTTTGACATCTTCCGCTGATTGGATCTGAAAAAATCCGCCGCAGATACTCATCATCAGACAAAGGACTAAAAACCGTTTGATCGTCATGACACTCCTCTTTTCTTTCTATCATATACCTATTTTTACGGAAAACAAACGGCCCCGACTTCCTCGAATGATTCCCCCTTCTTTTTTGTGACTCTTTATTCAATCGCTAGACACAGCCGCATTCTTCTCTTGAGTGCACTCCAATCCTTCACATTGACTAAACAACAGGGGTGATGTAAACTACCAGAACTCAAATTCTCCGGCAAAAACACGGTTTTGGAAGCCCTGCGGTCAGCCCGGAGT
>JAHIPL010000309.1 GCA_018894615.1 Acidobacteriota bacterium | reverse complement strand
TGCGGCGGTTGTCGGGCCTTGTTCTCTATCAGATGTATCCTAAATCCAAGTTTTTTCAGAAGATCGACACGTTTTACTGGGGGTATCATATCTATGATACGGCCTATGAGATGTTCGAAAGCCTCAACCTGTTCATTATCCGATTTAACCTGCCCCGGAGCACCGAAGTGCGGTTCGAGGGATTCCTCGGGAATGAGGTGTATGTAGGAGAACGGTTCAAACGGAATGGATTCGGTATCCGGTCCCAGTCCCAGATTTTCAAGGAGCTGTTCTTCCATCTGTTTTACAGGCGATTGGGCTCCATCTACTACGACCCGGACTCACCCTTACAGGGGACCGGGAACACAGCCTCCGGCGCTTTGATGTTTCAACCCATGGACAAGCTGAGTTTTGTCCTCAGCCTGACCTACGTCGATTTCTTCCTGGATTCCACGGGAGAAAAACTCTATGACTACACGCTCTTCCGCAGCCGGAATACCTTTCAGATCAACAAGTATCTGTTTCTGCGGGCCATCTTCGAATACAATTTTTTCAGGGAACGCCTGACCGCCGACCTGCTGGCTTCCTTCACCTATATTCCCGGTACGGTCATTCACTTCGGATACGGCTCCGCCTACCAGCGGCTGGATTGGGACGGAACGAATTACATCGAGAGCGACCGTTTTCTGGAAACAAAAAGAGGATTTTTCTTCAAAGTCAGCTATTTGTGGAGATTTTAACCCCGTTCGACTTTTTTCGAAGGAAGGAGTACATTACCGTTGCTGAGGGGTGCCGTCAGAGCCGGGAATGATATTACCGGATCCTGTCGGATGGATTCCGCGGGTCTGCTTCAAGGACAGGAAAAAAAGAGATGAGTCAAAAGACAAGACTGGACCTGGCCGTGGAAATGGCGGCTGCCGCCCACCGAAACCAGATGAGAAAATTCACGGACATCCCCTACATAACCCATCCCTTCGGGGTGGCGGTTCTCCTGTTGAATTACGGTTATGCGGAAGATCTGGTGATCGCCGGACTTCTCCATGATGCCGTGGAGGATTCTTCTCTGGCTTTTGATGATATTCGACGCGTTTTCGGATCAAAAGTGGCGGGGATTGTTGAGGGCTGCTCGGAGCCTGTTAAAACGGATCCCTGGATGGTCCGCAAATCTCTCATCATCGAGGTGTTGAGGGAGGCCGACATGGACACAAAAATCGTAGCCTGTGCGGACAAGCTTCACAATGTGCGGTCCATCACCTCCGACTACGAGGACATTGGGAGCCGGATCTGGCAGCGCTTCAATGAGGGACAGAACAGCCAGGAATGGTATTACCGCCGCATCCTTGAGAGCTTCGCTTCTCCGCCGAACAGCCTCGAGGATATCCCCCTCTTTCTGGAATTAAAAAAGGCCGTTGAAGAGCTCTTTCGTCCGACGGCCTGAAAGGAGTCGTTCATGAATCAATGGTCTCACCGGGTTGTGATTCTGATGGTCCTTGTTCTTATCGGTTGTTCCGGAGAAAAAGTTGTGTCTCCTGAAACATTGAGGAAACGGACAGGGCTTTTGCCCGAATGGCCGCTGAAGAAGGCCGTGTGACGGCATTTCTGGCCTTTATGGACGAGGAGGCGGTGATTTATCCTCACCAGGGAGAGCCAGTCAGAGGAATGATTTCTTTTAAAACACTGAATGAGGGAAGCGAGAGAGGGGATTTCGTTTTTCTCTCGGAGCCGACCTTCGCTATGATCGCAAAGTCCGGAGAACTGGGGTACACTCTGGGTGAATACAAACTGGTAGGCAATGAGCCGGGGAATGGGGAGATTCTTCAACGCGGGTTCTACTGCACGATTTGGAAAAAACAGGCGGATGGGTTCTGGAAATTTGTTTTTGATGGAGGAAATAAAAATCCCCTCGATTGACAGGTGAAATTGAATCGATTATAGTTCCCGGTGAATACGGGAAAAGAGATATTCATGCGAAAAGTGGTTGTGATCGAAGACGATAAGGTGACCTTACGGCTTATCGAAAAGATCCTGATGGACGAAGGATTCGAGGTTCTGACCGCCCTGGACGGACGCGTAGGATTGGACCTTGTTCAGACGTATTTGCCGGGACTTGTGATCAGTGATATGCTCATTCCATCCATCGACGGTATGGAGCTGACAAAAAGAATCCGGAGCAATTCCCTTCTGAAAAACATCCCTGTCATTCTGATATCGGCGGTGTACAAGGGTTATACCTTCAAAAGAGACATCGAGGAATCGGGCGCGGATCATTTTATGGCCAAACCGCTCAACATGCCCGAACTTCTGCGAATCGCAAAAGAAATCCTCAAGGAATCCTGATTTCCGATGAATTCATCCATATCTTTCCTGCATAATATCCGCACCGATTTCAGAAGCGTTATCTTTGATCTGGACGGCACCCTTCTCAACACCCTGGATGACATATCGGATTCCATGAATACCGTTCTGAAGGAGATAGGATGCCCCGTCCATTCATCCGACAACTACAAATATTTTGTCGGACGCGGGATTAAACACCTCGTTGAACGCGCTCTTCCGCCTGACCGGCGGGATGCCCGGACTCTTGAGCGAGCGACGGAGCGAATGCGCGCGGTCTATCATCAGAACTGGGACAAGAAAACGTTTCCCTACCCCGGTATTCCCGGGCTCCTGGATGAGTTGACCCGCCGGTATGTCCGGATGAGCATCCTGTCCAACAAGCCGCACACCTATACACCCGGAGTGGTCGAACGGTTTCTTCCCCGATGGACCTTCGCCGCCGTTGCCGGCTCCAAACCGGGTGTCCCCCAAAAACCGAATCCGGACGGCGCCCTGGAAATCGTTTTTGCACAGGGGGAAAATCCTTCGGATGTCGTTTTTGTCGGGGACACGGATGTGGACATGGAAACCGCCTGCGCGGCCGGTTTATTTCCCGCCGGCGTCCTCTGGGGATTCCGCACCGGCGAGGAGCTTTTGGAAAGTGGAGCTCTGGCTGTTTTCGATAAACCGGCCGACCTGCTTCAGTTGTTTCAAAACTGATTGCCTTTCCGTTTCCTTTCCGTAGCAGGGAAAGGGCCCTTTTTTGATTGGCCGGGCGGCCTCAATGGATGCTTTTGAGGATCACGATGGCTCCCGCCAGCGCGGCCACACCCAGAATCAGGGGGCGAATGAAATCCTTGTTCATTATTCGAGTCAGAGGGCCGGATAGGAGGTATCCTGAAAGCACCCCGGGCAGAAGAACGACCGAATGTTTGATTTCAGGCAGGCCGAAACGGCCGATTACAGCCAGGGCGGTGAGTGAGATGATGGTGCCGAAGACAAAGATGACGGACAGTGTTCCCCGGATTTCAGGCCCTTCCTGCCGCTGGTAAACAAGGGCCATGGGCGCCCCTCCGATGGCCGATGTGGTTCCCATGATCCCTGATAAAATTCCGGCTGAAAGAATATTCCCGCCGGTCAGCCGCAAACGTATTCCGCTCAGGCTCAACAGGATGGCCAGGATCACCATTCCGCCGAAAAGAATTCCCATTTTTTCGCCCGGAATGATCCCCAGGAGGAAGGCTCCTCCAATGGAACCCAGAATGCGCCCCGGAACGGCCCAGGCAACACCCTTCAGATTAATGGAGTGCTGGTCCCGATAGGCCATCAGGCCTGTCAGAACCAAAGCCGACAGAAGGAGCGGTCCGGGTATGAATCCGGGATCGATCAGAACAAGGAGGGGGACACTGAGAGGTCCCAGCCCGTAGCCGATGGTCCCCTGAACCAGTGTGCCGCACAGGGTGATCAGAAAGACGGCGAGAAGGCTCCAGAGGTCAGGGATCAGTTCCATGGAGGTGCTTTCAAAAGGATCGATTCAGCCATATCAGGGGCCTTCCTTGTCCTTTCCCTCTTCCGTTTTTTCATCGGTTTTGCGCTCCCATGGTTTCCAGTCGATGTTCCGCACGTACTTCTGCAGCCATTTGATCTCTTCGATATACCGAATCCTCTGGTGGCGGGGTTCCCGGAAACCGTGCGGTTCACGGGGAACGCGGAGATAGCGCACCGGAACCTTACCGATGTCCTTGAGCGCGGTGAACAGCATCATGCTCTGGTTTTCGGTGTCCGTGGTGTCCAACATGCCGTGAATGAGAAGCGTGGGCGTCGTGATTTTTTCGACATGGGTCAGCGTTGACTGTTCTCTGTAACCATCGGGATTGGTCCAGGGTGTTCCTCCGATGTGCCACAGGCGGACATCAAAATTGAATCCGGGACCGTATTCCGATGTCCAGTCGTAGACTCCGGCGCCGATGGAGGCCGCCTTGAAGCGGTCGGTGTGGGCGATGGCCCAGCCGCCGAGAATCCCTCCATAGCTCCACCCCCTGAGACCCAAGCGATCGGGAAGGGCCAATCCCTGCTCGATCACGGCATCCACTCCGCGCATCAGATCCAGGTAGTCGCCCTTTCCGATGCCGTCGCCGGCGCTCGTCGTGTTGCCCTCCATCAGCCGATCCGTGTAGCCGCTTGAACCGCGGACATTGGGGGAAAGTGAGGCATATCCCAGTCCGGCGTGAATGTGATAGCCGGCCCGGAAGCTGTTGGTGAAGCAGCCGGCCGGGCCCCCGTGG
>JAHIPL010000048.1 GCA_018894615.1 Acidobacteriota bacterium | reverse complement strand
TTCATGACCAAGATTCCTGCCGGGCCGAAGCGCGTCCTTGTTTTTCGATTTTTCCGCTTCATATTTATTCAGAGAATTTTTGTAATCGGCGGCCTCGAGCATGGCTTTTCGAACAACATAGGCCGTTCCCATCTTGGTCATGGGGAACTGCCCCTTGGACGCATAACCTCCCTTTTTCCCCATGGCCATTTTCATATCCGCCGGGAATTTGAGTATCATGTCGTCCACCGTTCCCCCCCGCAACTTGAGAACAGCCGACATCCCGCCGATGACATTGCCGCTTCCGGGGCGGGCGATAACCGTAGTGACGCCTTCCCGGACAGCATCCCTGAATGAGAATCTGTGGGGCGCCACTCCTTCCGGGTGAATGGAATCGATAATGCGAAGCTCCGGAGTGGCGGGATTGGTCGTCTCGTTGTCCTCGGTAATCCCTCCGCTCGGGCCGAGTCCCAGGTGGGAGTGGGAATCGATGAGTCCGGGCGTCATCACCTTTCCTGTTCCATCCACCTTCTTCGCACCTGGCGGAACAACCACGGAGGAACCGACAGCGGTGATTTTTCCGTTCTCCACCAGCACCGATCCGGTAAACTCTCCCAGGGTGACGGTTTTGATTCGGACGTTTTCAAAAACAAGGGAAATGTCTTCCGCATCCGGCATCGACGGCAGGCCGAAAAGAGATCCCGAGTGACCGACCACGGCCGGGAATATTAACAACACGACAATGGGCATGAATCGAGTGATCCATATCTTGCGCATTCGATTTTCCTCCAGAAGGTGATAAAAAAATATATAATGAATCCGTCAGTTGCGGATATAACCGGCCCTGTGGACCAGTTTCAGATTCTGCAGATCCCTGTTTTTGAGCTGAACGGTGATGGTTCGGAACTGCCCGTCGGACACATATTCCTTGGGAGTGTAATAGATCAGGTAATAATTTTCGGCCGCGTCCAGCGCGTTTCGGAATCCCGCGGCGGGATTGGCCGTGCTCTCGAAATATCCTCCCGTGGCCAGCGCCATCTGGCGAAAAGCGCTGTAAATATCATCGGAGGATTCGGTGAAGGAGACGCCGGGTACGAGCTGCATCTGTTTTGTTAAAAAAAGAAAATGAATCGCGGCGGAGGAATCAGCATAGGACTGCTTGACCAGATCAATATCGAAGGGGATGTCGCGGCGCTCAAAATTGTGAATGGATGACAGGGTCTGCTGGATGTAGGGATTGTCCTGATAGGAAGCGAGATAACGGTTGATGATGGCCGGATCGATGGTCGGCATCACTTCCCTCTGGTAAAAAAGAAAGACATATTTCTGGCCGTCCGTCATTTTCAGGTGCCTGGCAAAATCCATCACATTCAGATTGTCGATTTTTCGAAGAAGATTGATTTTGCTGAGAAGACCTTCATATAAAAGAAGGATTTCATCCAGATCCTGCCGCATGAACTCGATTCCTCCCGACCCCTCTGATCCGAGCGCGGCCACCCCCATATCATAGCCCATTCCATAGGGATCGGCTCCTTCGCCCGGAGAGGAGGCGCCTTCCGCGTCCGCTTTCATCCTGGCCGCCATGGCTCTGCTGATATTGATCAAATCCCTGGAGGCGTTCCGGTAGTCGGCGCTTCCGATGAGGCAGTCCTTCCGAAGAAGATCACGCACCTCTTTGACAATATCCTCATTGGATTTGACATCGAGGGCCCTGTCACGCAGTTTGTACGTTTTCAGAGGAGAAATGACGTACAAACTGTCCCCAGCCGAGATGATGTTGTCTAAAAAATAGCGAAATCCCTCTTCCAGGCGGGAGTCGTAATCGCTGATCTGAAAGAAGAGATAATAGCTGCGCTGAGTTTGGGGAAGATATCGTTCTTTTTCTTCACTGCGCGTGACGGCGTTTTTCTTGATGAGATAGACGGCCTCGATCTTCTGCAGTTCGCCGTTTTCCAGCACTTCAAAATCCTTGATGGTCAAAGCGTCTTCAAACCGCCCGTCCTTGAATACACGGACAGGAACTTCGATATTGATGACAAGGGACTGGGGAATGAATGAAGGTTGGTCTTTCTCCTGTTTTTGGCCCTGAAGAGGAATCAGAGCCAGGCAAAAAACCAGCATCCAGGCGATTTTTTTCACGATGATCTCCTCTCTGTCAAATGCAGGAACGTAATTTCTATTTGTATTATATCACATCACCGGAATTCATCGTTCCAGTCGTGAGCCGAGGAAATCATCCTTCTGGCCATTCTTACGCTGAAGGACAACGCATACGGTTTGTCCATCAGAGATGTCATTCGGGACGCCACAAATATCTCTATTCCGTTACAAAGGCAAAATGACATTATCAAAGTGAAAAGATTCGACGAAAAACTGGGGCAGCACCCGAATTGAAATAGGTTTTCATCTTTTCCTTGTAGAGTCTCAAATTGTCAAAAAGAAGACCTGATTTCTCCGCCTGAGTGTTGGCATGGCGATAAATTTTTCTGAAACTCAGGAAAAAAGTCACCATGGCAAATTCCAGAGATTTGCTGAAATGACGGGCATTTCTAGCATTCATCATGCGGTAAAAGATCGTTATGTATCTGTACCAAAGGGCATTCGGTACTCGGTTGATGTTCATCCGTTCACTGCGCATGCGTTCAAAATACATTTCAGCCAGAATTCTTCCTGTCGTTTTTTCCCTTGCCGCCTGATTATATCGCCAACCGATCAACCTGAAATCCGGCATACGGAGATAGTCTCCTTGGGTGATGAATTCATTCGTTCTTATTTTCAACCTTTGAACATTCTCCTCCATGAGCGCTGTTGCAAACCGGCTGAACACCCAATCCATAGGGATCTTCGCCTTGTTAAAGACATGGAAAATTAATTCACTGCAATAAAAGGCATAATCTGTCGTTTTATCGAAGGACAGATCAAACCAGGTACAATCTCGCTCGCGGTAATAGGCAGCGATAACGTTATTGATTCTTTTTTTTTGTTCCTCCGTCAAATCCGGTCGGCGCAGGACCAGAAAATCACCCGTCACACCGAGAGCCTCCTCAATGTGGGTGAATTGAATGGTCTCACCGATACCTGCCAGGACGGGAAATCCTTCATCGGTGAAGGTCACGATCTGAACATGACTGAATCCAACCTCAAATTCCGTCAGAAATCCCCAGAACAGGGAATCGGGCTCGGTTCCCGATGTCAAAACGATGTCGCCCTCCTCAAAAACAATCCCTCTGTAACTGAATTTCTGACTAGGCGATGGAGCGGTGCTGCCGCGGTCCTGAAAAAGTTTGGTTCTGTAGAAGGATTTCTCATGGTCATTCAGCCTCAACCCCTCAAAGATCGTTTCCATCTCCTTCTGAAACTGAATAAACCGTTCACGGAACAGGAAATCATTCCTTTCCGGCCGAGTTTTTTTCATGTAACGTTCAACAGCATTCCGGGACTTGAACACCCTCCTTGAAAAATCGGGAACACCCAAACGAGAAAGCGCATCCAGTAATTCTCTCTGAGGGGAACTTCTGAGCGCATCATAAACAAGGGTCGCTCCAGTCTGATTGCCCGTTGCGGCCAGGGCATTCAGAAGCGCCTCCTTTATCTCATCGCTATTGGATTGGATGATCAACTCCCAGAGGGGCAACTGAAAATCCGGAATCCCGACTTCGCCATACAACCGGATCATTTCCCGCTGAGCTGTCCAGTCATCCTCCTCGAAAACCTCCTTCAACCGGTTCAGGATCCTCGATGCCCAGATTGTTTGCAGGGCCATCCCATCCTCATAAATCCTGTTGAAACATCGGTTATATGATTTTTGGCGAGTGGATCCGGGAGAAGCATGGACCAGATCTTCTCTGGCCCTCAGCAGAAGCCGGTGTATGGTTTTCACCAGGAAAGGCGTTTCATTCAGAGGGGCGGTATGCCCTAGACAGTCCAGCATTTCCGCAGCGGCGGTAAGTGCGTCAGCGTTTCCTTCAGAAGAAGTTCCTTCTTTTGACAGGTATTCATCTGCAAGACGAAAAAAATCCAGACATGGGGAAACAGAGGTGGGACAATCAGGGGAAGATATAAGAACGGGCTCTGGATTGACAGGAATCGGCGTGCATTGAGGAAGGTGAAAAATAACACCTAAAAGCCATATCCATAAACACAGTCGTTTTCGACAAGGTGGATGACGGATAATGATGCCCCCTTAAATGATTCAGTCGAATGAATTCCGAATTTATCACAGCTTTAAAGAGAGAGTCAATGGAATCCCTCCTGAATCCATTCATCAAAAAGGCTCTGAACATTAATCCGCTCCTCAAAGGTGAGGGGAAACGAGAAGGAGAGAACCGTACCGCTTCGCGGAGGGAAGATGAGAAGGCGGCTTCCATCGCCGAAACAGGCCTCCGATCCTGATTCCGAGATCATCCAGATCGGAAAATCGATGGCATTGGCCGCTGCAAAACCGCGCATTTTTTTGTGCCAGATCCGGCTTTTGAGATCGGACTCCTCATTTTCTTCCGGACTATACACCCGCCAGACCGCCGCCGTCCGCATTTTCCGGATGGAAGAGGGGATGTCCCGCACAAAATCGACGATGAGCTCCAGACAGGAAGGGCATGAAAAATCGGACACATCGATCACAAGAAGCACATGAAAGCGCAATTCATGCTTTTCAACCGCATCGGAAGGAATGGAATCTATCGGAAAAACCAGGAATACACTTAACACCGGCAGAAACAAGAATATTTGACCGATGCTCGAACCTCTCACCGAACATACTCCCGGCGCTCCTTCGAAAACAACAACTTAAACATTTTAAGAGTCACACCATCATTGGCCCGGGCGAAGAGGTGATCCCGCTCATCGATGTGAATGCAGTGGCTTGTGTCCGGCAGGGTGAAGGTTCCAAGCAGGCGCCCCGTCTCCCCATTCAGGACATAGACATCCCGGCTGCTGTTTTTTGAAAAATGCCCCCCGAGCACATAGATTCTTCCCTCTGAG
>JAHIPL010000308.1 GCA_018894615.1 Acidobacteriota bacterium | reverse complement strand
TCAAAGAAACATTTTGCGCAGATGCGGACGTCCGCCGAAGCCTCATGAACTTCTTCGAACGTTTCTTTGAACAGGCAGTGGTGAAGTTCGGGTAGTGTGGGCCATTTGAAACCGTAAGGGCCTGGAATCTGACAGAATTCCGTAGAGGCGTTCATGGTGCAGATCCGCGGTTTTTCAAGAAATCGGTTGGGGATACCGGTCCGGATATACTCGGAGGCGATCACCGGTTCATCGAATTTCATGTTGTGAGCGACAATCAAATCTACTTTTTCGACAGCTAACGCAAATTCCTCCAGCACATCAAAAAGATCCCGCCCCTCCGCCAGGGCTTTTTCTGTTGAAATCCCGTGAACACGGGCCGCTTCCAACGGAATAGTGTAGCCGTCCGGCCGGATGATGGAAGAATGTTCCGCTCTTTTTTCCCCGGGTTCCGTAAACACCATCCAGGCGATCTGCACCAGTCGCGGCCAGTTGTCGACATCCGTATAGGGGGCGCTGCGGTTTCGTGGAAGTCCCGTCGTTTCCGTGTCAAGAAAAAGGATCATCCGTTCACGGACGACTTCCCCGTCATCCCCGAAGAGCGATCGGTGCTTCAAAACCGCCTCTCGGCCGGAATGACGATTGTTTTCATTTTAAGGAACATAGATCCTCCCCGAAGTGAACTAATAACAGATTTTTACCATATTTGGGAACGGCTGACAACGTTCCTGGAAAAAAGTTATTTAGTAGGAGATAGAGTTATCCGGCCCCTATTGTCTATTACCTATTACTTTTTACGAATGTGGATGCTGCCGGAGAAGGAGTTGGCTTTGACTTCGGCGCCGCCTCCGTTGACCGCTCCGCGGATGCTCTTTTTGCTGATCTGGCCCGACATGGTGATCTCAAAATCAGACCGGATCGAACCGGAAAAAGTCGTCGCCGAGAGATCAAAGGCCGCATCGGACGGAAGATCGAGGACCACGCGTCCGCTGTGAGCCTTGAATGAATAGGAGCCTCCGGACAAGATATCCCCCTCATACTGAACCGAGCCGCTCAGGCTTGAAGCCTTGACCGTTGTCGCATCCTCGATTCCACTCAAGACCGTGTCGCCGCTGATGGTTTTGGCGGAGACCGAACCTTTCACTCCTTCGATGAAAACACTGCCGGAAACCGTGTCACCATCCACATCTCCGACAACATTTCTGATTTTCAGGTCACCGCTGACGGAGTGAACGTTTGCGCCGTCTCCGACCGTGGTAGCCACAACCGATCCGCTGACCGAATCCGCGTTCAGGAATCCCTTGATATTATTCGCTTCGACATTTCCGCTGACCGTCGTCAGTTTTGCCGATCCGCCGATGTCGGAAGCTTCAACATTTCCACTGACGCTCGACGCCTTGACGGACGCGCCGTCGGGAATCGTCAGTTCATAGTGAACGGTGACATTGATGTTTCTCGTGTTTTTGGGGTACACGGTTTTGATGCTCAGGGTGTCCCCGTTTTTGTCGATTTCGATCTTGACCTTGCCGACATTTTCCCTGGCCAAGCTTTCCGAGCTTGCTCTCCCGATTTTTCGGGCGTCAATTTTAACCTCGCTCTGTCCCCAGGTATGAATGACGATGTCACCGGAAACATTCGACAGATCCACCTTGCCGGTTCTGGACAGTGCCACGGACTCGGTGAATTTTTCCTCATACGTGTCAGCGATCCCTGCCGATAGGAAGATGCTCAAAAGCAGCATGCCCAAAAAGGTGAGTGCTGCTGCCGATACTATCCATTTTTTTGTCATCACGGGCCTCCTTTTATAGTGTGGTTTCGGTTTCTTTTCGTGAAGCCGATTCCGTTCCGTATGAAATCATATTGGACAACAGGTCCGTCTTTTGTTTATAGACGGCCAGCATATAGTAGCGTGTTTCAATATCCCCGGGATTCCGGGAAACGGCCTGGCGGCACTCTTCCAGGGAGAAATTGACGAGCTGCAGATTATCCCGAAAAACCTGCAGAATTTCAGGATCCATATCTTTCTCACTCGCGGACATGGCGTCATTCAGTGCTGTGATGGCCAGTTTGTAATGGGTTTCGGCTTCCGCCAGCTTGGTCAGCGCAAGTCCTCCATTGACCGTCAATTCCTCAGGTCCGGCATGCCGGAAAAGAGGGCCGATGGTCAGGCTGCCGGCCACGATCAGAAGGAGAAGGGCGGCGCCGAAAACCGCGACGGGTTTGATCAGCGGAAAGCCGAACAGCCGTTTTCGCAGAAGGGATTTTTTCCAGGCCGCATGACGCCTGGTTTCCAGATCCCTCCGTATAGCACTCCAGGCTGAATCAGGCGGCTCCAACGACTCCAGGTCCTGGGCCTCTTCCACAATTTTCTGAAAATCCGCCAGCAGCTCCCGGCACTGGGGGCATGCCTTCAGATGGGATTCAAGCGCCGTCCGCTCTCCGCCCTGCAGATTTCCGTCTATGTAATCACTGATCCCTTCCAGGGCCTGTACACATTTCATGGTCATCTCCTATAACAGGTCCTTTCCTTTGAGAAAGGCACGCATCTTCATCCGCGCCTTGAACAGCTGGGATTTGGAGGTCCCGACGGACCAGCCGAGAATTTCGGCAATCTCGCGGTGTTTGTATCCCTGAAGATCGTGCAGCAGAAAGACACTCTTCAGTTTGGAGGGAAGCGCCCGAATGGCTTCTTCAAGGGGTTTGCTGAGGATTTTTTCGCGGCTTTTATCCTCCACGTCGCCCGTCACGTCATCCATGTCGGTCAGTGAGATGGCCTTCTGTACTTCGCTCTTTTTCCGGCGCAAATGGCTGAGACAGGTATTGATCGCGACGCGGTAGATCCATCCCACAAATGCCTTTTCCCGGTCCAGGGAATGGATGTTGTTGTAAATCTTGATAAAAATGTCGTGGAGAAGATCTTCAGCCAGTGCTCTGTCATATGTGTATCTGTAAGCAAGATTGAAGAGAGGCCTCTTGAACCGCTCGTATATCATCTCCATGGCCCGCATGTTCCCTTCCTGGGAAAGGCGGATGAGTTCGTCGAGAGAATCATCCGGACTCGGTTGTGTCACGTCTAAGCTCTCTTCCGTTGAAATGGGGCCGAAGACGGCCGTCTTTATTTTATCATATCTCAGGGGATAGATATCCACCCGGGTGACGGATGAACAGGCGGCGGGTTGTCCGGTCATATCATTTTCCTCACAGTGAATAGATGATTCGGAGCCGGAAAAGGTTGCCTGTTATATTTAATTTCCTTTGAAGCCGGGCTCAAATGGGCGGCGTTCATCCCTCATGATGCCCGCTCAAAGGTCAACCTGGCCATGAAGGAAAAGGGGATCGAGAAGGACATCTTCAGCCTCAAGCCGGAGGATATCGAGGAACTGGTGAGCAATCTTGACGACCTGCAGGTGGATGTGGAGGGCAAGGAATCGGTCCGCATCTACTGCGAATGAACATCCCGAAGGACGGAGATTTTTACCTGTAAACCTGATACCGACTCAAAAAAAGATTTCTGAAAAAAAGATGCCTGTCCCCATTTAATGG
>JAHIPL010000307.1 GCA_018894615.1 Acidobacteriota bacterium | reverse complement strand
GCGGGTTGTCCATGTGTCTCCCGAGATGGCCCGGAAGTAGGCGTTGAACTGGATGCCGAAAGGCAGCACGTAGGTCCCCTGAATTTTGACCTGGTGAGTCGGGCTGTTGGTCGACTCTCCATCGGCATTAATCCAGAAGTTCGGATCGTCCGTCGACCCGCCCCATCCGATGTCATCCGCAAATCCGTTGTCCAACGTTCCGGTGGCTTTGCTGTATACATAAGACGCAAGCAGCTGCCACTTGTTCGAGAAGCGCTTGTGGAAGGTGAACTGCAATCCCGAATATTTCCGGTAAGGATCAAGGGAAATGTTGGCATCTCCCTTGACGATATTTTTCAGGAGATAGGCATGTTCACCCGGATTGGTCTGATTATAAACGGTGAACGTCTTATTCAGTTCAGGGATAAAGACCTCGACGGGTTCATACACGCCCTTGGAATCGACTCTCCCCCAAATGTTCTTCCATTCGCGGTTGATGTAGGTCACCGAAAGCGATGTGTCCCTAAAAAGCTCCCGCTCGACACTCACCGTGTACTGGTTCATGTAGGGATGCTTGATATTCGAGTCGAGCGTGTATAGATCTTCGTACTCAACACGGAACCATTCAATCCACTCCTGTCCGATCGTATCCCAGAAAAATCCGGTGTAATCTTGATACGCGCTGGCCGGATTCAGACGATCGTGGAAGGCCGTCAGCATGGCTTCGGTGAACTGCCCGAAGTGCGCCTTGAGAATGGTGCTCTTGTCTCCCAGAAGGTCGTAGGTGAATCCCACCCGGGGAGCCAAACGGAAGTTGTTGTACACGTTGCCCTTTGTCTGCACTCCTCCCCACAACTGGCTCAGGCGCGCCCCGATGCTGATGTTCAGGCGGTCACCGATTTTCCAGGAATCCTGCACGAAGCCCTCAAGACGCGTGTACTTGGTCTTCGTGTCGTAACCCTCGTACTGATAGGCCAGGTAGTTGCCCGTGTAGTAATAGCCGTAGGGACCGTATCCGGTATAGTCCACGTAATAGAAGGCATTGGGCCCGGTATAACCGAAGCGGTTACGGACGTTCCCATATTCAAACTCGACGCCGAATTTGAAGTCGTGGTCACCGCCAAGGAAATCCTCCGCATAGTGCGTAACACTGGTGTTGGCCTGGATCCGGTCGCGGTCGGCATAAAAGAAATAACCGCGGCTGTCATAGCGCATGTTGTCATTGATATTATAATGGGCCGCCACATCCCCGGCTTCGGGATCCAGGTAGTAGTAGCCGTGGAAAAAGGCCGCCTTAATATCAAAAAAGGTCCGTTCGCTGAAGATATGAGTCAGGCTGAAGTTTCCCACGATATCAGGGGATACCTGATTCAGCGTGGCATCCGGGGCCGATGTTACCGAAGCGCCTCTGTTGATGCCGTTGTAGGCGTCGTATTCCAAGAAGGAATTGATACTGGTCTTGTTGGTCAGCTGAGCTGTGAGCTTCAGAAATCCGCGGGGCTGCTTGTAGTCGACGGCCTCGGGAAATCCCGTCACATAGTTTTTGGAGCGGTAGTACTGGGCACCGAAGAAAAACCACACCTTGTCCTTTACGATCGGCCCTCCCAGGTTGCCGGCGATGTCGAAAATAGCCTCGCCGGAGGATGAAAGATCGGGAAAATCATCGATGTAGGCATCATAGTTGTCGTTCAACCACTTATCACCCTGGTAAAAGAACTGCGTCATTCCCGAGAATTCGTTCCCTCCCGATTTTGTCACCAGGTTGAAGATGACCCCCGTGAAGTTTCCGTACTCGGCCGGAAGCCCCACACCCATTATTTTGGCCTCCTCTACGATGTTCGGGTCGTTGAACACCCATGCTGAGCCCGCCTCCGGGTCCGACACATCCACACCGTCGATCTGGTAGGAAATCCCCGTGCTCGACGACGCGCCGTAGGCCACGTTGTCATTGACTCCCGGAGCCAGATTGACGATGTCCATGGCAAAGTTCGAGAAGGGCATGTTCATCAGAATGTCCGAGCCCAGCGTCACCGACGCCGTCTCGGTCGACTTGACGTCAATCGTCGGCGACACCGCCACAACCGTCACCTCCTCCTGCAGCGACGCAGGCGCCAAGGTGAAGTCGATGGACAAACTTGCCGTGGTCGTCACGCGGACGTTTTCCCGGATCTGGGATCCGAATCCCGCCAGCTCGACCTTGATGGCATAAAAACCGGGAGGAAGAGCCGGAAAACGGAACTGCCCACTGGCGTCCGTCATCATCGATCGCGGCCGAATCAAATTCGGGCTCGTCACGGACACCGTAACGCCCGGAAGCGGGACGCCCTCATCGTCCAGAACGTTCCCACCGATCGCACCCGTCTCCCGTGACTGGGACAAAGCGAGCGGGGCGATCAACAGGAATACCCCCAATAAACACACAAGCGATTTAACCCTCATTTTACCTCCTGAATAAAATTGATTGGATCGGGCATAGAACTCCGGAATGGCAGAAATGTGCGGAAAATCTTTTTCTTCTTCGGGAAAAATCACTTCTGCCTGGAATCATTTGTTTCCGATATAAAAAGTATATGCAACATTTCGGAAAAAATAAAGCAAAATAATATAAAACCAGCCGCATTGCAACGATTCGACGATTCTGCTATTTTTATTAAGAGGACGGTACCATGCACAAACGGTTGATTATCCTGCTGTTTCTCCTGACCACCCTGCTGTCGGCGGCCGATGAACAAATGGTCCCCGCCCACAAGGAATGGCTCGATCTCGTCAATCCCATCATGACCAAAACCGAAAAGGATGTGTTCTCCCGGCTCAAAAGCACACGGGAAAGAGAGCAGTTCATCCGCCTGTTCTGGAAGCGCCG
>JAHIPL010000306.1 GCA_018894615.1 Acidobacteriota bacterium | reverse complement strand
TGCCGATGTCATATTTACTCAAACAATATCAGGAAGTTAACCTGATATTGCTAAAAATACAATTTTCTCAACACATCGGCCTTTTTTACCCTCCGGGCGCCGACCCAACCTAACCCACCAATCTGCTTCGTTCCGTCAGGTTCGCGGTATATACATACAGCTTCACCTTTCGCGCCTCGCATATCGGTCCGTGAATAATCCAGGATAGCATTTTCCTCAAAAAAATGTCAATGAAAGGCGTGATAATCAGATGATACGGATGCCGGCGTAGCCGACGACCTGATCGTAATCACCCGAAACGTCTCCCGATGTCTGATACCGGATCAGCTCCGCATCGGAAGCACCCAAAGCTCTGGAGGCCACAAGGGCGGCCACGGTCGGTTGATAACCGCACATGCTGATTCGGCTGCCGAGCACGGTTTTATATAAACCTACGGCATCCAGATCAAGAATGCGTTGGATAGCAAGAAAATCCAGCCTTCGCGCTTCTTCTCTGCGGATGTAGTGACTCAGATCGGTACTGGCGACAATGAGAACATCCTCAACACTTCGTTTCAGGCAGCGGGCCAGTGATTCTCCAAACAGTTCCAGCTCATCGATTCGTGTTTCCGAGCTCACGCAAACCGGGATAAAACGGAGGGCCGGCTGAAAATACTGCAGAAAAGGAAGCTGGACTTCAAGGGAATGTTCCTGGCTGTGGCAGGTGATATCCGTTTTCGTCAGGTCGTTGTCCTCAAGGAGCATGTCGACCAGATCGGTGTGGATGGAGACGGCGCCGAGAGGTGTTTCCCACTCCCCCTCCCGCATGACGGCGAAGGGAACAGGGGAATGCCGGTGGCTGGGCCCGAGAAGAACACATGTTTCGGGAATAAGGACGGACGAGAAGACGGCTCCCGCCACCGGTCCGGAATAGACCAATCCGGCATGCGGCGACACCACACAGACGGCCTTTTTTTTATCCCTGCCCGGCTGGATCATGGATTCCACCATTTCTTTCAGGTCGGAGGAAATCCCGGGATAAAAAGAGCCGGAGACGGCCGCTTTTCTCTTCAATATCCAGTCCTCATTATTCAAAACTAACCCTTCTTTTATCTCCTGTCAATCAAGATGACGATTGAGATAGGCATACTCCGGTGTCAGGCGGCCCCTGAAAAGAATGGTTGCCCGGCGGAGGGGTTCCGGAAGCAGGCAGTCTTCGAGCCGCCCTGAAAAATCCGCCCGTGCCAGTGAGGGAAGAAATTCCTTGAGAGAACGGCTGAAAAAGAGCGAGGATTCTCTCGGCAGCAGGGCCGGAAGATTGTCGATGGACATCACCACCACCCCGCTTCCCGAAACGCCGTCCTTTATGAACCCGCTCTGTGGATCATAAACGAAAGTGGGGCTGTCGGGAGTTGTCGATTTTTCCGTGCATTCGATGGATCCGTTGATGTCGCAGGAGATATCGCCGATCACCTGGAGCTTGGGCTTTTTCTCCCTCCGCCAGAGCGCCTGAAGGGCCTTTTTGGTCACAAACCGGGGATACTGCGGTGCCCAGTAGATGCAGTTGACAAGAACGGTCAGAAAGGGCAGATCGTGTTCAAACCGGGAGCGGTATCCTTCGGGCCGGGTGTAGTAATCCTGAAGGTCGAAGGACCGGCCGGAGAGAGGTTCGACGAGGTGGTTTTCTTTAAAAACGACCTTGAACAGCCCGTGGTCCGTCTGTCTTCTTTTTTCAGCCAGATCATGCAGGTCATTCGGCTCGATCTCCTCGTGGGGAAGAAGATCAAAGATCTCCTGCGCCCCCGATGAAACACGGCCGTAGCCGGAAAATCCGACAACAAGCGGCGTGGGCAATTCCCCCAGCCCCTGTCGATGGATGATTCGGCCCACATTCTCGATCTGTTCCCTGGCCTCGACCAGGCTTTCGTAACTGCAGGTCTGCCGGATCGTTTCAAAGGGATTGGGCCCGGACGTGAGACGGAATCTCCGCCCCAGCGCATGCAGCGTTTCAATCATTCCGGCCTGACCTGCCTGTGTTCCGAAAAAAAGCAGGCGGCTGTTTTTTCCATCCACAATGCGCTCATAATCGATCAGGGTGGTTTCCATTTCCATCATTTTTTTCAGAAGGGGCATGTTTTGCGGCTGACCCTTGATCGTATGGGAAAAAAACAGATAGACGGTGTTTTTCCGAATCAGATCCAACGGAATTTCCTTGACGGCCAGAATGACGGCGCAGTCTGACAGATCCTCGCTGATTTTCGCCCCGGCCGTCCGGTATTCCTCATCCTCAAAAACCCGGATGGGCGACGGCTGAACGACAAAAGGGACGCCATCCCGCTTCAATTCCTTTATATGACCGGGCACAAGAGGGGCTCGCCGTTCCCACTTGTTTTTATCCTCTCTACGGACGCCCACACAATTCATATGTGATCCGGTCATGTTTTTTTCCATCGTCCGTTTATCCGCCCATCATTGTTTCAGCGGTATCGTTTCCGGATGTTCTATGCTGGCATAATCGCCGCCCTATTTCAACCCGTGATGGATTATTCATAATGAGTGCTGGATTGTTCCACAGGATTATTGAATTTATACTTGATGGATTGAAGGAGTAGTGATTGAGGAAAAAAACGGTTCCTGCTAATATGATGTCATGATACGTTTTTTCAACACATTGACCGGCCGGATGGATCCGTTCAAGCCCATCACCCCGGGGAAAGTCGGGTTGTACACGTGCGGACCGACTGTTTATGATTATGCCCACATCGGGAACTTCAGGGCCTATCTGTTTGAAGACCTGCTCAAACGGTTTCTGCAGCTCAGCGGGTTTGCCGTGACCCATGTCATGAACATCACCGACATCGACGACAAAACCATAAACGGTGCGGCTGAAAAAGGCCTGTCACTGAAAGCCTACGCCGAACCCTTCATCACCGCTTTTTTTGAGGACCTCAAACGCCTGAATGCCTCCCCGGCCGACGTGTATCCCAGGGCCACCGAACACATTCCGGAGATGACCCGACTGATCCAGGGCCTTATCGACAAAGGCTTTGCCTATATGAAGGATGGATCGGTTTATTTCGACATCTCCCGTTTCCCCGCCTACGGCCGGCTGGCCAAACTGGACCGGGCCCAGCTTCAGTCCGGCCGCCGTTCCGAATCGGACGAATACGAAAAAGCGAATGCCGTCGATTTTGCACTCTGGAAAGCCCAAAAAGGAGAGGAACCTTCCTGGGAAACGGCCTTTGGGCCCGGACGGCCCGGATGGCACATCGAATGCTCGGCCATGAGCGCCCGCTATCTCGGCCCGCATTTCGACATTCACTGCGGCGGGGTGGACAATATCTTTCCCCATCACGAAAATGAAATCGCCCAGTCCGAAGCCTATCACGGCCATCCGTTCGTCAATTACTGGCTTCACTGCCATCATCTGATCGTGGACAGCGAAAAAATGTCCAAATCCAAGGGGAATTTCTACACCCTCTGCGACATTCTCGACAGAGGGAACGATCCCACCGCCGTTCGCCTTCTTCTCCTCTCCACGCACTACAGAAAACAGCTCAATTTCACCTGGGACGCCCTGAACCAGGCCGCCTCCTCCCTCCAGCG
>JAHIPL010000305.1 GCA_018894615.1 Acidobacteriota bacterium | reverse complement strand
GTCATGCAGCAGGGATATGAGCCAATATATCACCCATCTACTGATGATTATCTGTGGATCAATCGCATCATGGCCAATCTGGGATTTTCGTCGGGCTCCGCCATCACCCGGGTCACATCATTCAATGCCTGGCTGAGGAATTATGCGGATACTGATTGGGCCTATTCCTGTTTCGTGGCCTACAATCCGCCCGATGGAGGCGCCCCTGAAAAATTCACCAACGGAAAATTCGCCTATGCCTATTTAGGCGGCCCTTATCTCCAGATGCTTTATAAAAACAACGGCTGGTCCCTCAATGACACCTGGGGAGTCCTGGCCCACGAGTCAGGCCATATCTTCTGGGCCTGCGACGAATACTACCAGGAAGGATACGGGGGGTGCACCAGCTGCGCTCCATGTAACTCTTACAGGCCCATTTATAATGGCAACTGTGAGCATGTCAGCTGTAATCCCTCCGGTTCCGTGGCCTGCATCATGCGAAACCATGGAAACCATGTCTGTTCATATTCGGCCCGGCAGGTCGGATGGGACCTGAATCAATACCAGCTGGAAGTCATTTCCGGGGCGGGAGGCATCACCAGTCCAGCTCCGGGAAAATACGTGGTCTGGCAGGGGGATGATGTCAAGGTCGAGGCATTTCCCAATCAGTACTGCGCCTTTGTTAAATGGAGCGAAGCCTATACGGGAATGGAAAATCCTATTACAATCACCGTGAACGGAAATAAAAAAATATTCGCCCATTTCAGTTTTATCTCTGCTCCCTTAAATTTCCAGGGAAAAAAGGTGCTAAACCGCTCTCTTTCCCAGGCTGAATATATCAACTCCCTCAGTTGGCAGCCGAATCCGAAAAATTCGGAATTGACGATAATCAAATATAAAATTTTTCTGATAAATTCCGGACAGCGAAATTTAGTTGCGGAACTGGCTGCCGGTGTTACTAACTATTTGCACAGAAATATCGGGAAAGACTCTGAAAATGTATATGAAATAGTAGCCATCAACAGCGATGGAAGAGAGAGCTATCCAGATAGAATCACAATCAAGTAGAACAAGAGGATAAAATTGAAAAGAATAATAATTTTCTTCATTGCAGTTTTTTATATGCAGGGTTATGTAACCGCGTCGGTTGGGGCGTTTGAGGTGAAGGGGAACTATTTCATCCCGTCCGAGCAAGCCTTCAAGGATATATACGGCGGGGGATTCGCGTTCGGAGCGGAAGTCTCATTCAAGATCTGGAATAACCTGCATTTCTGGGCGGACGGGAGATTCTTGTCGCGGAAAGGCGAGCTGACTTTCACGAAAGAAGAGACAAAACTGCAGATCATTCCTATCGGATTCGGGCTGAAATATTTCCTGACTGCCGGAACGCTGCAGTTCTATGGAGGAATCGGGGGAGGTTATTTCATCTTCAAGGAATCAAATGTCATCGGAGATGTCAGCAAGGACGGATTCGGATTCATCACCAGAATCGGGGTTTTATTTCAAGTGACTGACAGTTTCTTCTTTGATCTGTTCGGGAATTATTCGAACTGCAAAATGCAGCCGGCTGATTTCAGCATCGACATCGGGGGAATCGAGGCGGGAATCGGAGCGGGATTCAAGTTTTAGGGAGCCCGGAAAGATCACATCCGCCGGACTTCGGCCGGGGGCTGGAATCCCTGATCGAAATTCTCCTGAGGGATCCCTTTTCGAAGAAACCCCCTTTTGAAAAACTCGCCGGCACGCTCTCCGGGGTCGCTGGTGGAGGGACCGGTCATCTCTCCCATTATATGTCCTCTTCGCCTTTACAGACGATCGGGAAGGGAAAATATTCCGGAACCGGAACCCGGGGCGCCGCATTTGACATCGGGGGACGAAACCCATAGATTGAAACGAGTGGGGGATTTCCTGTGCCGTTCTTCAAAAAGACCGTCTGGATTCTTTTCCTTCATCATGCCGTCGGGGGTCTGAATTCCGGCCAGTCGGACAAGATCCTGTTCGACACCGGATTCAGGCCGCAGATGGACGGCGTCGTTGTCGATAACTCCCGGGGCCGCCGCTGCAGCCTGGACGGCTCCTGCAACGGCATTAGCACCGTCAACAAGCATAGCATATGAGTGAAAGGGGGAAGAATTATGAGATATAGTCTCAGAACCAAGCTTCTCGGTAGATTTGCTGTCGTGCTACTTTTGATGATCTTTGTCAGATCAGTAGGTATATATTTCTCAAATAGTGTCCAAAATCGCATAATGCGGGTTCTGTCCCGAGCAGAAAGGATTTAATCATTGCTGCAGATGGCGGGCTGCATCACTGCCTGAGCCTTGGCATAACTCCTGATGTAGTAATAGGAGAGATTGACTCTCCTACAAATGCTGTTGGATTTGTTGACTGTGGAGCAAGACGGGAGATAAGGTTCATTCCGGAAATAGCCTCGAAGGAGTGTTATAGCTGCAAGGAATGTTTTCCGCTCTGCCCTACATCGTATCTCCAGGCCGCTTTCGTTTTAACCGAATCCTTTTACGACCGGCAGTGAGAACTTTTCATGATCCGCTCTTTACGTGGGAGGGGAGGTCTGGGTGATTTTCGGCTCACCATGAGGGACTTCCGATTGTCTTTGACATCTTTTTTACCGTGATTTATATTTCCCTGTGATGGTTGAAGGGGAAAATGAGGATAAAGATGCTCACCCAACCAGCCCAGCTGAAAATGAATTTCTTATCTTTTATGGGGAAAGGTTTGGGTTACATCGATGTCCACCTCCTGGCATCGGCTTTGCTCTCAGGTTTCTCTCTGTGGACTCTTGACTGAACTCTCCAGTCGGCTTTCGCTCAATTGGCCTGTCGAGTTATTGAATCTATGAGCCTGTATTATTTATGACCTAGTTTTGGTCTTTGTTTTCAAATTATCCGGATAGGCACAGAAAAGAGATCTATTCATCTTTGGAGTTATTCAAGTTTTGAAAACTATCACAAAATATAAAATGAACAGTCAATTGAGAATAATATCCGGCGTCCTCCGTCTGTGAATTGAGTGGCGTAAGAAAAAGGATTGATTTTGTCTCAATATCTGTATAGCATATGTAAAGACATTGTCGCTACAATTAACAGATTAAGGAGACAGATCGTGGCAAAGACATCTGTAATTCAAGCAAGAATTGATCCTGAAATAAAAAAACAAGCGATGAAAATTTTTAATGTCTTACAAATTTCTATGTCCGAAGCTATTTCTCTCTATCTAACTCAGGTAACGTTGCATCACGGAATTCCATTTGAAGTCAAGATACCGAATGAACTTACAGCAAAAACTCTTCGCGATTCAGAGAAAAAGATTGGGCTCCATCGAGTATCTGATGTCGATGAATTGATTGAAGATCTAGAAAATTGAAGATATTCTACACCTCTCAATTTAAAAAGGACTATAAGAAACTCAAAAAACAGAATAAGGATCTTAGCAAACTCAAAATAGTGCTGGATAAGTTGGTATCAGGACAGGTGATGAACTGATCCTTGAAAGGACCGGATCACACTCAGACTTATTTAAGATCTAGTCTTGGTCTGTGTTTCCAATCATCCAAGCCAAGTTCATTCATAACAGCCTGATAGCGGGGGTGATCGCGAACAATACCAAGGCCTGACTCAAATCTCCAATATGGGACAGTCAGTATTCTTTCTTCATAGGCTTTGTTATACCATTGGATCGATTCATCGATTTCCCCAAGTCCCGTATGAAATGCCATTCTATACCCGCTCATGGGGATATATCTCTGTTTCGATTGATCCTCCAATTCTTGGAGAAGTTTCTCAGCTTTTTCCCGCTTTCCTCGCTTTGCATAGATAAAAATAAGTTGCGAATCTATCCAAGCAGTTGTCCCCAAGGCTTTCCCTTTTTTCCCAATTTCTTCAGCTTCTTCAGGCATTCCTTTATCGATGTAGGCCCTGGTTAACATGAAATAGTGAAAACCAAAAGGCTGTTCTGCGTTTTTATATCTGTCTTTTTTGTTCTTGGCCAGGCATTTCAGGATCAGCTTGCTGAGATCTTCGGACACATTGGGATTAAAATCTGTTGGATCGGGCGGTTCTTCAGACTTGTGTTTCACCGCCATACTTAGCGCTGCCTCCCCTTCAGAGGGTAACCTTCCTGTGATCATCTCAAAAAGGATGACTCCCAGAGAGTAGATATCCGAGCTCGGATCGATTTTTCCGGCTTCGGCCTGCTCCGGAGACATATAGGCGGGAGTACCGATTATCACTCCCGGTTCAGTTTTGTTATTCGTCTGGAAGGAACAGGCGATACCGAAATCCATGACCCGTACCATGCCGTCGTTATCGATCATGATGTTGTTGGGTTTGAGGTCGCGGTGGACTGTGCCCAGTTTATGGGCCTCGGCCAATCCTTCACAGACTTGCTTGGCGATAGAGACAGCGGTTTTGATATTCAGTTGCTTTGACCGGCGGATGAACCTCTTGAGGTCACCACCCGAGACATACTCCATGGTGATAAAAAAGGTGTCTCCCTCCCTGTTGAGATCATGCATCCGGCAGACGTTTTTGTGGGTTATATCACGTGTGGTCTTGAGCTCGTTTCGGAAGCGTTCAATGGTTTCTCTGTCGGACGCGATCTCGGGTTTGATGAGTTTGAGAGCGACTTTGGTTTTAATCTCTGTATCCAAGCCCTTATAGACCCGGCCCATGCCTCCCCGGCCCAGCTCTTCGATTACCTGGTAGCGGCCGGCGAATGTCGATCCTGTCGTCAGTTCCTTTTTCGCTGATTCATAGGTTTGTGTATGAATGACCTGGATGTCTTCTGATTTTCCCAGTTTCTCCCCGCACTTGGCGCAGAAACTGGAATCATCCGGATTCTAGTGCTTGCACCTCGAACATTGCATTTCCCTGATTCCTTTTGCGATAGCTTTAGAATAATGATTTGTGAGAAAGAAAACAAGGGGAATACGTCAGTTCAGTTTTGTGAGATTTTAAGAATAGCAATCTCAATCCTATTCAGAACTGGGCATGTTCGACAAAATCGCCGCCTATTACGACAAGGTGACGGCCGAAGGGCAGACGCTGGGTGTTTATGACTGTTTCGATTATGCCGACGCCCTGGACAATTCAGACCGCAAAGACGAAGCCGTCCGCTGGTTCAAGGAGTTTCTCAAGATCTCGGAGAATGAAGAAGGGATGGAATTCATGCGGGAAATCGCCCAGGACCGGATCAAGGAGAAGGCTTCGTTCTGAATCGATTCACGAATACCGGCGCCGGATGAGGGTTTGCCCGCATCAGGTGTCCGGACTGTGGTGAGGAGTGCCTCCTTTACTTTTCCTGTCGTACTCGTGGATTTTGCCCATCGTGCCATTCGAAGAGGCGGGAGGAATGGGGTGAGTGGATGGATTATCTGGATTTCATCGCCCGGGTCACTTCTCATATTCCAGACAAGGGTCAGGTCACCCATCTCAAGCTGACATTTGTCGCGGAGAGACCTCCCCCGCCTCAAGTCGCTTTTCAGGAGCTTCTAATGGCCGAAGAAGCCGGCAGTGAGTACTTTTCATGATCCGCTCTTTACGTGGGAGGGGAGGTCTGGGTGATTTTCGGCTCACCATGAGGGACATCCGATTGTCCTTGACATCTTTTTTACCGTGATTTATATTTCCCTGTGATGGTTGAAGGGGAAAATGAGGACAAAGATGCTCACCCAATCAGCCCAGCTGAAAATGAATTTCTTATCTTCATTATGAATTATTCAGGGACAGGTAGCGGAGGTTCTTTGATGAAAAAAATATCGAGAGGCCTATTCTTTTTCATTCTTTTTTTCCCTGTTTTTGTAAATACCGTTCCTTCAATCCAAAGATCCGATGAGATGAATCCAAATGGTCCCCTTGAATGGATTCAAGGCTATACCCTGGTCATCCACAGCCATGAAGATATGAATTCGATAAACGCGACAAGAGATTTCATTCACCGGATGGGCGGCTCGATCGCCGTGCTGTCGAAGTCTCATGCCATGCTGGGATGGATTCCGGCCGCGATCCGTCATGATTTAATCGGGAAACACGGTATCGAGGCGATCTTCCGGGCCCCTCTGTCTCTCGCCGATCTTGATTATGCCGACGAGACGACGATAAGCCAGGTCCGGTTTTTCAACTCGGTGGCATCCGGAAAACTCGCCAGAGAATTGTCCGTCTTCAGGAGAGAGGGGGAGCCCCTGATCAATGATGCCCTCAATCCCCAGTTCGTCGAACCTGAATCGTACTTTACGAACCTCGAGGACAAGGGCGTCGATCTGAGCGCCGAATTCAAGAGGCTGCAGGAGAGCGGCCTGTTGAGTCCCGGGTATTCCGATGTCATGGACGGGACAATCGCCTGCTGTGTTTTATTCATCGAGAGCAACGGCCTCATCGACGGAAATTCATATTCCTGGACGAGTTCCGATTGGAACCAGGTTCTGACCCAATGCCTGTCGGGATTCTCGTTCTGGTCGAGCCAGGCGAACAAACGGGGAGTCTCGGTGACTTTTTCCCTCTATTACTACACGCCCGACAAGAGCGTCATGCAGCAGGGATATGAGCCAATATATCACCCATCTACTGATGATTATCTGTGGATCAATCGCATCATGGCCAATCTGGGATTTTCGTCGGGCTCCGCCATCACCCGGGTCACATCATTCAATGCCTGGCTGAGGAAT
>JAHIPL010000047.1 GCA_018894615.1 Acidobacteriota bacterium | reverse complement strand
TCTGCGTCCTTTTCTGGAAAAGAACCTCACAAAAGGGACCCTCGTCGCCAGCAGCAGTTTTAAAATGTACGGCTGGGAAGACCGGCTCATCAAAACAGAGGAAGTGGTGGACGAATCCGGGATCTGGCAGATTCTTTATCTCTACCTGTTTTAAGGGGAGGAGGAGAGGTTGAAAACGGTATCCGGACTCTGCCGCTGTTACGGGAGGCTGCCCTGGGTTGCGGGCGTCATTCACGGCGGTCCGGGCGCGGCCGGTGAAATGGCGCCGGTGGCGGCCGAACTCTCCCGGAAAGGCGGTGTGGTGGAGCCGCTTCAGTCGGCGGGGACGGTCGACGGCCAGGTCGGGGAACTGGCCTCCTGTCTGCGCGAGATGGGGAACGGCCCCTTCACCCTGATCGGTTTTTCCTGGGGCGCCTGGCTGGCCTGGCTCACCGTTTCGCGGCACCCGGAGCTTGTGAACAAGCTGGTCCTCGTCGGAAGTGGTCCCTTTGAAAGCCTGTATGCGGAGGGGATTTTGGAGAAACGGCTGAAGCGCTTGAGTGAAGGGGAGAGGGCCGCGCGGAACAGGTCCCTGGCACGGCTCGGAGAGCTGATGGCTAAGGCCGATGCCTTCGATCCCTTCCCTCCTACGGATGGAGCATTTCCTCCTGTTGAAATCGATGCGGATATTTTCAGCGCCGTATGGCCGGAGGCGGATGAAATGAGACGAAGCGGCCGGCTTCTCGGAGCGGGAAAAAACATCCGCTGCCCGGTAACCGCCATTCACGGCGCGTACGATCCCCACCCCGCCGAAGGAGTGGAAATCCCCCTGTCTGCCGTCCTTAAAGATTTCCGGTTTATTTTGCTGCCGCAGTGCGGCCACCGGCCCTGGATCGAACGCCATGCCCGCGACCGCTTTTTTCAAATCCTCTGAATCCTCCCCAACCGGGATGAATCCCATTTCGGGTGAAGAATGAAGAGACGGCTGTCCTTACCGCAGAATGGCAAGTTGGGATTGAGCGTCTGTAATTTCATGCAGGCCGGCATCGGCGTTTTCCCAGAGTTCAAGGAATTTTTCGTAACTGGCCGCGGCGTTTTGTGTCTGTCCCAGTTTCTGAAAGATTTGGCCTTTCAGATAATAACATTTGCTCAACACATCGCCGTAGCCGATCTTGTGAAAGTTCAAACCAAGAGCCTCGTCACATATCACCAGCGCCCTGGCGTAGTCCTGAATTTGAAAATAGGAAGAGGCCAGTGAATAGAGATGCCAGAGATGCTGGTTCTCGATCGTATAGAAGGCGGGATAAAATCCTCCAAAATCCCGGTTTTGGACCGCCTTCTCCAGGTGTTCGACGGCGCCGGTCCCATTCCCCTTCGCCATTTCGATCCTCCCTTGAAGGAAATGAAACAATCGGATCTTTTTCGGATTGATCCCCTCCTCTATGAAGGACTTGAGCTCATTTGCCGCGGCCTGTGCTTCGTCCAGGTGTCCCATTTCAAGGAAGGACAACCCTTTAAAGAGCAGGGCCGTTCTTTTTTTGTTGAAATTCCCCACCTCGTCGGCCGCTGCCAGGGCCAGTTCCGCCTCCTTCAAAGCCTGCTGCGGGTGCCCTTTCCGCAGGTGGATGTAGGCGAGCTGTGCCCTCCATTCCGATTCCGCCCATTTCACCCCCACGCGAAAGGCCATATTGACGGCAAAACCACATGTCTGTTCGGCCTGACTGAACCTCCCCCGCCTGAGATCGATATCGATGGCGCCGTTGGCGGCATAATACTGGGCTTCCGGTTCGGAATGATTCATCAGTTTTCCGTATTCCTCTTCGGCCTCCGCCAATCGGCCCAGATAGTGAAAAAGCATGGCCTGGTTGACCGGGACACGGAAATTATCAGGAAAGAGCGCGGGTGCTTTGTCCAGTTCCTTCTGGGCGGATGGGTATCGGCCTTCGGTGAGATAGGAGAACGCCAGGAGAAGCCGGATGTCCGGATGTTCGGGCCATATGGCCAAATATCCGTTCAACACATCCCGGGCTTCGGTGATTCTGTCCTGGTTGATAAGAAGTTCGGCATATTGGGTGTAGCTTGGAATAAATCCCGATTCATATGCGATGGATGTGGCGTAATACTTGAAAGCATTGTCCCAGTCCTCAAGGTTCTGATATATAAGGGCAGTGTTGTGAAGTGATATGGTGTCATCGGGATAGTCCTTGAGGACCAGTTTGTAAAATCTTATAGCTTCAGCGTAAGTTTTTTCAGAATTGAAATAGATGTCTCCCTGGATAATATGTTGTTCTCTGGCAGATAATTTGCTTTTATATGATATCGCCTTTTCCAGATACTCCCGCCTTCGGTTTAAAAGCCCCCTGTTACCGAAGGTTATTGATATGGATCGGTAGGCCATCGCAAATTCAGGATCTATCTCGATGGCCTTTTCCATAACGGTGATGCTTTCTACATATTCTCCGTTATAAAAAAGCCTTCTCCCTTCAATATATAATTGATAGGCTTCTGGGGAGGATGTGGTTATATTCTGGATCTCCCGATCGATATCACTGACCAGGAGCTTTTGCGGGATCTGGAAATGAGTCTTTATCCGTTTTGTGAGTTCATCGACCATGG
>JAHIPL010000304.1 GCA_018894615.1 Acidobacteriota bacterium | reverse complement strand
TTTTCCGTGCAGTTCCTGCATGAGTTTTTTGGGAGTGACGCCCACGGAGTTTTTCAGCGACATGGTGAAAATCCCGCCGAACTGGTGGGTTTTCAGGCAGCAGGTGGAAACAATATACCGTGAATCCAGGAAGATCCGGGGAACAAAAAAGCCGTCGTCCCAGTGGAATCCGGGACGGTTGACGGGCGCCCACGCCTGCTCATCGAGAGCGGAAAAATCCAACGCTTCAAAACGCAAATCGGAGGCCATGTCCAGGATTCCCTTTTTATCGAGAACCTGGGAGGTGGGTTCCGGACCGCTTCTGTCCCCCACCGTGATGCTCCCGGAACCGTGTTCCTGCATGTATCGGACAAGGGCGGACAGGGTGTCGTTGTGGGTGGAACCGGGCGTCGGATCGGATGTGTTGAAGTTGGGCTTGATGAACACACCTTCGCCCCCTGCAGACGGAACTCCCAGCAGGTCGAGAACCGTTTTGACGCCGACCGTCCTGTCTTCAGTGGCGACAAGCGCCAAACGAGTTTTTTTTATGTCGCCTGCCGGCCGCATCCCCGGAGAAATCCCTGCTGCCGCCCCGGCGGCCTTCAGAGCCGGCAGTCCGGCCAGACCGATCAGGGAACCCCTGATAAAATCACGCCGTTTCCATCGCCCATTGCCTCTCTCGGCCATTTTCTCTCCTCTTCCGTCCACGTGTATCTAACCTGAATAGGCCAGTCTAATCACTTTCTCCCTAATGGGATCGGATCATTCGTATCTTACCTTATTTTTAGCTTTGTATAAATCATCCGATTTAAAATGCTGAAATGATTCTCCGAAATGACGGAAGAATCAGAAGGACTCAACCGGATTGGGCAACACCTCGATGACCCAGAAGACAAAACCTCCTCCCATTCGTTGGATTGTGTCCCAGACCGAATCCTTATAGAATAGAGGAAAGGAAAAATCATGCAACATCTGGATTCCATATTCAACCCCCGGTCCATCGCCGTCATCGGCGCTTCCCGTCAGCAGGGAAGCGTCGGTTTCTCGCTTCTGGCCAATCTGATCGACAGCCGTTTTCAGGGGATCGTTTATCCTGTCAATCCAAAGGCTGACGGGATTCTGGGTATCAAATGCCACAAAAACGTCCTCGATATCCCCGATCCCGTCGACATGGCGGTTGTGATCGTTCCCGCACCTGTTGTCCCCTCCATACTGGAAGAATGCGGCGAGCGGGGAATCAAAGGAGTCATCACGATCTCGGCGGGCTTCAAGGAAATCGGAGGCCGGGGCATCGAACTCGAACAGAAAGTCAGGGAAGTGATTCAAAAATACGATATCTCCCTCATCGGCCCTAACTGCCTGGGGGTTATCAACACCGCCCCGGACATCTCCATGAACGCCACCTTCGGGACCCAAATGCCGCTCGAGGGCAACATCGCCTTTCTCTCCCAAAGCGGAGCCCTCTGTGTGGCGGTCCTCGATTATGCCAAGGAGGCCAACGTCGGTTTTTCCAAGTTTATCAGCATGGGAAACAAGGCGGGGGTCAATGAAAACACGCTTCTGCGCTATCTGCGCGAAGACGAGCGGACCGACGTCATTCTTATGTATCTGGAGGATCTTTCTCAGGGGAGGGAATTTATGGCCCTTGCCAAGGAGATCACCGACCATCCCGTCCGCCCCAAACCCGTGATCGCCCTCAAGGCCGGCCGTACCGTCATCGGCGCCAAGGCCGTCTCCTCTCACACCGGATCCCTGGCCGGCTCGGACAGAGTTTATGACGCCATTTTTAAACAGAGCGGAGTCATCCGCGGCAATACGCTGGAGGAGATTTTCGACTACGTCAAGGCTTTCTCCACCCAACCTCTTCCCAAGGGATCTCATGTGGCTATCGTCACCAACTCGGGAGGCCCGGGCATTCTGGCTACGGACGCGATCATCACCGAGGGGCTGAAGGTGCCCCCCTTCTCGGAAGACACAAAAAAACGCCTGCGAAAGCACCTGTCGGATGCCGTCGGCCTGAATAATCCGCTTGACCTCATCGCCGAAGCCCAGGAGCAGCAGTATGAGGCCAGCCTGGATATACTTCTCGCTGATTCGGACATCCACTCCGCCATGGTCATCCTGACCCCGACGGCCTTCACCCATGTGGACGCCGTCGCTCATGCCATCGTCCGGACGGCGAAAAAATACGGCAAACCCGTTGTCTGCTGTTTTCTGGGCGTTTACGACGTCTCGAGCGGGGTCGACATTCTGGAGGAAAACAACATCCCGACCTATCGCTTTCCCGAATCCGCCGGACGGGTCCTGGCCGAACTGACAAAATTCACATGGTGGCTCAACAAGCCTCCCACCCGAATCAGGGAGTACGATGCCGACAGGAAAACGGCCGCGAAAATGATCGATTTTGTCCGTGGCGAAGGCCGCACCTTTCTCATGGAACATGAAGCCTACTCCATTCTTCAGGCCTACGGTTTTCCCGTCATCCGCTCTAAGCTTGCCCGGACGGCCGAAGAAGCGGCGGCGGCCGGCGCGGAGATCGGCTTTCCCGTCGCCATGAAAATCGCCTCTCCCGATGTCATTCACAAATTCGACTTCGGCGGCGTCCGTCTCAACATTCAAAATGCAGCGGAAGCCGAGGTCACATTCAGGGACATCACAGACAGCGTCCTCGGGCGGATACCCGGCGCCGACATCAAGGGCATCCTGGTGGAAGAGATGGTGGGAAAAGGACAGGAAGTCATTCTGGGAGTCAACAGAGACCCCCAGTTCGGACCTCTTCTGATGTTCGGTCTGGGCGGCATTTACGTCGAAGTCCTGGAAGACGTCTCCTTCCGACTGGCGCCCGTCACGGAACTGTCCGCCAAACGAATGATTCGAACCACAAAAACATACAAAATCCTGGATGGTTACAGGGGGGGGCCTCTCTACGACATCGAAGCCGTCGAGGACTGCCTGACGCGGCTGTCACAGCTGGTGATGGATTTCGAAGCCATACGCGAACTGGACATCAATCCGCTTATCGTTTTCGAAAAAGGCCGGGGCTGTCTGATCGTCGACGCCCGCATCATCTTATCAGATTGACAGGGTCGGCTTGTTGGATATAATAGG
>JAHIPL010000046.1 GCA_018894615.1 Acidobacteriota bacterium | reverse complement strand
TTCTATCTCCTCTAGGCATTTTCTTAACCTCCTTTGGTTAGTGATTTATTATGAATCTGAAGGCTTGGCCTCCAAACGACACTCTTCGCAGAGACCGAAAAACTCAATGCTGTGATCCAAAATGTAAAATTTGTATTTTTTGGAAAGACGGTTCTCGGTTTTTTTGATCAATTCCAGCTCCTCCTTCTCGAACTCGCTGTAATCGATGATGCGGCCGCATCGGGTGCAGATGAGGTGATGGTGATGATCGGACGCCTTGTCGGTCCGGAATTCATAACGCGCCTGACCGTCTCGCATGACAATCTTATGGATGAAACCGAGCGAGTTGATCAGGTCCAGGGTCCGGTAGATGGTCGTCAATCCAATGCTGGGATCTTTTCCATGCAGAGCCGCGTAGATTTCCTTGGCGCTCAGATGTTCCGAGGTCCGACTCAAAAGGTCAAGAACAGCTTCCCGGGGTGCCGTCCAGCGACCGATATGGCCCTCGATTCTTTTTCTCCACTTGTGCTGACCCGGCATGCATTCGCTCCTTAATGAAAATGATAACCGTTTTCAATAATAACGCGGCCGTGCCATTCTGTCAAGCTTTTTTTCGACACACCGATCTGATAAAATTTGAGGGCCAAATTCGACAGGGGGAGGAGAAGAGATGAACATATGCACCTTCAACGTCAATTCCATCAGGGCTCGCAGGGACCTGATTCTCCAGTGGCTCGACTCTCGCGGGCAGGATCTCGATGTTCTCCTTTTTCAGGAACTGAAGGGAGAAGAGGGCCACTTCCCCTTCGCTGACTTTGAGGCCCTGGGATACGAGTGTGCCGTCTACGGGCAGAAAACGTACAACGGCGTCGCCGTCTGTTCCAAAATCCCGATGTCGGACATTCGGCTTGGGTTTGGTGATGCCCCCTGGGACGAGCAGAAGCGCTTGATGGCTGTGCGGATAGGCGAGCTGCACATCATCAATGTCTATGTGCCCCACGGGGACATTCCGGAAACGGAGAAATTCCGCTACAAACAGGACTGGTACCAGACTTTCCTTCAAACGCTTTCAACCCGGTACTCTTCTAAAGACCAGATCATCATCGGAGGGGACTTCAACGTCACACGGGGGGACATGGACGTCTATGCAGCGGCAGATCTGGCGGGCGCAGTCGGCACCCTGAAGGAAGAACGGGAGGTTTTTGAATCCCTTCTCCAATGGGGGTTGACCGACGTTTTTCGTTTTCTTCACCCGAAGGACCGGACGTTCACATGGTGGGACTATCGAACGGCCGGAATCTGGCGGGATGAAGGCATGCGGATCGATTACCTGCTCTGCACGTTTCCGCTGGTCAAGCGTTTCAAACACATCGCCGTTGACCTCTGGCCTCGAAAACGGCGTTTCCCCACCCCTTCCGATCATGCCCCCCTATGGGCCATCATGGACTAAAGCTTCTTCTACTTTTTTAAATCTTTCAGTTCCCGCAACATCTCTCTGTCGCGATCCCTTTCCCGGATGGTTTCGCGCTTCTGATGAGTCCTCTTGCCTTTGACGAGAGCGATTTCGAATTTGACTTTTCCGGCCTCGTTGATCAGAACCTTTGTCGGAACCATGGTCAAACCCTTTTCCTTGACCTTTCCCATCCAGCGCTTGATCTCCCGGCGGTGAAGCAGAAGTTTTTTTTCCCGCAGAGGTTCATGATTGAAGATGTTTGCCGCTTCATAGGGGCTGATGTGGCAGTTGAGGAGAAATGTCTCTCCTCCCTTAATCTCTATAAAACTCTCCTTGAGGCTGATCCGGCCTTCCCGAATGGATTTGACCTCACTGCCGACAAGAACCGCACCGGCTTCCAGTGTATCAATGATTTCATAATCAAAAAATGCTTTTTTGTTTTTGGCGATCAGTTTCATTCTGCTTGTTCCCTCTCATCCTCGGGATGAACAAGATATCGGGAATATCTTTAAGAGGATAGAAAAGTGGCCTCCCAAACGAGTTCGCTGACACAAGGCCTGGTGAAGGAATGCGCACAGACGGATTTCAGAAATTCAACCTGTCCGCTTTACCTTTAAAACAGGATGAAAGGCTTTCGAAAAGCCGCTGCTCAATCGCCTGTTCCGAAAGAGACGAGACTTCTGAAATCTCGGTAACTATCAGGTCTTTGGCTTTTTCCATCATCTTTTTTTCCCTGAAAGACAGAGGTTTGATGGAATTGAGATAGTAAAGGCCCTTAAAAACCTGTGCGACATCCAGCACGGTTCCGGATCTCATCAGATCCACATGCTCCCGGTAACGACCCTTCCAGTTCATCGTCACATCAACGGTCCCCTCGCTCATAAAACCAAAAATGGTATCCACTTTGCTGGAGGTGATCGGTTTTCGTATGCCGATTTCATCCGCGTTGGAGAAAGGAACAAGAACCAGCGTGTCGTTCGTCAGAATCCGAACATGGTAAATCTTAAATTCTTCTCCGAAATAACTTTCGAGCTGGATATCTTCGATAACACCGATACCTTGGTTGGGATAAATAATTTTATCGCCGACTTTAAAAAGATTCATTTTGACTGATAACATTATAGGTTAAGATAATATGCGCGTCAACGGAAAAAAGAGAGGGCCCTCCCCGGGAGTGTGCGGATCATCAAGAATCCGCGGGTCGGCGGAAGGGAGGGGCCTCTTGACACAAGGCTGCCGGTTTATTAACATATTCCCTTAATCCCAGATGAAAGCTGAAGAATAAGATGAAAAGAACGTTCCAACCCAATAACCGAAAACGCAAAAAAAATCATGGGTTCTTAGTCCGTATGCAAACCAAGGGCGGACAGCAGGTCATTAAAAACCGCAGACAAAAAGGGCGGAAGAGACTTTCCGCTTAATGGATGAAACCTTTCGTCCTCGAGAGAGGATAAAAAAAAGAAACGATTTCCAGGGATTGTATGCAGACGGAACCCGATATAAAGGAAAGTATTTTGTTCTCATTTATCAGGCCCGCCATTCAGATTGTTCCAGACTGGGTGTCGTGGTGAGTAAAAAACATGGGAATGCCGTACACAGGAATAGAATCAAAAGATTGCTGCGGACCCTTTTTCGTACAAACAAGGACCTGTTGCAATCCCCGGTGGATCTTGTCCTCATTCCAAAAAAAGGGATTCGGACTGCCGAATGGATATCTCTCCGGAACGATTACCGAAGAGCCATCGAGTCCATTCAGGCAACCGTGGTGACGAAATGAAACGGGCGGTTCTCTTTCTCATTCGAATCTACCGCGCCCTTTTATCTCCTCTCCTCGGACGGCACTGCCGCTTCTATCCCACCTGTTCGGCCTATACATACGAGGCCATTGAAAAATTCGGATTGAAAAAAGGCCTTTTTTTAAGTGTCAAAAGACTCCTCCGATGCCATCCCTTTCATCCCGGAGGAGTTGATCCCGTCCCATAAAGGAACTGCTCATGGAAAAACGATTTATAGTCGCCATCGTCCTCTCTGCTGCCGTTATGTTTCTCTGGTATGCCGTGTTTTTAAAAAAGCCGGTACCGACTCCGGCTCCCGCTGTTGAAACCCTGGAGAAGCTGTCCATTCCTCAGGCGGAACCTGTGAAGGAGGCGCCGTCCTCCGATACGGAACCCGCCGCCGCCGTCCAGGAGCCCCTCCAACCCGTGTCCGGTGAAAGGGAACAGGAGATCGTTGTTGACACCTCCCTCTATCGGGCGGTCTGGAGCAATAAGGGTGCGGTTCTCAAGAGCTGGATTCTTAAAAAATATCAGGATGATGAAGGGGGAGACCTCGACCTGATCAGCAAGCGCTCTTTGGAAACGAAGATCTACCCGTTGTTTCTGACCACGGATGATGAATCCTTCGATACCCTTGTCAATCGCGCCGTTTATCAGCCGTCTATGGCCCAAATCGAATTGGTTGACGGGGAGACGGCGGAACTGCGGCTCATCTATGCCGACGACAAGGGAAACAGTGTGGAAAAGATTTTCTCTTTCTCCGGCGGAAGTTACGTTGTCGACGTTTCCCTCTCGGTCCGCCGCAGTGGACAACCCCTAGAGGCCGCCTTCGTCTGGGGACCAAGTTTCGGCAACCTCACCGAAGCGGAATTAAAAAACAGGCTCGGCGGCGGGACGGGAACGGCGTTTTTCACACAGAACAAAGTGGCTCGGATCAACGAAGCAAAGGTTAATCCGGACAAACCAAATGCTTTCAATTACATACAGTGGTCCGCCTATGAAAACAACTATTTCGCCGCCATCTTCATTCAGGATTTTCAAAAATCCAGCGCCGCATTCATTCAGAGACAATCCGATCAGATCGTCGATTCCTTTCTGGCCGTGAACCGTGTTCAAAAGGTCTTCATCGGGCCCAAGGATCTGGAAATCCTTGCCGATTGGGGATACCAGACCAAAAAGATCGTCAAATTCGGCCTTTTCAGTTTTATTTCTGAAATTTTATACAGAGGTCTCAAAATCATTCACGGCGCCATCCCCAACTGGGGAATCGCGATCATTCTCCTGACCATTCTCGTCAAGATCATCTTTTTTCCTCTGACCTACAGCAGCACCAAATCCATGGCCAAAATGCAGGAGATCCAGCCCAAGGTCAAAGCGATCAAAGCCAAATATAAAAAAGCCAAGCAGGACATCGCCCAACGCCGGAAGATGAATGAAGAAACGATGGCCCTCTACAAGGAACACAGCATCAATCCGGCGGGAGGATGCCTGCCTCTTCTGATCCAGATTCCCATTTTCTGGGGATTTTTCCGCCTTCTGGCCGTTGCCATCGAGTTCAGACATGCGCCCTTCTTGTTGTGGATCACGGACCTGTCCATGAAGGATCCGTACTATGTCACTCCCATCCTCATGGGAATCACCCAGTACATCAGCCAGAAAATGACACCAACATCCGCCGATCCGACCCAGCAGAAAATGATGCTGATCATGCCTGTGGTCATGACTTTTTTCTTCATGAATTTTCAGAGTGGATTGGTCCTGTACTGGCTGACCAACAATGTTCTGCAGATCGGACAGCAATATATCATGAACCGCATACGGCAAAAGCAAAAGAGAGACCAGCATGGAAAACGAAGAAAAAAAGCTTGAAAAACAGGAGTTCAAAGGGCGCAACCTGGAAGACGCCATCGGCCTGGCCGAACACATCCTCAAGCGCTCCCGGAGCCAGCTCAACTATGAGATCGTCGCCGAAAAGACCAAATTGTTCGGCATTAAAACCAAGGAAATCGTCATTGCCGCCTGGCCGAAAGAACCGCCGCGCCCGACTTCTCTGGAAATAAAATTCCTGGACGAATTCATTTCGCGTTTTCCGCTGGATCTGAAATACCACGTCAAATCAAAAAACGACATGCTGTGTTTCATCTTTGACGGCCCCGACAAAAACCTGCTCCTGCGCAAGGAGGGAGCTCTTCTCCTTGCCCTCCAGCACATCCTCAATAAAATTTCGGATAAAAAGGTGCAGACCGATTGTGATTTTTACAGAAAACGAAAAGAGCGCGAACTGAAGGACTATGTCAGCAAAATTGCACGGCATGTTCACGAAACAGGGAAAAATGAAGTGCTCGATTACATGAATCCCTATGAACGGCGCATCGTCCATATCGCCGTCAACCAGGTCCCCGGCATTTCAACGGAAAGCATCGACGAGGGATTTCTCAAGCGGATCAAAATCTTCCCCGTTAAACAATCCCCCAACTGAACACCTGCTTTCTTTGAGATCCACGGAGTTGAGTGAATATGGTCGTGACGGAAACAGCCAATGGAATGAGCTTCGAATATCATGCTTGAAGACACAATTGTCGCCGTTTCCACTCCGTTTGGATTCAGCGGCCTGGGAATCATCCGCCTGAGCGGCGACCGGGCGCTGCCCATCGCCCTGAACATATTTCTGCCGAAGTCCGGAATTTCGGTCGAGCCGCATCATCCAGCTCTGGGATACGTTTACAGCGCCGAAAGCGGAGAGAAGCTTGATGAAGCTTTTTTGACATATTTTCCCAAGCCCCGGTCCTACACGAGAGAAGACATTGTCGAAATCAGCTGTCATGGAAGCCCTGTTGTCCTGGAGGAAACCGTCCGTCTCTGCATTGCAGAAGGGGCTCGGCATGCCGATCCGGGCGAATTCACCCTGCGCGCCGTTATAAACGGCCGTATGGATATCATTCAGGCGGAGGCCGTTCATGATCTGATCACGGCGACCTCCCTCGATCAGGCCCGTATTTCCTTTAATCAAATGCAGGGCCGGCTATCCCGGCAAATCGAAAATTTTCGCACCCGCCTGATTCATCTCCTCTCCCGTATTGAAGCATCCCTTGAATTCCCGGACGACGACCTGGAAATTTCCGTCGATACCATCATGCGGACGCTTGACGATACGCTCGAAAGCATCAATCATCTCATCGGCACCTATGAACTCGGTCAATCTCTTTCCGAAGGGACCACGCTGGTGATCGCAGGCACCCCGAATGTAGGTAAATCCACCCTGTTCAATTCTCTTCTCGAACGGGACAGGGCCATCGTCACACCCCACCCGGGCACAACCAGAGACTATATAACCGAAAAAGTGTTTATAGACGGCGCTCTTTTCTCCATTATCGATACCGCCGGAATGACCGACTCCTCTCATCCCGTCGAGAAGGAAGGAATCAAGAAAAGCATCCGTTTGGCGGAAGAAGCGGACGGAGTGCTTCTTTTAATAGACCTCTCCAGAGCCGAAACAGCGGATGATCTGGCCCTTATGAAAAAATACGGGCAGGAAAAAACCCTGCTTGTCTTGAATAAAAACGATCTGCCGTTCCGGGCCGACATCATTCGCATATCGGAATATTTTTCAACGGATCAGATCGTGCAAATCTCCGCGCTCGAAAAGCGGAACATCGAAATCCTCAAGAAAAAAATGAGGGCCTATTTTACCGTCCCCATAAAAAAAGAACAGGAGGTGGTTCTTCACCTCCGCCAAAAACTGCTTCTGCAGTGCATCAGGGATCATTTGAAAAAAGCGAAGGAAATGGTTCTGGCCGGTTATTCGGAAGAGCTCTACATTGAAGAAATCAGGCTTGGCCTTCCGGCGCTGGGACAGCTGACCGGAAACATTCAGGCCGAAGACGTGTTCAGGGACATTTTCGCCCGGTTCTGCGTCGGGAAATAAGCAAGCATGGAAGCATTTGACATCGTCGTCGTCGGCGCCGGCCATGCCGGCTGTGAGGCGGCATCAGCCGCGAGTAGAATGGGACGGCGCACCTGCCTGGTTACGACTCATCTCGAAACCATTGCCCAAATGTCATGTAATCCCGCCATCGGAGGGCTGGCCAAGGGGCATCTGGTGAGGGAAATTGACGCCCTCGGCGGCCTGATGGGACAACTGGCGGATGAAACGGGAATCCATTTCAGGCTTTTAAACAGCAGCCGGGGCGGGGCGGTTCAATCCCCGCGGGCGCAAACGGATAAAGCGCGCTATCGTTTCCTAATGAAGAACCGCCTGGAAAATACGGAAGGGCTGTCCCTCTTTCAGGGAATCGTCACCGCCGTCGACATCAAAAACGGGAAAGCCTGCGGAGTGAAAACACAGGAAGGCCATTCCATCCCAGCCAGGGCCGTTGTGCTGACGCCCGGCACATTCCTTCATGGAGTGATTCATATCGGCCTTCACCATTTTTCCGCCGGCCGCGCAAATGAACCGTCCTCCGACCAGTTGGGCGATGCCATTCAAAAAATGGGCTTGCGGCGCATGCGGTTAAAAACCGGCACCCCCATGCGGCTGCACCGGGACTCCATCGACTGGGACCGCTTCACTCCTCAAGAAGGCGACAAAGAGCCCGTGCCCTTTTCCTTTCGAACGTCTTTTCCTCTTACAAACAAAATCGTCTGCTTCATGGGGCGGACGACAAAAGAGACCGGGATTGTCATTCGAGACAACCTCGGCCTGTCTCCGCTCTACAGCGGCAAAATTTCCGGAATCGGACCGCGGTACTGCCCGTCCATCGAAGACAAGATCGTGAAATTCCCCGAGCGGGAAACACATCTTCTGTTTCTTGAGCCGGAAGGAACGGACACAGCGGAGGTGTATGTCAACGGTCTCTCCTCAAGCCTTCCCTACGAAATCCAGAAGCGAATACTGGAAACCATTCCCGGCCTCGAAAACGCTCACATTCTGCGGCCGGCCTACGGCATTGAATATGACGCGATTTCACCCATGGAGCTTCGGCCGACGCTCGAACTCAAATCGATACAAAATCTTTATTGTGCCGGGCAGATCAACGGGACCTCGGGATATGAAGAAGCGGCGGCTCAGGGCTTGATGGCGGGTATCAACGCCTCCCTCAGGCTTCAGGACAGCGAACCGTTTATCCTCCGTCGGGAAGAGGCCTACATCGGCGTATTGATCGACGACCTGGTCTCACTCGGCGTGGAAGAGCCCTACCGTCTCTTCACATCCCGGGCTGAGTACAGGCTGCGGCTTCGTATCGACAATGCGGATTTTCGCCTGACACCTCACGGGAACAGCCTGGGATTGATCACCAAAGAAGAATACGCCGTCTTCTTGAAGAAGCAGGAACGCCTGTCCCGAGCCATGTCCGTGCTTGAACAAACTCCTTTTCCTCTCCCGGAAGGAGACAGAATCACTCTTCGAACCCACCTGAAAAAACCGGAATCGTCCTTCACCTCGGCGGAACCCTTCCTGGTTTTCTCGCCTCCCCTTTCAACTGAAGAAAAACGACACCTCCAGGCGGAAATCAAGTATGAAGGCTATCTGAAAAGGCAGGATAGGGAGATCGCCAAAATTCAAAAAAGCGACAGGGAAAAAATCCCGTCTTTGACGCCATTTGAAAGGATTCCCGGGCTAAGCCGGGAAATCGTTGAACAGCTGAAAAAACAAATCCCCTCCACTCTTGGAGAGGCGAAAAAAATTCCCGGCATCACTCCCGCCGCTGTTTCCAATATCCAAATTTATTTAAAGCTTCAAAAAAAGAAAAAGAAAGATTAAAATACTTCCGTGCTTCAAGGGATTTTCGAGCATGGAAAAAATGTTTCACGTGGAACAAGTAACAACGATGAACAAGATCATTGCAGTCGCCAACCAGAAAGGCGGGGTTGGCAAAACGACAACCGCCATCAACCTTGCCGCCTCCCTTGCCACAAAAAAGCGCCGGGTTCTTATCGTCGACTTTGACCCGCAGGGCATGGCCACTGTCGGTCTCGGTCTTCCAAAAGAGGAACGCAAAGGCATCTACCAGGCCCTGATGAAAAAAATGCCGACCCTAGAGTGCATTCGGCCCTGTGATCTTGAAAATCTCTACATCTGTCCCTGCAGCCCCGAGCTGTCCGGATTTGAGGCGGAAATCTTTAACGAGGATGAACGGGAGATCCGTCTCCGCCTGGCCCTGGAGCAGGTCCGCAAGCTGTTTCATTATATTCTGATCGACTGTCCACCCTCTCTTGGGTTTCTCACCATCAATGCCATGACAGCCGCCGACTCCATATTGATTCCCATTCAGACGGAATTTTTCTGTATGGAGGGGATGCCCGAACTGCTGCGCATGCTGGACCAGGTCCGCGCGTATCTCAACCCGAAGCTGCGTATCGAAGGGATCCTGCTGACCATGTACGATGAGAGAACCAACCTGTCCAAACAGGTGGCCGATGAAATTCGGGGTTCGCTGAGGGGCGTCACCTACGATTCCATTATTCCCCGTACGGTCAAACTGGCCGAAGCCCCCAGTTTCGGAAAACCTGCCCTTCTCTATGATATAAAATCCAAGGCGGCACAATCATATCTGACCTTGGCGGAGGAGTTTCTCAATCATGAAAAAACAAGCGTTGGGTAAAGGCCTGAAGGCTTTTCTGTCCGATGAATACACCATTCTGAAAGAAGATTCGTATGCGGAAGTCGACATCGAGCTGTTGAAGCCGAATCCCAATCAGCCGCGAAAAATATTCGATCCCGGCGCCATCGAAGAACTGGCCCGTTCCATTCAAGCATCGGGCGTTTTGCAGCCTGTCGTCGTCGTCGTGGACAACGGGAAATACAAGATCATTTTCGGAGAGCGCCGGTGGAGAGCCGCCCAAAAGGCCGGACTTAAGAAATTGCCGGTATTGATCAGGCGAATGGCTGAGGAAAAGCAGATCGAGGCCTCCCTGATTGAAAACATACAACGCGAAGACCTGAATCCCCTCGAAATCGCTCAGGCTTATCAGCAGATGGTGGAGACGTTAAAATGCACCCAGGCCGAAGTGGCTGAAAAAGTGGGAAAGGACAGAGCCTCGGTCGCCAATTACATCCGCCTTCTAAAGCTCCCCGATAACGTAAAGAAACGGATCAATGACGGAACTCTCTCCATGGGCCACGCCAGGACTCTCATCACGCTGGAAAATAAAGAGCTGCAGGAGCATCTGGCCCTGGAAATCGTCAACAAAAAGCTTTCCGTGCGCGATGCCGAAAAAATGATTAAAGCCCTCAGGAAACAAGCGACGACCAAACCTGCACAAAGTAAAAATCCCGATCTTCAGGCCCTGGAAGAAGAGTTTATCCGCCTCCTCGGAACCAAGGCGTCCATCAGCGGAACACAGGAAAAAGGAGTCATCAAAATTCACTACTTTTCACTGGAAGACCTTAACAGAATTTTTGAGCTAATCAAAGGAGTTTGACATGAAAGAACGACCTAGAGAGATTGACGATGGCAGAATCACCGGATTTTTTGACAAGGACACGGAAATTCAGGGGGATCTCCGATTCAAAGGCTCCTTCCGCATAGATGGCCGATTTAAAGGAACCATTCGTTCGGAATCGATTCTGATCATCGGGGACCAGGGCAAAGTGGAAGCCGATATCCAGATCGGAAACATCATCATCAACGGCGAAGTCAAGGGAAATATTCACGCCAAGGAGAGGGCCGAGATCAATTCCAAGGGCCGGGTGTTCGGAACGATCACCTCTCCCAAACTGGTCGTGGACGAGGGCGCCTTTCTCGAGGCGGAGTGCCACACGTCGTCCAAAGCACCCGAATCCATCCCCCCCGCGAAAAAAACCGACCCGGAACAGAAGGTTTGAGAAAAGCAGCGGGGATTATACCGGCTCGATTCGATTCGACCCGTTTCCCTGGAAAACCGCTGGCTCTCATCGCTGGAAAACCGATGATCCAGCGGGTTTATGAGGGCTGCCGGACATCACGCCTCCTCGATCGTATTCTGATAGCCACAGATGACGAACGCATCGAATCAGCAGCCCGTCGGTTTGGCGCGGAAGTCGTTTTGACCTCTCCTGCTCATCAGTCCGGAACGGAGCGGACCGCGGAGGCGGCCTCCTCCCTCCCGCATCCCATCATCATCACTATCCAGGGGGACATGCCTCAAGTACGAGGAGACATGATCGATTCTCTCGTGGAAACGCTCCAGGATGAAACAATCCCCGTAGCCACTCTGGCCTTCCGTTCTTCGGATCCCTCTCTCTTCGAGAACCCGAACGCCGTCAAGATTGTCTGCGACAGAAAAGGAAACGCGCTGTATTTTTCCAGATCTCCCATCCCGTACGGATCGGAATCCTCTTTTCAGATTCACATCGGGATCTACGGTTTCCAGAAATTCTTTCTGCAGAGGATCTCCGTCCTCCCGTCCTCATCTCTTGAAAAAACGGAGCGGCTCGAACAGTTGAAGATTCTTGACAACGGGTATACAATCAAGGTGATCGAAACCGGGGAGCATCCTCATCATGTGGATCATCCGGAAGATATTCAGACTGTTGAACATGATATAATCAGACAAAATAAATGACAAAGTTTATCTTCGTTACCGGAGGAGTTTTATCCGCTCTGGGGAAAGGTCTTGCCGCGGCCTCCATCGGCCGTCTTCTCGAAAGCCACGGATACAAGATCACCCTTCAGAAGTTTGATCCCTATCTCAATGTGGATCCCGGCACCATGAGCCCTTTCCAGCACGGCGAGGTGTACGTCACGGATGACGGGGCGGAAACCGATCTGGATCTCGGGCATTATGAGAGGTTCACGTCCACGCAGACGACAAAAGCCAACAACTGGACGGCGGGGAAAATATATGAAATCATTCTCAGGAAAGAGAGAGAAGGGAAGTTTCTGGGAAAAACCGTCCAGGTGATTCCGCATGTCACGGATGAAATTCAAAAATCCTTTTACGCCGTTGCGAATAATAATGATATTGTCATCGTTGAGATCGGCGGAACAGTGGGGGATATTGAGAGCCTCCCTTTTCTGGAAGCCATCCGACAGATGAAGCTGTCTCTTGGCTCCGATGTGATCTTCGTTCACCTCACGCTTGTCCCCTATATGCAGACATCGGGTGAACTCAAGACAAAACCGACCCAGCACAGCGTGAAGGAACTGCGGGCCATCGGTATTCAGCCGGACATCATCCTCTGCCGGACCGACAGACCTCTCAACAAAGACATCAAGGGAAAAATCTCCCTGTTCACCAATGTTCCCCTGAACGCGGTGATTACGGCCAAGGATGTCAACAACATCTATGAAATCCCCCTTCACTTCGCCCGGGAGGAATTGGACCTGATTATTCTTCAACGGCTTGGATTAAAGCCGAAAACCAGGGATTTAAAAAAGTGGACGACCATGGTCCGGCACATGAACAATCCCAGGGATGAAGTCAATATCGCCTTGGTGGGAAAATACGCGGGGCTGCAGGATTCCTATATCAGCCTGAATCAGGCCCTGTTTCACGGCGGGGCGGCTCATCAGATCAAGGTCAACATTTCCTGGATTGAAGCGGAAGAGCTGGAAAACGGATCGCCCGAAAAGATATTGCAGGAAGCCGATGGGATTCTTGTTCCCGGAGGATTCGGAGTCAGAGGGATTGAAGGAAAAATCCAGACTGTCACATACGCCCGGAAAAACCATGTCCCATTTTTCGGAATCTGCCTCGGAATGCAGTGCGCCTCTATTGAATTCGCCCGCAATATCGCCGGTCTGCAGGACGCCAACAGCACGGAGTTCAACAAAGAAACTCCTCATCAAATCTTCTTCAAATGGAGGGAGCTCAAAGGAGTGTTTGACCTGGGTGGGACCATGCGCCTGGGACGCTATTCCTGCACCCTGGAGAAGGGAACCCTGGCGGGACGAATTTACGGAAAGAATGAAATCCATGAGAGGCACCGCCACCGGTTTGAATTCAATCCGGAGTACGAATCCCGTCTGCGGGAAGCGGGGCTTGTGATTTCAGGGAAAAATCCGGACCACGACCTTGTCGAGATCATTGAAATCAAAGATCACCCCTGGTTCCTCGGCTGCCAGTTTCACCCTGAATTCAAATCAAAACCGCTGGAGCCCCATCCCCTCTTCACCTCCTTCATAGGAGCAAGCTATGCCTATCGCTGCCGGAAAAAAACTTCTTGATGCCCTTCCGGGGAAAGACAGGCGTCTTCCCCTGTTCCTGATCGGCGGGCCCTGTGTCATTGAAGATGAGGCTCATTCCCTGTTCCTCGCCGACCGCATTCGATCGGTCTGTGAGAAGCTGGACATCCCCTTTATTTTTAAGGCCTCCTTCGACAAGGCCAACAGGTCATCCCTCTCTTCCTATCGAGGGCCCGGACTGGAGAAAGGCCTGAAAATCCTGTCCCGTATCAGGGAATCCACCGGTGTTCCCGTTGTCTCCGACGTCCATGAAACCTGGCAGGTCGGCCCCGCCGCCGAGGTGCTCGACATGCTGCAGATCCCGGCTTTCCTCTGCAGGCAGACCGATCTCCTTCAGGCGGCCGGCCGCACTCAAAAGCCGGTCAATCTTAAAAAGGGGCAGTTTCTGTCACCTTGTGAGATAAAAAACGCAGTGCAAAAAATAACGGCGACTGGGAATCACAAAATTCTTCTCACCGAGAGGGGCACGCTGTTCGGGTACCAGAACCTGATTGTCGACATGCGTGCTATCCCCATCATGTCCGGGATTGGTTATCCCGTCGTGATCGATGCCTCCCACAGCGTACAAAAACCCGGAGGAGAAGGGACTTCTTCCGGCGGGGATGCAAATGATATCCCTCTCATCGCCCGCTGCGGAATTGCCGCCGGCGCGGCCGGGGTTTTCTGCGAGATTCACGACAATCCGCCGACCGCCCTGTCGGACAGGCATAACTCGTTGTTATTAAATGATTTAGAGCCTTTTCTGCGAAGCCTGATCCGCATCCGTTCCGCCCTGGATGCGGATCAATAAAATGAAAGAGATCCATGAAAAAAGACGATATCATTGAGATCGGAAGGACCGTCCTGACCATTGAAGGACAGGCCGTCCAGTCGTTGGCCGCCCGTCTGGATGACAGTTTTGAAGCAGCCGTCAACCTTCTCGCTTCCTGCGAATCCCGGGTCATCGTCACAGGGCTCGGCAAATCGGGTCTCGTCGGAAGAAAAATAGCCGCCACTTTGGCCAGCTGCGGAACGCCGGCCCTGTTCATCCATGCCGCCGATGCCGGGCACGGCGATCTGGGAATGATCAGCGAAAAGGATGTCCTCATCGCCATCTCCTACAGCGGGGAAACAAAAGAGCTGCTGGAAATCGTGGATTTCGCAGAACGAATCGGAATCAAAATGATCGCCCTCACAGGTAACGCCCGGTCCAGGCTCGCCCGCTACAGTCACATCGTGCTTGAAGCCAAGGTCGAAAAGGAGGCGGAACCGACAGGCCTCATTCCAACAGCCAGTTCGACCGTCGCCATGGCCGTGGGTGATGCCCTGGCCGTGGCCCTCATGCGGAAAAAAGGATTCGGTGAAAAAGAATTCGCTTTTTATCATCCCCGCGGCGTCCTTGGGAAAAAACTTCTGAAGGTCTCTTCCCTCATGCACAGCGGACGGCACATGCCCTCCATTCAAGAGGATGCGGACATCTCTTTTGTTCTTCAGGAAATGACGGAAAAGAAATTGGGCATGACCTGTGTGGTCAATCAGAAAAAAGAACTCCTCGGAGTGATCACGGACGGTGATCTGCGAAGAATGCTGCAGAAGCACGGGGATCGGTTTTTTACAAAAAAGGCCCGGGAATGCATGACCCCGAATCCCTTGACCATCAAAAGCGACGACTTGGCGACAAAGGCCCTCAAAAAAATGGAAGACAACCGCGTGACTTCACTTATCGTTCAAAACGAGAAAGGCGGAATTGAAGGCATCATTCACCTTCATGACCTCTGGCGGACCGAGATGTTCTGATGGACCTCAGAGAGAAAGCCGCATGCATCCGCCTCATTTTAATGGATGTCGACGGGACGCTGACCGACGGAACGCTCACTGTTCTTCCCGACGGCGAGGAGCTGAAATCCTATCATGTCAGAGACGGAATGGGGATACTGATGGCCCAGCTTGTCGGCATCGAGACAGGCATCATAACCGGAAAGACATCCGGGGCACTGGAGAAACGAGCATCACGCCTTAAGATGAAGCATCTTTACCAGGGGATCCTGGACAAGGGCGCCGTTCTGCAGAAGATCCTTTCCGACACAGGGCTTTCCTCCGAAAACGTGGCCTACATCGGCGACGACCTGGGGGACCTATCCGTCATTAAATCCGTGGGACTGTCCGCAGCGGTGGCGGATGCCCACGCCCTTGTCAAGAAACACAGCCACATGATCTGTTCCCTGCGAGGCGGGGCCGGAGCGGTTCGTGAATTCATCGAGTTTATCCTGGAGGTTCAGGGCTACCATTGGGAATCCATTGAGAGGAAGTTCCTCTCTCTGGAACGATCAAAAACATTCAATCCCTGATCCCGTTCAAAACACTTGCTTTGATGGAGACAACCATTATAATGGGCCGTGAATTCCCGCATCGCCGGAGAGAAACAAAGGAGAGAACAGGATGCACGTCAGTCCGGAAATTTTCCGCCAATATGATATCAGAGGAATTGTCGACAAGGACCTGACGGAGGAATCCGTCGTCGCGATCGGGAAGGGGATCGGCACCTATTTCCGGCAGCACGGCAAAAAAGCCGTCGCTCTGGGCTGGGACTGCCGGCTGAGCTCGCCGTCCTTTGCCGGGTTTCTCACAGAGGGGCTCCGGTCCACCGGGTGTGATGTCACCCGGCTGGGGACTATTCCCACGCCTCTCCTCTATTTTTCCATCTTTTACAAAGGCCTCGAAGCGGGAATCATGATAACGGGGTCACACAATCCCCCCGAGTACAACGGTTTCAAGATGATGCTGGGCGAAGACACCCTGTTCGGCGATCATATTCAGGACATTTACGACATCATCGATAAGGACGCGTTTGTTAAGGAAAGGCAGGGGTCCGTATCATCCTTCGACATCGGGCCCGAATACAAAACATATGTTGTAGACAACATCCATCTGGAGCGTCCTTTGAAGGTGGTTGTGGACGCGGGCAACGGCACGGGCGGAGTGGTGGCCGTTCCCATTTTTCGCGAACTCGGCTGTGACGTGATCGAACTCTACTGCGAGATGGACGGATCTTTCCCCAACCACCATCCCGATCCGACCCTTCCAGAAGCCATGCAGGACTTGATCGCCAAAGTAGCGGACACCGGAGCGGACCTGGGGATCGCCTACGACGGAGACGCCGACAGGATCGGCGTCATCGATGACAGAGGAGCCATCATCTGGGGAGACCAGTTGATGATTATCTTCAGCCGCGATGTCCTCTCCCGGCATCCGGGCGCAGCCATCATCTCGGAAGTGAAGGCTTCAAAAATCCTCTACGAAGAAATCAAAAAACTTGGCGGACGGCCCATCATGTGGAAGACCGGCCACTCCTTCATCAAAAAGAAAATCAAGGAGGAAAAAGCCCTTCTGGCCGGAGAAATGAGCGGGCACATCTTTTTCGCCGACCGGTATTTCGGCTTCGACGACGCCGTCTATTCTTCGGCCCGGCTTCTTGAAATCCTGTCCCGTACGGAGGCACCGCTCTCCTCCCATCTCGCCGATCTTCCGGCAACGTTTACCACCCCCGAAATCCGGATTTACACATCGGAAGAGGTGAAATTCCAAATCGTCGAAGAGGTCAAAAAGGAACTGGCGGCCAGGTATCCCATTGTGGATATCGACGGTGTCCGGGCCACCTTTCCCAACGGTTGGGCTCTGGTCCGCGCCTCCAACACACAGGCCGCCCTTGTCCTGCGTTACGAAGGGGAGACGGAAAAGGATGTCGCTCTCATCCGGGAGGAAGTGGAAGGCATTCTGAGAAGAATCATTCAAAAACTGGAAAAATAAAGGAATTCCCATGGACATACGAGCCGTTATCATGGCCGGCGGGATCGGCACCCGTTTCTGGCCGCTCAGCCGCCGCCAAAAACCCAAACAGTTTCTTCCCATCATCAGCGAAAAAACCATGATCGAAGAAACGGTGGAGCGGCTGCTTCCTTTGATTCCCTCAAAGGACATCTTCACCATCGCCAATAGAGAGCGGTCGAAAGCTCTGGCGCAGCTGATTCCCTCCATTCCGGAATCCAACCTCCTGGTCGAACCCGAGGGCCGCAACACCGCACCCTCCCTCATGCTGGCGACAGCCGCCGTCTATCTCCAAAATCCGGAGGCTGTAATCGCCGCCCTCCCCGCCGACCATCTGATTGTGGACGCCTCCCGCTTTCTTCAAAAACTTGCGGCCGGGGGCGCCGCGGCCGCATCGGAGGAGGTCCTGATGACATTCGGAATCCCTCCCACCTATCCGGCCACCGGTTACGGATACATCCATTTTAAGGCGGACGCCCCGCAATCTCACTCAGGAGAAGATTTTTTCCCCGTCGTCCGGTTCAAAGAAAAGCCGCAATACGAGCTCGCCTGCGATTTTATCAAGCAGGGCACGTTTTTCTGGAATTCCGGAATTTTTCTGTGGCGTGCCTCCGTGTTTGCCGACAAACTAAAGACCTTTTCTCCGGAATTCTTCGTTCACTGGACCGCACTATTAAACGCCCTTAAGTCCGGCGATGCCGGACGGTTGGGCGAGGTGTTCCGGCAGATCCCGGCGACGTCCATCGACTACGCGCTCATGGAAAAAGCGAGTGGTGTGTTGATGGGACGGGGCGATTTCGGCTGGTCGGACGTCGGCTCCTGGTCAGCCCTGGCCGACATCTGGGACCGGAACGAACAGAACAATACGTTTAGGGGAAAAGTCCTTGCTCTGGATTCTACGGACTGCCTGGCCTACAGCCCCCGTCGGCTGACCGCACTTGTCGGAGTGAAAGATCTTCTCGTGATCGACACGGAAGACGCCCTGCTGATCTGCCACTCCACCGCGGACCAAAAGGTCAAAGACGTGGTTGACGTCTTGAAAAAAGAGGGACAAGACGATCTCCTTTGAGGATCAGGAGGATTTTTCTTCCGTGAGTTTCAATCCCAGCTCCGTCAGCTGCTTCTGTTCGACAGCTGCAGGCGCGTCCGTCAGCAGGCAGAGAGAACTGGTGGTTTTGGGAAAAGGGATGACCTCCCGAATGGACCCCTCCCCGCAGAGGAACATGACGATCCGGTCAAACCCGTAAGCGATCCCGCCGTGCGGCGGTGTCCCGTAGCGAAGCGCTTCGAGGAAAAATCCGAATTTTTGTTCGGCCTCTTCAGGCTCCAGTCCGAGTGCTTCAAAAATCCTCTTTTGAAGGCCCGGGCCGTGGATGCGGACGGACCCTCCCCCCAACTCCGTTCCGTTCAATACCAGGTCATACGCGTTCGCCCGGACCTGAAGCGGTTGGCTGTCCAGCAGAGGAAGATCCTCTTCCAGCGGTGACGTGAACGGGTGGTGCATGGCCGTCAACCGGTTGTCCTCCTCGTTCCATTCAAACATCGGGAAATCGGTGATCCAGACAAATAGATGGGCGTTTTCCTTCACCGGCCCTTCCGGCCGGAGCCGAAGGCGAAGGTCGCCGAGGATGGATGAGGCCCTGTTCTTTTCATCCGCGACCAGCAGCAGGAGGTCGTTTGACTGCGCGGCGCTTTTGTTCCAGAGTTTGAGGAAATCCTCCTCCTCCAGCTTGAGTGACGATTTGA